>JAFOCV010000086.1 GCA_017381015.1 Bacteroidaceae bacterium
ATACACAGTCCTACACGTATTTCTATCAAGTGAAAGTTGCTGAAACTCTAACCAAGAATTTGCCTGACGATATAATCCTGGCAATGGCATCACCCTGTGCCGATAAGCTCAAGAATGATACCAATAAAGTAGGAGGATACAAAACGCTGAAAGTCACACCGGAGTTTTTCGAAGTGGCACAAATGGAGTTCGTGAGTGGTCGTCCTGCGAAGGAGGAGGGCGAGGTTGTGATTTCTGAACAACATGCTCTGAAATTATTTGGCACTACGGATATTGCTGGAACAACCGTAGAAGTGGTCACACAATCTTACATCAACTCAATAGTACCCATGCAAGTGTCTGGTGTAGTCAGAGGACATGATGAGGATATAATTGGTGGCTATAATCTATATGAGTGCCGCAATAAAATAGATGAAAATACATGGTTCTGTCAATATTCTTCTCGGGTAAATATCGTATTGGTGCTGGCTAAAACCCAAAATATCAAAGCCTTGATGAATCTGATTAATGAGAACAATGAGGATTTGGAAAACAAGTTTGTTTCTCTTAAATTAATACCAATAGGAATGTTTAGCCTACTATACTATGAAGGTAGTTTTTGGAAAGCAGCTTTCTATCCTGGAATATTTTTAATATTGTCAACACTATTGCTCATATCCTCCCTGTTCTCATATCTGGCACTACTCATTTCCAATGCCGAAAGCAGATGGACAGAATATCGTTTGCGCTTTAGTTTTGGTGCAACTGGCGACACTCTGCGGCGCATTTATGCAGAGGTGATATTGGTGTTTATGGCTATTGCTCTGGGCACGTGCATCGTTTTGGAATTGTGCTATGACAGTTTTTTCAAATACATGCAATTGCCCGAATGCCCAGTGATGCCATGGATGGCTGGTGTGTGGACGTCAATACTGGTGGTTTTCCTAATTCTATGTACCATTCCCGTATATTTGCAAAACAGGAAATACAAAAGGGCTATCAATGGAGCACCTCAAGGCAAACCCTCATCGTTAAACTATTCCTTTGTGATGTGTCAGGTGTCTGTCAGTGTATTGCTGCTCTTTCTGGTATGGAATGGTAGCAGGCAATTGCACTATGTTAGCGTCGATGCTTTGGGAATGAACCCAGACAGGGTATATACTTTTAGTTTTGTACGCGAAGACGAAAAAACATTGGTAAATACCTATGAGATGGCACAAGAGATTTCGGCATTGGCTGTTGTTGACACGTGTATCACGCTGAATCCTTTCTTTGGAGGATGGGGAATGGATAATATTAACGGCGCCGTCCAATATTACCGATATCACATGACAGAGGCTGCTATAAAGTTGTTTGAGATGAAACCCAATATATGGAAACCAATGACGGGTGAGTTTACTCTCAATAGCAACCAAGCGCTGATAAGCAGTAATGTGGCGGAACACTATGGAGTCACCCCAGAGAACCCGTATCTACCTTATGAAGACAAAGAAATAATAGGCACCTTGGATATATGTACCCACGACCTTCATAGCGATGCGCGACTTATCTTGTTCCTGCCAATGTTGACCAACAGTTGGAGCAAGGAGGAACTCTATTTCCGTTTCCTCCCCGGCAAAGAGAAGGAAGGCATAGCTGCCGTGGAAGACCTCTTGCGCAGAAGAGATATCAATGTGGACGCAGGACTGGTGCGCGTGGTCAACTTTGGAGATTTAATATCTGACACCTACGAGAAGGAGCAAAACTACCTTACTCTGTACACCATCCTGGCTATCGTGGGCTTTGGCATAGCGTTCTTCGGCTTGCTCACTCTGGTCAGCGCCGACCTTCAGCGCCAGCGCCGCTCCTTGGCCATTCGCCGTATCTTTGGTGCCACGTATGGAGTGTGTCTGTGCCAAACATTGCGCTTGTATTCCATCGTCACCACATTGGGTACTATCATAGGCCTCTGCATCGGTTTCTATCTGATGACCATGTGGCTGGAGACATATACCACTAGCATCACCCTGGGATGGAAGCAACCCGTATGTATTGCCCTGGGTATTGCCGTGCTGGTGACTTCACTGGTGGCATGGAAGGTGCGCCAGTGCTTCAGGGAAAAACCGGCAATGGTGATTAAGGCGTAGGGGAGCGAGGAGCGAGGAGCGATTAGAGATGAGCGATTAGCGACTAGCGATTAACGATTATTCAGAGTAATCAGACTATTCTGATTAGCGATTAGCGAGTTTAGATAATAGATAAGAAAATTTAACAAGATAATATTATGATTAAGACTGATAGTATATCAAAAGTGTTTCGCACGGAAGAGGTTGAGACGCATGCATTGATTAACGTTTCCCTTGAGGTAAAGCAGGGCGAGTTTGTAGCCATAATGGGACCTTCGGGTTGTGGCAAGTCTACGCTGCTGAATATTCTTGGCTTGCTGGACAGACCCACCGATGGTCAGTACTTCCTTGATGGCAAGGATATGTGCGCACTGACCGAGAAGGAGCGCAATGTGATTAGACGTGGCACACTGGGCTTCATCTTCCAAAGCTTTAATCTGATTGACGAACTTACCGTAGAGGAAAACATCGAACTGCCTCTATTGTACATGAAAGTTCCTGCCGACGAGCGCAAGCGTCGCATCACCGATGCCCTGAAACGTATGGCCATTGAACATCGTGCCAAGCACTTCCCCTCTCAGCTGTCGGGTGGTCAGCAGCAGCGTACTGCCATAGCACGTGCCGTGGTGATGCAACCCAAGGTAATCCTTGCCGACGAGCCTACGGGCAACCTGGACTCGAAGAATGGACTGGAGGTAATGGGACTGCTACGCGAACTGCACCGCGAGGGCACCACCATCGTCATGGTGACCCACTCGGCACGCGATGCTGCATACTCTGACCGTATAGTCAACCTCTTTGACGGTAGTGTGGTGGACAACATCGTTTAATAATCGAATCTGCCGTAATACTGCCGTGTACAGACAGTGCTAGAGAGTGAAAAAGTGTGCGAAATCGCACACTTTTTCTATTTACACGCTGGTTTTATTGCCTGGTGTGGGGCTGTTTCATTTATTATGTATAATTTTGCGTGCCTGTGAATAATATTTGATTGATAGATGGAGAAGCTGGGTAAAATCCTTGTTGTCGATGACAATGCAGACATACTGTTTACGCTCAACAACCAATTGACCACCAGTAGCGAGTGGGTAAAGGTGGCATATACACCGGAGCGTGCCCTGGACTTGTGCAAGAAGTACAAGCCTGATGTGGTATTGATGGATATGAACTTCACTCGCGATGCTGTCAGTGGCGAGGAGGGGTTTGTGCTGCTCAAAAAACTATTGAAGATTGACCCCGAGCTACCCGTAATAATGATGACGGCATACAGCGATACGCCCAAGGTGGTGCGCGCCATCAAGGCGGGTGCCGTGGACTTTCTGCCCAAACCCTGGGAGAGGAAACAATTATTCAGCATGCTATCTGGTGCGATGAGATTGAGACGCAAGCGGGACGACATCTCTGACCAGAAATCACCGGCTCCAAGCCCAAGCCCAACTAACGTAGAGATTATTGGCGAGAGCGAGGCTATGCGCAACGTACTCTCACTGGCAAAGGAGGTGGCCAGGACGGATGCCAATATTCTGATACTTGGTGAGAATGGCACTGGCAAGGATGTGCTGGCAAGATATATTTTCAGAAACTCCTTGCGACAGGACAAACCCTTTGTCTGTATCGACCTGGGGGCACTGCCCGAACCTCTGTTTGAGAGCGAATTGTTTGGCTACGAACGTGGTGCCTTTACCGGTGCACAGAATGCCAAGGCCGGACGATTGGAAGCGGCGAATGGCGGTACCTTGTTCCTGGACGAGATAGGGAATCTGAAAACTGAGATGCAGGCCAAATTGCTCACCTGTATAGAAAAGCGCCAGTGCTCCAGATTGGGTTCTACCAACACTATGCCCATTGACGTACGCTTTATCTGTGCAACGAATGTGGATATTCGTCAGGCTGTGAACGATGGCAGTTTTCGCCAGGACCTCATGTATCGCATTAATACCATCGAGCTGAGCATGCCGCCACTAAGAGAGCGTATCACGGACATTCCCTTGCTTGCCAAACATTTTACGGCAATGTATGCTCGCAAATACTCGAAAAGCGTCAACGGACTGTCTGCCGAATTAATCAAACGACTAAAGGAATACAGTTGGCCTGGCAACGTGCGTGAATTACAGCACATGATAGAGCGTGCCGTGATACTGTCCAAGAGTAGCACTTTGGGTATAAACGATATTCCTGGGGATAGCTTTAACCACACCAATAACTCCGCCAACAGCAATCCCTTGGACACACTGGATTTGGAGACGGTAGAGCGCATATCCATCGAACGCGCACTGACCAGATGCGAAGGTAACGTGAGCCGGGCTGCCAAGCTATTGGGCATCACCAGATTTATGTTGTATCGCAAGATGGAGAAATACGGCCTATGACTCGTTTTAGTATAAAAATCATCTGCCTCACTCTGGTGCTTACCCTTACGGCCTATGCACTGGTGGCATGTCTGCACAGGGAATACTACTTTTCTGCCCTGGGATGTCTGTTGGTACAACTAGGTCTCATCGCTAACATCATACGCACACAAAGGCATTTCCTCAGCTCTGCACACAACACGCTCGAGAGGATACGCATGGGAGATATGTCAGACAGGACAACTACCAAGCAGGGTGATATATCTGCTGCCTTGGCACATGAACTGGACAAAACCTTTGATACCTACAAGCAACGCCTGCAAAGCGAAGCCATACGCCAGCATTACTACGAACAGATACTGGACGAGGTTGACACCGGAGTATTGGTATGCAAACAGGATGGCGAAATCACGTGGCAAAACCGTGCATCTATTTCTCTATTGGGTACATTGCGCGATATGCCACTAAGTTGGATAAGCTGCACCTCGGCTCAGAAGGTGACTTACAATAATCACAACCGTATGTATGAAATGCTTGTCTGCTCGCGCAGATTTATCGTGAACAAGCAAGACCTTCGTATAGTCAGCCTCAGGGATATACACGAGGTATTGGAGGAGCAAGAGATTGAGGCGTGGCAAAAGTTGGTTAGTGTGCTCACTCACGAAATAATGAACTCGCTCACACCTATTATCGGTTTGTCCGAACCAAAGGAAAACGAGTACCCCACGCCAACTATTACCGAGGCTGACAAGGCACTGAGCGTAATACATCGCAGAAGTAAGGGACTGCTGGATTTTGTCAACAATTACCGACAACTGACACGCATACCCAAACCTCAATGCGAATCAATTCCCGTAGAGGAGTATTGCAGTGATTTGCAGGAATTGTATGGCAACAGGTTACATTATACCATTGTGCCCAGCAATCTGGAGGTGTATGCTGACCCTCGCCTACTGATGCAAGTATTGGTCAACCTGGTCAAGAATGCTTCCGAATCTGGCAGTGACACAATCGAAATCAACAGCACACGAATGGCAAACGGCTACGTAGAAATATCTGTACGTGACCACGGACAGGGTATTCTGCCAGAGGTAATAGACAGCATCTTTGTACCCTTCTTTACCACCAAAACTCAGGGGTCGGGCATAGGATTAAGCCTTTGCAAACAAATCATCAAGAAACATGGTGGACGCATACATGTCAAATCATCACCCAATCATGGTAGCGTATTTACCATAAATCTACCTCCAAGCGCCAGCCCAGTGTAATGCTCGGCTGGCGCTTGATATATAATCTGTAATCTGCGGGTAGTTGCCTACTACGAAAAAAGCTCCCTCGGAACTTGCCTTGGGAGCTTTTATTAGAAAAACTATTATCAAGAGAATTAATTGTTCTCAGGACGAAGCTGACGTACGGTCTCAGCAGTGCGCCACATCTCGCTCTCGCGAAGTGCTGCCAATTCCTTCTCAAGACCTACACGATAGTCGGGCTTAGAGTTAGCATCGATAGAAATCTGAGCCTCATTACCACACTTTACAGAAGCGTACAACTTCTCTACTACGGGCTTGCAAGCATCGTGGAAGGGGCCCATCCAGTCAAGAGCACCACGCTGTGCAGTGGTAGAGCAGTTAGCATACATCCAGTCCATACCCTTCTGTGCGAAGAGAGGCATAAGTGACTGAGTCAACTCCTCTACTGTCTCGTTGAAAGCCTCTGAGGGAGAGTGACCATTCTCACGCAATACCTCGTACTGAGCCAAAAGAAGACCCTGGATAGCACCCATTAGAGAACCACGCTCGCCAGTAAGGTCGGAAGTAGCCTCGCGCTGGAAAGTGGTCTCAAACATATAACCAGAACCGATACCGATACCTAGTGCCAAGGTACGCTCAAGAGCACGACCAGTAGCATCCTGGTATACTGCGTAAGAACTGTTCAAACCACGACCTTCCAAGAACATAGTGCGCAATGATGTACCAGAACCCTTGGGAGCAACCATGATAACGTCGATATCCTCCTGAGGAACACAACCGGTGCGGTCGTTCCATGTGATAGCAAAGCCGTGAGAGAAGTAAAGAGCCTTACCAGGTGTGAGGTACTGCTTCAATGTGGGCCATACGCTCATCACTGCTGCGTCTGATAGCAAGCACATTACGATGCTAGCCTTCTCTGCTGCCTCTTCGATAGAGAATAGAGTCTCACCAGGTACCCAACCATCGCTAACAGCCTTATCATAGGTCTTGCCCTGACGCTGACCAACGATTACATTGAAACCGTTGTCGCGCAAGTTGCAT
Organism: Bacteroidaceae bacterium; assembly: GCA_017381015.1. GTDB lineage: Bacteria > Bacteroidota > Bacteroidia > Bacteroidales > Bacteroidaceae > Physcousia. The sequence goes on from JAFOCV010000086.1 coordinate 6,724, forward strand.
GCCTGACCAGGACCCTGTACACCATAACCGATAACGGCGATGGTTTCGTCCTTCAAAATTTCACGTGCTTTCTCTAGAGGATACTCCTCGCGGGTTACTACTTCTTCGATAACACCGCCAAAATTCATTTTTGCCATTTTAGTATATTTTTTTAATTATTGATTTATTTCTGTGTTTTCTGAATAATCCGAATACTCTGAGTTTTCTGAGTAATCGGAATAATCTGAGTAATCTGAGTAATCCGAGTAATCACTCATCAGAGACATTGAATCTCACCTTTGCCTGACACACCACATCGCCGTTGGAATCCTCGGAGATGTTCTTGCGCACCTCCACGTCTATTTCATTGTCATCCACTGGCTGGACATAGAAACTGAGTGTATCGCCCATGTAGCTCTCTGCCTTGTAGGCTATCTCGAAACGCTTGATACCACGTTCCATCTGCTGACGAGAGAAAAGATTGAGAATGTGCTCTATGTACTTGATAGAATTGACATGCCCATTGATATCTATATCACTATAGCATGTGGTGAGTGTGCGAACCAACTGAGCATCGCGGAAGCGGAAACGTCCATGACCTTCGATGTGACAAACATTCTCCTCGTCGGACACCACATAATTCAGTAAATCACCATCGTAAAGAGTGACCAGGTCGCAAGGACGACGTGTCTCCGTGTCTATCATTGCCCAAACGCTACGAGCATAACCCATGGGATTGCCCTCAGCATCCTTGATGGCAAAGTTACGAGTGGTAAAGAGCTTCATCACGCTTTCCACCCATGTGCTCACCTGACAATGTTGATAATTACGAGGCATCTCGGTCATTTCGATAGAGAGACGAGAAAGCACCCATGTGTGATGATTCTCATTGAGAGCGCTAATACCCCATCCACGCTTCTGCGAGTGATTACCAGCCGCATTGAGCAGATGATTGCCTAGCACACCCATAAACACACGACCAGTAAAGTCAACATGAAAGGGTTCTATATATATGGGGTATATGTCAATCTTTTGCATAATCAATGATGTTTGTTTGGGAAGAGGAAAAAGATTACCTTATATAATATCTTATCTTTCCATCTCGCGCTGAGTGAGATAATTGTCCAGACGCTCTATGCGACTCTTGGTAACGGCAATACGTCCAGAGCGCACAAATTGGAGAACACAACCGATTTCGTCCAACTGAGTGAACAATTCCATCACGTCTTCCGTGATACCGGTTTTCTCTACGATAGAGTATGTGGAATTAACCTCTACAAAACGAGCGTCGTAACGGCGCACAATGCGAGAAATCTCCTTATCTGCCAATACCTTGGGAGTGGACAACTTGAGCAAGGATGTCTCCATCATGAAGATTTCATCATCCACAAAACAATTGGCTTGGAGCACATCAATACGCTTCTCTATCTGTCGCACCAGCATCTCTGCCATATCCTTCTTGCAATAGCAGGTGATGGTGTATTTGTGCACGCCAGGGGTGCTGGAAGCACATACGTTGAGAGTTTCGATATTTACCTGACGACGGGTGAAGACAGCCGTAATCTGATTCAGTATACCTGCATAGTTTTCTGAGAAGATAATCAAGGTATAGAGAGTGAGGCCCTGATGATTATTGTACAAGGCACCCTCATGACCAGGTGCAGAAGGACGCACCACAGCATTGCGCTTGAATGTCTCCGTCTGCTCGCCCTCGGCTGTGTCTTCGCTCAAGGTGGCACGACGTTGGCGAGAAAGATTCTTCTCGTAGGAATTGCGGTCGATAGCGGCTGCAGCTGCTACGGCATCGTCAAAGCCCTTTAGCTCGGGAACACACTCGTCAAACAACTCATCGCACTTGCCGCAAGTATTGCAATCGCCACACTCGGCAGCTCCGTATTTATTTTTCATTTCGTTCATATCACTTGTCCTCCCTATGTTTTACTTTACCTCAAGCAACATATCGTCCACACTACCTCCGGGAGGAGTCATTGGCAAGACATTGTCCTCTTCCTTCACGGCACATTGCAATAGGTATGGACCATCCGTAGCCAGCATCTCCTTGATGGCATCAGCCAGGTCGGCACGCTCTATCACGGTGCGACAAGGTATTCCATAACCCTCTGCTATCTTCTCATAATCGGGATTGAGCATAGGAGTGAAAGAATAGCGCTTGTTGAAGAACATGTACTGCCATTGGCGCACATTGCCCAGGTAATTATTGTTCAGAAGTATCATCTTCACGGGACATTGCTGCTCCATGATGGTGCCTAATTCCTGAATAGTCATCTGGAAACCACCATCACCGCAGAACATACACACGGTACGTTCGGGGGCGCCAAATGTGGCACCGATAGCTGCTGGAATACCAAAACCCATAGTGCCACAACCACCGCTGGTGACAATGCTACGAGGATGGGTGTACTGGAAGTATCTACAACCGAACAATTGATTCTGACCAACGTCGGTCACCATGATGGCTTCGTTGTTGGTGGCTTCGCTCACACGGCGCACCACCTCGCCCATAAGTAAGGGACCTTCCGTGGGATTCAAAGCTGCATCGATTACCTTGTTGTATTCCTTCTCGGCATAGGGCTTGAAACCATCTATCCATGCCTGATGTGTGGTAGGTTCCACGAGTGCAGATACCTGAGCCAGGGTTTGCTTGCAATCGCCCAAGACGGCCACCGTGGGTTTGATAATCTTGCCCACCTCTGAAGGGTCTATCTCGAAGTGAATGACCTTTGCCTGCTTAGCATAGGTATGGAGGTCGCCAGTGACACGGTCGTCAAAACGCATACCTACGGCTATGAGTAAGTCGCACTGGTTGGTCATCACATTAGGTGCAAGATTGCCATGCATGCCCAGCATACCCATATTCAAGGGGTGATTGGTGGGAGCAGCAGAAAGACCTAGCATAGTTTGACCAAAAGGTATCTGAGCCTTCTCGCATAGTTCCAGCAATTCCTGGCGAGCACCAGCCAATTCCACACCCTGACCAACAAGCATCAAAGGCTTCACACTCTGATTAATCAATCTAGCTGCCTCTTCTATGCTGGCAGCATCAGCCGAGGGAACGGGATTGTAGCTACGAATGAAATTGACCGTCTGTGGTGCGTAATCTATCATTGCCGTCTGTGCGTTCTTGGCAAAGTCGAGCACCACAGGACCGGGACGTCCGCTTTTGGCAATATAAAAGGCACGTGCCACCGCCCAGGGGATATCCTCGGCACGACGTATCTGATAGTTCCACTTGGTAATGGGTTGAGTTACACCCACTACGTCCACCTCCTGAAAGGCATCGGTACCAAGCATAGCAGCACCCACCTGTCCGCAGATTACCACCATAGGAGTGGAGTCAATCATTGCATCTGCCACACCGGTGATGGTGTTCATGGCACCAGGACCTGAGGTTACGATAGCACAACCCACCTTGCCACTGACACGGGCATAACCCTGAGCGGCATGTACGGCTGCTTGCTCGTGGCGCACTAATATGTGATGCAACGATTCCTTATGGTCGTACAATGCATCGTAGGTAGGCATAATAGCACCACCGGGATATCCAAACAGTACATCCACACCTTCGTGCTCAAGAGAGCGCATCAAGGCCTCGGCACCAGTTATCTTTGTTGTTTCCATATATTTTGTCGTTTGTTCTGGGAAGGACTAGGGAGAGCTAGAAAAACCTAGGAATGTTCGCAAAACGCTAATCGCTCGTCGCTAATCGTTCATCGCTCGTCGCTAAACGCTAATCGCTAATCCTTTATTATCCTCACACCGCCCTTGTCGGCACTAGTAACACTCTGTGCATAAGCCTTCAGAGCCTTGCTCACTACACGATTGCGGCGCAAGGGTTGCTGAGGACGCTGAGCCAACTCTTCGTCAGAAAGACGTACATTGATGCTACGTGCTGGTATGTCTATATCGATGATGTCTCCATCCACTATCTTACCAATATTGCCACCAGCAGCTGCCTCGGGGCTAATGTGTCCGATGGAAAGACCAGAGGTTCCACCGCTGAAGCGTCCGTCGGTAATCAAGGCGCATTCCTTGCCCATGTGCATTGACTTGATGTAACTGGTGGGATAAAGCATCTCCTGCATACCAGGACCGCCCTTGGGACCTTCGTGAGTGATAACCACCACGTCGCCCTTCTTCACCTTGCCACCGAGAATGCCTTCGCATGCATCCTCTTGCGAGTCAAATACTACGGCAGGACCTGAGAACTTCCAAATGCTCTCGTCCACACCTGCGGTCTTTACCACACAACCATCCTGTGCAATATTGCCAAACAATACGGCCATACCGCCATCCTTGGTGTATGCGTGCTCTATGTCGCGAATGCAACCATTCTCACGGTCGGTGTCCAATGTCTCGTACATGGTACTCTGAGCGCCCATCTTGTTGCAGAACACTCCACCAGGAGCGCTGCTATAGATACGCTTAGCTTCGGGATCTACCTCGGCCTTGAGGATAGAGTACTTTTCTATATCCTCGGCCAATGTGGCACCGTTTACGCGCTTTACCGAGGTGTCTATCAAACCGCCTTTAGCCAATTCGCCAAGCAGATTGAGCATGCCACCTGCACGTCCACACTCCTGTACGCTATACTTCTGACTATTGGGAGCCAACTTGCACAAGAAGGGGGTCTTGCGTGAAAGCTCGTCCATATCCTTCATGGTAAAGTCCACCTCTGCTTCCTGAGCTATTGCCAGCAAATGGAGCACCGTATTGGTACTGGCACCCATGGCAATGTCCAGGGTCATGGCATTCATAAAGGCCTGACGTGTGGCTATGCTGCGTGGCAAAACGCTCTCGTCGCCATCCTGGTAATATGCAAACGCATTCTTTACTATCTGACGAGCTGCATCCTTGAAGAGTTGTACGCGATTGGTGTGTGTGGCAAGGATAGTACCATTACCGGGAAGAGAAAGACCAATACCCTCGGTAAGGTTGTTCATAGAATTGGCGGTAAACATACCACTACAGCATCCACATCCGGGACATGCACGATTCTCTACCTCGGCCAATTCCTCCTCACTCACGGTCTTGTCAGCACCCTTTACCATGGCTGCTATCAAGTCGAGGTTCTCACCCTTGTACTTACCAGCCTCCATAGGACCACCGCTCACAAATACGGCAGGGATATTCAATCGCATTGCCGCCATGAGCATACCGGGAGTTATCTTGTCACAATTGGAAATGCATATCATAGCATCGGCCTTGTGGGCATTGCACATATACTCCACACTATCTGCTATGATGTCACGGCTAGGCAAAGAATATAGCATACCATCATGCCCCATAGCAATACCATCATCAATGGCTATGGTATTGAATTCGGCGGCATAGCATCCCATGCTCTCTATCTCGGCTTTTACTATCTGACCTATCTCGTGCAAATGAGTATGTCCAGGAACAAACTGAGTAAACGAGTTGACAATAGCTATAATTGGTTTGCCAAACATCTCCCTCTTCATGCCATTTGCCACCCACAGAGCACGTGCGCCTGCCATGCGGCGACCCTCTGTACATACAGCACTTCTCAATTGATGTTTCATATGTTGTAAAATTCTTTTTAGTCGTTTATTTGTTATTACACGGGCAAAGATACAGCTCTTCTTTAAATTTCCAAAGAAAAATGAAAGAAAAATCGTATTTATGCTGTCATTTTGTAACCAAGACGATATAATTCCAAACTTGCGCCAACCAGATACAATGCATGAATGCTACGCAAATACACTCGGAATGCCATAGGACTCTGTGGCTCTATTTGCTCTCTTCTGATTTGTGTGAGACAGATGGTGGAGAGCATGCGCACCAATTCTTCCATGGCATCGTACTCGTTCATAGCTTGGCCATCTGCGGGTTTGGCCTTGGGAGAAAAGCCCAGTACCGTTTCTCTCACGTACTCGTCCATGCAATCAAAACCGCGCTTGTCTCTGATGTATTCATAGAGGTTAGGAATCTTGCCATAGAGCTCCCAATCAATATCCCAATAGTGAGCAATGGCCATGCCCAGGTACATCATCCATCCCAATGCCACGGTTGGATACTTGGCTATCTCCTTGATAGCATCGCCCATGTATGGCTGAGCCACCTCTTCCCACTTATCGTCCAGGTCGGGGCTTGGCAACAGTTGTCCTTCCAATTTGCCCTGCTGAGTACACACCTTTAGCAATTCCACTATAAGGTTTTGCTCGTACTTGTCCAAATATTCCTTTTCTTCCATGTCTTTCTGAGGAGTAAAAATCGTTTCATCTAAAAATAATGGGCGCAAAGATACGATTATGCTAGCAAAATGCCAAAGAAAGTGAGGGCAAGAGTAAGAAAAAGTTAACTTTTTGATTACTTTTTGCCACAAATACAAACAAAAAGTTGGGATTTCGATACTAGAAGGTCCACAAAGCATCACAACCACACCATTAATATTAATATAATAATGTATAGAGAGGAGGAACTCCAACCCTAGCCCGTTTTACATTTTCGGAACAAACATTTGCATAAAAAGAATCTTTCGTTGGTCATTTTTCGATTTCCCAATACCTTTGCATCGTTTTCAGGATTGAGATTGGAATCTCCAACTCTCGATATTAGGTTTTAGCACCAAAAAACATAGATTTAACACTAAGAAGTTTAGATTTAACACTAAGAAATTTAGATTTAACACTAAGAAAAAGATTTTATAAAGTTATGTCAGACAAAAGATTACTCACCATTCAAGACATCTCCTGCGTGGGACAATGTTCTCTCACCGTAGCTCTCCCCATCATCTCGGCATGTGGCGTGGAGTGTGGCATACTGCCCAGTTCGGTACTTTCCAATCACACCGCTGGTTTTAGCGCGTGGACATTCTTCGACCTCACCAATGAGATGCCCAACATTCTTGAGCAATGGAAGAAGGAAAAGGTAGATTTCGATGCCTTCTACACTGGTTACGTTTCAAAGGCTCAGATACCTCATATCCTTCGCATTATGGAGGAGACAGCTCGTCCTGGTGCTATGCGCATCGTTGACCCCGTAATGGGCGATGGCGGCAAGTTGTATCCAGGTTTTGACGACGATTTCCCCATGGAGATGCGCAAGTTGTGCAATGGTGCAGACGTAATCATGCCCAATATGACCGAGGCAGCCTTGCTCCTTGGCGAGGAATATACCACAGAGTACGACCAGGCATACATCGAGGATATGCTCAAGCGCCTATACACCCTTGGTGCAAAGAATGTGGTGCTCACTGGTGTTAGTTTTGATGAAAACAAATTGGGTGTAGCATGCTATGACGGCACCAACATCCAGTATTACTTTACCGACCGTATCCAGTGCTCTATGCATGGTACTGGCGATTGCTATGCTTCTTCATTTGCTGGCGCTCTAATGCGCGGACATAGCATCATTGAATCTGCTTCTATCGCGGCCGACTTTGTAGTGGAAACCATCCGTCAAACAATGCCCGACCCCTCACATTGGTATGGTGTTAAGTTTGAAAAGGCACTCCCCTATCTCATCAGCAGAATGTAATTAGCGGAGTGCGACGAATAGAAAAAAATGAGAAGATAAAATATAAAAAACAGAAAGTAATTATGAAGAAAAATTCAGTTATGCTACTAATGTGCTTGCTGGCTACTGTGGCCAAGGCACAAGTATGGGGTAATGCTCAGATGATGTACGATTTTGGCCATGAATACGCCACTATTACTGGCGAGATTGGTCACACTCAAAAGAACGGTTATGGTTTCGGTTTTGTCGACCTTGACCTTGGCAAAAAAGCAGACAATGGTGCGTACTTCGAGTATGGATATAACTTCAAGCTGAAGAAAGACTTCTACGCACACGTCGAATACGATGGCGGCATACTCTTCAATGGAGGCATTACCTATGCGCATGCAGCCCTGCTTGGTGGTGCTTATCAGAAGGTTGTCAACAAGACATACCTGGAGTTTCAACTAAAGTACCGCATGGACATCGATTACCGTCAGGGCAATACAGGACATGGCATTCAGGGTACCGCCGTATGGAACAGAAAGTTCTTCAATGAACATCTATACTTCGGTGGATACGTTGACCTTGCCTACAACGCCACCGTAAATCATCTGACATACAGCACCGAGATACAATTGCTCTATTGTCTCAAACGCTTTGGCATAGGTACCGAGGTGGAGCTGGAAAACTATGCCAGCGATTTCAAAGCCTCTCCCAAGCTAATGGTTAAGTATGATTTCTAATACAAGTAACTTGCTTTAACTAGCCATACTCTAACCTATAAATATGATTATTCCGCAACACTTTCCTTTACAGGGGTGTTGCGGTTTTTTCTTTTCTAACGTTCGATAGGCATCTCCATTATCTCATCGAACGAACTCGCGGTCATTATAAAAACGAATGGAAACCTTGCTCATAGCACCTGATATTATCTCTATTCAGAAGACAAAGTTAAGGTAGGTTCTATAAATTAGCTTTGCTTTATATGATGTCTATTGTGCCATAGATTTTAAATTTGAGCTTACGAGCATAGTGATCTATGTGAGTAAGTGAAAATGAAGAAGATATGGTGCAAGAGATATTAGAGAACAAAAGCAATAGAATTTACTTAATACAAGATTATAACTAATTTATAGAACCTACCTTAATAAAAATCCAACACCTTCCAATGAAGACTCAAAAATATAATTGATTTAACTGATTTAATTGATTAACCTATGTATCTTCCCTGGGCGATTAAATCAGTTAAATCAGTTAAATCAGTTATTTTAGGCTACCCCACCATCATATTTAGAAAACACCATCAAATATTACTAATAATATAGTTACTATATATATATAATATTATATTATAGATAATATAGTTATATAATATAGTTTTGGAACGGAGAAGGTAGGGAGCGTTAATTCAAAGGTAAGGAATGGGGGAGGGATAAATAAATAACTGAAAACTGAGCTATCTGAGCTAGTTTTGTAACTGATTAACTGATTACTGATTGCATTCTTTTTTGTAAATAGTTGATTTACAGTTCTGTATAAGAATAGATGGCTTTGCTTCTTTCTCGTAAGGCTATTTTTGCCTTCGCTAAACGTGCAAAAAAGGAGCCATAATGACTCCTTTTTGCATTAATTTCCCGATGAACATGG
>JAFOCV010000087.1 GCA_017381015.1 Bacteroidaceae bacterium
GCTGACGGGCACGGAGTTCCTTTACCACACCGGTCTTTTCAAACTTACGCTTGAACTTCTTCAACGCTTTTTCAATGTTCTCGCCTTCTTTTACAGGTACTACAATCATTTTTTTGTTTGTTAAAAATTAATTAATTATACATATCGCACGTTAAATGCGGCGCAAAATTACATATACTTTTTGACGTGACAAAATAATTCTCTTTTTTTCTGCCCGATGTCGCTATATTTTTAGCCGCTGATGTCATGTATACGGCAAAGGGGCATCAACGAAAAGCTCACGATTTTGCCGCCAGCGCCATCGTTATTTTATTTTCCTCCCGAGGAAAATAAAATCGCTTCCCGACAAGCAAAGCGTCGGGAAGCGTGGTATACTTCTAATACCTATCTAATTTGAAAGGTTATTACAGGTTGGGGTTTTCCTTTGTCCACTCTTCAACAGCGGGGATGATGCCCAATGCGATGATTTCGTCACGCATCTTGCCCAAATGCTCAACAGAAGAAGCCAAAGCTGCCATTTCCTCTGCAGTACCCTCGGGAGCAACATAGTGCACACCATCAGCATCAATAACTGTAGGCATAGCCATCATTACGTTCTTGTAACCCAACTCCTCGCTATTCACGTAGCAACCAGCAGGTAGAGTGTAAGGCTCACCACCCATAGCAGCCTCAATCATCTTGATAGCGCAGTAAGAGGGGCTCTGGAAAGAGCTACGGCCACGCAACTTGATGATGTTAGAACCACCCTGAACGGTATTGTGCTTAATCTCTGCCCAACGCTCTTCAGAAAGACCCATCTCAGACAAAGGCTTGCCATCAATCTTAACCTGAGAAGCAAATACTGCCATCTGCTCGCCATGACCACCATAAGTCTTAGCGCCAGTAACCTTGTCCTGCTGAACACCGAACTCCTTAGCCAAAGCCTGCTGCAAACGAGTAGAGTCAAGAGCAGCCAAAGAAGTCAACTGATTGGGCTTCAAACCAGAGTGAATCAAAGCTGTCAAAGCTGTAACGTCAGCGGGGTTGAAGATAACAACAACGTGCTTAACATCGGGGCAATACTTCTTGATGAAGTCACCAAACTCAGCAGCAATCTGACAGTTACCCTTCAACAAATCCTCACGGGTCATACCCTCCTTACGAGGAGCACCACCTGAAGAAACGATATACTTAGCACCTGTGAAAGCCTCCTCGGGGTTAGTTGTCCAAGTGATATTTGCACCGGGGAAACCACAATGAGCCATCTCGTCAGCTACACCATGAACACCGGGTTCAAAAATATCATACAAACAAATGTTAGGAGTCAAACCGAGCATCAAAGCGCTCTGTACCATGTTTGAGCCGATCATACCACCAGCACCAACAATAAGAAGTTTCTCGTCAGTTAAAAATGCCATAATTTTGTTATTTTTATGTGTTATTTAAAATTATTCTCAGCAAAGATACTAATTTTTAGTATAACATCGCATCCCAAAGCTAAGTTTTTTCGCTGCACATTGCCGTTTTGCAACATCAATCTTGCAAATGGATTTTATAATTTGGCCGTTGCCCTTATCAACCATGCCTTCTCATCATCATTTGAAAGAAGGGGAAGCAACTTCTCACACACCATTGCGTGATACTCGTTCAACCAAGTTCGTTCCTCTTCCGTAAGCATCGCTACATCAATCAGAGAGCTATCATAAGGACAAAGAGTCAGAGGTTCAAACTTAAGGAACTTGCCATACTCCGTTTGCCTATCTTCTATACACAAGAGGCAGTTTTCTATTCTAACTCCAAACCTACCAGCGACATATATACCTGGTTCATCTGTAATAACTTGGCCAACCTTTATGGGAAGCACAGTGTCTCCTCTATGATTCTTTCTTATCTGAACAGGACCTTCATGCACACCAAGCACATGACCTACACCATGACCTGTGCCATGACCGAAGTCATAACCCTCACGCCACATTGACATGCGAGCTGCAGTATCCAATTGCAAACCAGTTGTTCCATCTGGGAAATGCATATTCTGCAAACACAAATGACCCTTAAGCACCAAGGTGTACACACGTTTTTCCTCTGCCGTCGGTTCACCGATAGCTATTGTACGAGTAATATCAGTAGTACCATTCAAATAATGTGCACCGCTATCGAGCAGCAACAAGCCCCTAGTATCAAGTGCCGCATTAGTTTCTTCCGTTGCTTCATAATGCACTATAGCTCCATGAGCGCCAAAACCAGCAATTGTTTCAAAACTCAAAGACAAATAACCTGCTTGCTTTGCACGCAAGGCAGTAAGTTCTTCATCTACCCATAGTTCTGAAACACACTCACCCTTAGCGAAAGCGTCCTGAAGCCTTACCAGAAATTGTACCATGGCAACACCATCGCATAGATGTGCCTTGCGGAAGCCATCCTGCTCTACTAGATTCTTTCTTGACTTCCACTCCGTGATGGGAGTCTTATCGCAGAACCTGGCAATATCCTCATCATAGGGTTCTATGCTAATATTGAGGGCAGACAAATAATCTTTTATATCTTCTACCTTCTCCTTATTAACATACATGCGATGCTTGCCATCTGCACTGACATACAAGAAGGCAATCACATATGGATTGTAATCGATGTCTGAGGCACGAACATTGAGCAACCATGCTACTTCCGACAAATCAGAGACGTATATACCCTCTTGATTATTGGTGCGAAGATAATCCACCAAACGATTCAATTTAGATTCAGCACCTTCACCAACAACATCTTCTGGCATCACCCATGCCTTGGTAGCTGGCAAGGAAGGTCTATCCTTCCAAATCTCATCAAAAGGAGCATTGTAACTCCATCGTACATTCTCGCAATGAGAAGACAACCAATCAGAGATATCCACATCTTCGCCATCCTTCATCAAGCGAAACTCTGTGCCGCTCAATTGCTCTTCTGCTTGCAACCAATATCGTGAATCTGTCCACAACAATGCCTCCTTCTGAGTGACCACGGCAGTACCAGCACTACCAGTAAAACCTGTCAGCCACTTACGGCATTGCCAGTGCTCAGCCAAGTATTCAGAGCCATGAGGGTCATCAGTAGGAACTACCAATGCATCCAAATTCTCGCGAGTCATCCACTCACGGACCTGTTTCAACTTATCATCTACAGACATATTCTTCGCTTGTTGTTACCACCTGTGTATTAGCTGGGTCAGCATCAGCTTCTCTATACCAATCACTATACTCAATATAATGTCTGGCAAATGTTTTGTTCAAAGCCTGAGCTTGTTCTGGGTCAACCTTCTTTACAAACTTAGCAGGTACTCCTGCCCATAGTTCGCCATCACCGATGATAGTATTGCTCAACACCAAAGCGCCTGCCGCTACGATAGCACCTTTACCCACAACGGCATGATCCAGCACCGTAGCTCCCATGCCCACCAAGGCTCCATCCTTGATTTCGCACCCATGCAAGGTAACGGAATGACCTATCGTCACATCATCGCCAAGGACACAAGGAGCCTTTCCGTTGAGTGTATGCAAACAAGAATTGTCCTGCACATTGGTTCTGTTACCTATTTTAATATAGTGCACATCACCTCTAATCACGGCATTAAACCATATTGTGCAATCATCACCCATCTCCACATCGCCAGCTATCACCACTCCCTCAGAGAAGTAGCAATGCTTGCCAAATCTAGGAGCAGGCATTCCTTTGAGTGTCTTTATAATTGCCATACTATCTTTTTACGCTAAGGTTTCTATCGCAAAGTTCATTCTGCGCAAAGTCTCTTCCTTGCCCAAGAATGCAGCTAGCTCATACATATCAGGACCTTGTCCCTCGCCTACCAGACACACTCTCCATGCGTTCCAAGGCTTCACGCCGCTCTCCTCTACCCAAGGGTCGCAAATAGCCTTCATACCTTCCACGCTCCAAGCGTCTACGGTGCTCAGCACAGAAGCAAATTGGCGCATATCCTCGGCGGTAGTTTCCTTCCAATTCTTTTTCACGAACTTATCTTCCTTGTCAAAAGCAGTTGGAGCCACAAAGAAGAACTTAGTCAGTGGCCAAAGGTCAGAAGCAAAGCTAATGTTACGTTTCTTCTTATTACCCTGAGCATCTACATATTCTATCACCTTCATCTTCATCATGCGAACCACCTCGGTCATTTGCTCATCGGTAGCCTCAATGCCTTCAGCAGCAAGAACTTTCCTAAATTCGGGAGCCCACTCATGGTCCTCTCTGCGAATCATATACTGATGATTAAACCATGCAGCCTTGACAAAGTCAAACTTGGCACCATTCTTAGAGCACTTGCTCAAATCGAACAGTTTTACCATATCGTCAAGAGAAAGCATCTCTGAGCCATCTTCGCCAGGATTCCATCCCAACAAAGCCAGGAAGTTAAGCACTGCCTCGGGCAAATAACCCTTCTCACGATAACCGCTGCTCACTTCTCCACTCTTTGGGTCGTGCCACTCCAACGGGAACACTGGGAAGCCCAACTTGTCGCCATCACGCTTAGAAAGCTTACCATTACCGATGGGTTTGAGCAACAATGACAAATGCGCAAATCTAGGCATAGTATCCTGCCATCCAAAAGCTCTGTATAGCAATACGTGCAATGGAGCACTGGGCAACCATTCCTCGCCACGAATCACATGTGTTACCTCCATCAGATGGTCATCAACGATGTTAGCCAAATGATATGTTGGCAGGTCATCTGCGCTCTTGTACAATACCTTGTCATCCAAGATACTTGAATTAATCACCACATCGCCACGAATAATATCGTCCACATGTACATCCTCACCTGGCTCTATCAGGAAACGAACCACATAGGGATGACCCGATGCTATCAAGGCATCAACTTCCTCCTTGGGCATTGTGAGAGAGTTGCGCATCATGCCACGTGTCTTGGCATCGTACTGGAAGTTCTCTATCTCCTGACGCTTGGCATCCAATTCCTCGGGAGTATCAAAAGCTATATATGCCTTCCCTGCATCCAGCAATACCTTGACATACTCTCTATAGATGTCTCTGCGCTCGCTCTGACGATAAGGACCATGATTACCACCAAAGCCCACACCTTCGTCAAACTTAATACCCAACCAGTTGAATGACTCTACGATATATTCCTCTGCACCTGGCACAAAACGACCAGAGTCGGTGTCTTCAATACGGAAGATAAACTCACCTCCATGCTGACGAGCAAAGAGGTAATTGTACAGTGCTGTGCGCACACCACCTATATGCAAAGGACCAGTAGGACTGGGGGCAAAACGTACTCTAACTTTTCTTTCTGACATCACATTATTGTATTTATGGTTATTATTAGTCGCAAAAATACAAACATTTTTTCTATTAGAAGACATTTTTTTCGTAAATTCGCAACCGAGTAAAAACAAATTCAATAATGAGCAGATACAATCATCGCAACAAATGGACTCAGCGCGACTATATCATTCGCACTTTGTCGGTCATTTTTTTAATAGCTATCTTTGTGCTTTTTATGCCCAAGGAAAGTGTTCGCACCTACTATTATCATGAAGGTGGTGTATGGGATTATCCCACCCTTATTGCCGAGGACAGTTTTCCTGTACTCAAGAGCAAAGAACAATTGGCCAGGGAGAAGGATAGTGTAATACACGACTACGAGCCCTATTTCCTCTATGACAAGTCTGTCATGGATAGTGCTGTACAAAATTGGCATCGAACCTTTGCCCAAGAACTCACGGGCAATGTTCCTACACAATATGAAAAGGCCATCACCAACAAGTTGATGGAAATCTACGACAAAGGCATTGTTTCCGGCGAAGAGTATAACATCATCGCCAACCCTGACATCAGTGCCATTAGTGTCATCACGGGTAATGTGGCTACTAAACGCTCCACCTCGGAAGTATTCTCACCGAAAACAGCTTACGAATACATTATCGACAATGCCGATAGTTCCCTCTTCAAGCGCGAAGACCTCATCAAGTGTCAGCTAAATCGTTTTCTCTCCGCCAACCTTTCCTATGATGCCGTCAAGAGCGAGCAACAACTCAAGGAATTGGAGAGCCTCATCACTCCTTATATAGGACAAGTCATCGTAGGACAGAAAATCATTGACCGAGGTGAGATTATAAATGCCGAGACATACCGCATTCTGGAGAGTATGCATTATTACATCGGAGAAAAAGAGAAATCCCCCACAGAAGTTCTTCTCAATGTAATAGGACAAATTGCATTCACCAGCATCGTTGTAGTGCTATTCCTGTTATATTTTGTACAATTCCGCAACGACTATCTTGGTAGCATTCGTTCCATGCTACTCAGTTGCACTCTCTTCCTGCTCTTTCCTCTGCTCACGTATGCTCTGGTGGCTTATAGCAACATCAGCCCCTACATCCTTCCTTATTGCATCACTCCCATCTTCATACGTATCTTCATGGATAGTCGTACGGCTTTCATCACCCACCTGGTGATGATATTGATGAGTTCTGTTGCAGTATCTCAACCTGCCGTATTTATCGTTGTAGAAACACTAGCTGGTCTCACCGCTATCATCAGCCTTCGTCAGCTCACCCAGCGCTCAGAGCTCTTCCGCGCCATCATGATTGTTTTGGGAGTTTCTATTCTGACATATATCAGTTTACAATTGCTCAACAGACGCGTGCTCTTTATCGAAGACACCGACTATAGCGACCTCATTGGCATTGCCACCGGTAGCCTGTTGCTCATGATTTCTTATCTGTTGCTCATTCCCATCGAACGCATATTTGGTTTCACCAGCAATGTAACATTAATCGAACTTTCCAATGCCAACAATCCCTTGCTCCGCCGCATGTCAGAGGAAGCGCCTGGTACCTTCCAGCATAGCATGCAAGTGGCCAACCTGGCAGCTGCCGTGGCCGAAAAGCTAGGAGCCAAGAGCCAGTTGGTGCGTACCGGTGCTCTCTATCACGATATTGGAAAGATACGCCATGCGGTATTCTTCACAGAAAATCAACGAGGTATTAATCCTCACGACCGACTAACAGATGTACAATCGGCACAAATCATCATCAGCCACGTACGCGAAGGCCTTGCTCTGGCGGAAAAGCACAAATTGCCACAGGTTATAAAAGATTTTATCACTACGCATCATGGTCGTAGCATGACTAAATTCTTCTATATCCAGGTGCAAAACAAATGCCCAGATACTCCCGTCGACCCAACTAATTTTACCTACCCAGGTCCTAGTCCTCAAACCGCCGAGCAGGCTATTCTGATGATGTGCGATGCCGTGGAAGCAGCCAGCAGAAGCCTTAAGGAAATTACCGAAGAGAGCATCTCCGAATTGGTCAACAAGATTATAGATGGACAATTGGCCGACGGACATTTCAAGCAATCTCCTCTCACCTTCCTAGACATAGAGAATGCCAAGGAAGTTCTCAAGAGCAAGCTCCAAACCATCTACCACACTCGCATACAATACCCTGAGTTAAAGAAGTAATACAGAGTACACTACCATACAGGGGTGTCGCGATTTGCGACACCCCTGTACTGTTTTCTCGTCATTTTGTTTAGGCTTTATTGCTTAAGCGTCTGATATCTCGCCACTGGCCTAACTCGTACCAAATGCTGATGATTGCTATTATGGCACCACTTACAGACAAGGAGAGTATTATTATAGATAGCACCCTTAGATTTTCCGGGCTCAACATATAAGGCAAAGCACGTAAACTAAAAGAAAGACCACTCAGAACTATGGATTCGCTCTGCATCAATGTTATCACAATCGTACATATTATTGTGCATAGTACTACCGCAACGAACATCGTATAGCGTTGTCTTTGCGCTTGGTGCTCCTGCATCTGCTTAATATACTCCACCGCCTCCAATTTTCTATTCAGCTTGTTCATAAAAGCCTGCTCGCTAGACATCCTAGGATTGAATCCCTTGAACAAGTTTTCCAAACTATCGTTACTCTTCATTACAATTTCATTTTAGTTTTTAAATGTTCACGTCCCCTCGATAGTTGCTTCTTAACGGCATCCTCGCTCGTATCTATTATCATACTGATTTCTTTTATCGAATAACCCTTGATATAGAAAAGCAATATGCTCGTTCGTTCCTTTTCGTTCAACTGATTGAGAGCATCATATAACTCTTGGTACTGAAAGGCGTTGTCAGAATTAGTAGCCTCGTCCGACAACCCCGTGGCTTGCTCTAAATTCGTATAATTAAATATTTTCTTCCTATAGTCCAGAAAAGTGCGATAAGCTATCTTATATATCCAAGCCTTAAATCGTCCATTATTACTATATGTTTGACTAGAGAGGTAAGCCTTCACAAGGCTATCTTGAGCAATATCATCTGCAAGGTCAGCATTTCCGCAGCAGAGGGCAAGCAGAAAGCGCCTTAACTCTGCCTGCTCACCCTTTACCAACTGCACAAACTCTTCTCTATTCATCTGTTTTTACTTCTTCTGCTCTTCTTCAGCTTGCAATTCCTTTGCCAAAATTTTCTTGCTCACAAAGAAAACTATAAGTATAGCCACACCTACCAACAATAGAATACTAGAAATTAGATAGTATTCTCCAAGAATTTTACTTGGCATCCCACCCAAAAAATCCATGTAGACAGAATATACCAGCCCTGCCAGACCTATAGCCATGATGATGCTACCCCACATAAGTTTGGTGACAAGCATTTGCTTAAGACTCTTCTTCGGAGGTGCCATCTTTGCCAAGAAATCCTCCACGTCTATTTCTGCATTCTTCTCAATAGCTGCCAACAAGATTTCTGTACGTTTATTCGTCTCGTGCTTCCTTGCTCGCAAATAGAGCATTACAATACTAATTGGTAGGACAACACAAATACCTATGGGTACCATAACATCAGACAACAGTTGAAACATCCAAGTAATCTCATTCATAATTCTTTTATTTAATTTGGTTTATAATTCATTTTTAGGAGTCAACTCATATATATAACGATTCTGAGAACCTAAAAGTGACAACAGAATCACAAAAAAACAACTGACATCTGACATCCCTATACTTGTGGCTGGAGGGGAATGTCAAGAAATGGGAAATGCTTTTCTGACCTCAAAAAGTGATTTCCAAGAGTAGGAAAATGCGTTTTTGACCTCAGAAATCGATTTCCGAAAGCTCGGAAATGCGTTTTTGCATACAAAAAATGATTTTTGAAAGCCTAAGCAACCAATTCTTCCTTCAAAACACCAACAGAAAATCATTCATACAATGGGAATTATACCAGTTGATGCAATTATCTTGGGGAGAGAGTATTTCAGTTATTTCAGTTTTCAGTTAATAATCTCTACCTTCACTCCCACGCTACTGACCTGTGGCAATACCTGTTGAGACATGATATGATAGAGCTGGATAGTACCATTCTGATGTTGATTAAGGAAAATAGAAGGGGTGTCTATCGAATGACTTCGCATAGTGACACCATCGCCAGAAAGGGAGCGACCATCGGTGGTGGTGGGAAGACAAATAGTATCAAGATGCAAAGAAAGAGGATTGGTGGTCAGCACCTTACGCACCATCCACACCTCCTGCAAGGGGAAAGTGGGAGGAGTTCGCATCTCTATGGTGATAGAATAGTTGGCATCAACACTGACAGGGGGAATAGAGAAGGTCAATGTATCTCCTCTATCCCACCCCGATGGTTGAATATTCTTATGCTGATGTTGCAGGACATTGCCCGCACAACTAGGCATCAGCAATACTAGCATCATCATTAGGCTTGGAAGCATTAGCCTGCTCCTTGCCATTGTTTTGCTTGCGTTCGGCATTATTGCGCTTATTCTTCTTCTTTTTCTTCTTACTTGCCAACTGAGCGTCAAATCTGCTCAAATCCTCCTGAGTGGCCAAATCCACGGGTTTTGCCTTCTCCCTGACCTTCTCCTTGGATAGTGCAACAGGATTTTCTCCCCTCTTGTTTTGATTTATTATTTCCATCGCGCGCTCAGCGGTAATGGTGGTAACATTGGCGGCAAAATGCTTGTCGGATGAATAAGATACCATACCCGTGAGGATATCAGCCTTGAAGAAGTGCCACTCTCCCTCCTGGGTACAAAGAACAGTTTCACGATTGGGCAACTTGCGGCATGCCTCCACGTATTGGTCCACCTCGTAATTCATGCAACACTTGAGCTTAGCACACTGACCAGCCAACTTCTGAGGATTGAGTGACAAGTTCTGAAAACGAGCTGCTGCCGTACCCACACTGGTAAAACTCTTCATCCATGTAGAGCAACACAATTCTCTGCCGCAAGGACCAAATCCACCTATGCGACCAGCCTCTTGACGAGCACCTATCTGCTTCATCTCTATCCTCACGTGGAAAACTTCTGCCAAGACCTTAATCAATTGGCGGAAGTCCACTCTTCCATCAGCGATGTAATAGAAGATTGCCTTGTTGCCATCACCCTGATACTCTACATCGCCAATCTTCATCTCCAGGCCCAGGTCCTTGGCTATCTGACGTGACTCTATCATGGTTTGATGTTCACGAGCCTTGGCCATTTCATACACTTCCAAATCGGTATCCTTTGCCAAGCGATAAATGCGCTTTATCTCTTCCTCGCTTCTGAGGTTGGCCTTCTTCACCTGAATGGCCGCCAAACTACCGGTGAGTGTAACCACACCGATGTCATGACCAGGATTGCCCTCTACGGCTACGATGTCGCCTTTGCACAATTCCAGACCATTTGAATTATGATAATATCCCTTGCGGGTATTTTTAAATTGGACCTCCACGAGGTCGGTGTCCACGGTATTATTGGGGATATCGGCATTGTAATCAGCCACATTCAATTGAGTGTAGTGATTCGTGTGCCAACCTTTGGCACACAAGCCTCTTCCGCCTGCTGAAATATATTTTTCTTCCATTATTGTATTAATAGTACTATCATTTTTAGTGCAAAATCAAAGAAAACCATCCTCGGATTGACATTCTGCTCTATGTCGCGCTGACATAGCGACAATTCCTCCATGATGGGAATGACATTCTTTTCGTTGACAAAACGTGCAAAGTTGGTGCTGAAGGCCGCCTCCTCGGTAGTTTCGTATACAAGTTCTTTCTGGCAAAAATTGTACATAAAATTTTCTCGAATCAGACGCTGACAATACTCCAGGAGTCTCTTCTGACTCTCTCGGCCCATTTCGCTCACTTCTTCACTCCATAAGCGCATTTCCTTGATGCGGCGCATATAACTCAGGCGCATCAGGCGCACAAAGAGTTCGAAAAACACCTTCTCCTCATTTCCTGCCTCCAACCGCTTCACGGCAGCCGTATAACTACCCTGTGCCACTCGTGCCATGACATTGGCCTCATCCAGAGGAACTCCGTGTCTGGCAACTAATGCCTGAGCAATATCCTCTTCGGTCAGAGCTGGCACGTGCAACATCTGCGTACGGCTCTGAATAGTGCCAAGCACCTTATTAGGCTCTTCGCTCACCAGGATAAAGTAGGTTTCCGTGGGTGGTTCCTCGATAAGTTTCAACAACTTGTTGGCGGCTTGCACCATCATTCTTTCAGGTAGCCACACCAGTACCACTCGTCTGCCGCCTCGGCTAGCCTTGAGTTGCAGTTTTTGCTGAAGCGAATCACTCTCATACACATAGTGCACAATCTGCTGATTCTCTGCCTTGATGATGCGCAACCAATCCTCTATGTCGAAATAGACGTCCGAAGCAAGTAACTCTCTCCATTGAGGAAGGAAATCGTCCGAGATAGGATTGTCCGTACTCTTGCGCTTATAGACAGGTAGAGAGAAATGCAAATCCGGATGAGCCCATCCCCTAAGCATAGCCTCATCGCTACTATCCTTGCAAAGCAATATCTTGGCAAAGGCTAGTGCCAGGGGTAATTTACCATTACCCTTAGGGCCATGAAGCATCAAGGCGTGCGGAATACGATTCTCGCTCACCATCTCCATCAATCGTTGCTTGACAGAGGCTTGTCCTATGATATTATCGAGGTTCAATATATTCGTTTTGCTATTTCGTAAATACTTTCCACGGCGCTTACCGTATAGAAATGCAGGTTAGGCGCACCCTTGGCCAAAAGTTCCTTGCATTGCTCCACCGCCCATTCTATGCCTAGAGCTTGCAATTCGGCATCCGTCTTGCATTTGATGGCTTCCTTGTAAAGAGCCTCGGGCAAGTCGCAATGAAATATCTTAGGCACAATGCTCAATTGGTTCAACTTGGAAAGAGGTTTGATGCCAGGAATAATGGGAACATTGATACCCTCCTGGCGAGCACGCTCTACGAAGGAGAAATACTTCTCGTTGTCATAGAACAATTGCGTCACTGCATATTCTGCACCCAAAGCCACCTTCTGCTTCAATACCGCCATGTCGCTTTCCATATTGGCTGCTTCTTCATGCTTTTCCGGATAGCACGCCACACCAAATCTGAATCGCTCTCCCGGACACTTTATCTCCGTACCATCGAAAAAGTGGCCAGCATTGAATTTATTGATTTGCTCTATCAGTTCCGTTGCATGTGCAGGCCCATCTTCCGTTGGCATGAACATGTGGTCTTCCTTTGCCTTGTCGCCACGCAAAACGAGCAAGTCACTTATGCCCAGGAATTGCAAATCCAGGAGCATATACTCCAGGTCCTCTCTGCTATGTCCGCTACACACAATATGAGGCACCACGGAGATACCATATCGTTGCTGAATAGCTGCTGCTATGGCAATAGTGCCTGGGCGACGCCTTACACGCTGGCGTTGCATCAATCCACCGCCAAGGTCCTTATAGACATATTCGCTACGGTGTGTTGTGATATTGATATATCTGGGAGCATATTCCTTCAACCTATCTATGGTATTGAAAAGTTGTGCCGTGCCATTACCTTTTATGGGTGGCAGCACTTCGAAGGAGAAGGGATTGCTCTTATGGTCATTTATCAGGTCTATAACCTTCATCGGTCTTTTAACGTTTGTTCTAGATTTTATTTCCGTATTTTTTACGAAAAACTTGCGTAAAGGTACATAAATTCCCTTGTTTAGACAAGCGAAACCGAGTAAAATGGACTCATTTCACTATTCTTACTCCAAGAAATGAGTTTCGGGAATTACAACGTATTATATTTTTGCGTATATTTGTAGTGAAAAAGGCTATAAACATTAAACAAATAACATAACCTATGACACTTATCAAATCCATTTCCGGAATTCGTGGTACCATCGGTGGTAAGGCTGGTGATACCCTTAATCCTCTTGACATTGTAAAATTTGTCAGTGCGTATGCAACCGTTATTCGCAAGACTTCACCCGTTGGTTCCAACAAGATTGTTGTTGGTCGTGATGCACGTATCTCTGGCGAGATGGTAAAGAATGTAGTTTGCGGTACTCTTATGGGTATGGGCTTCGATGTGGTAAACATTGGTCTTGCCAGCACCCCCACTACCGAGGTAGCAGTTACCATGGAGGGTGCAGATGGTGGTATCATTCTTACCGCAAGTCACAACCCCCGCATGTGGAACGCTTTGAAACTTCTTAACGAGAAGGGCGAATTCTTCAATAAGGAACAGGGCGAGGAGGTTCTTCGCATTGCCGAGGCTGAAGACTTTGAGTATGCAGACGTTGACCACTTGGGCAAATACACCGAGGACGACTCTTACGACCAGAAGCACATTGATATGGTACTAGGTCTTGACCTGGTAGACGTAGAAGCTGTTCGCAACGCTCACTTCAAGGTTGCATTCGATGCAGTAAACAGTGTTGGTGGCGTTATCCTTCCCAAGCTGCTTGAACAACTGGGTGTAGAGAAGATTACCGGTCTTTTCACAGAGCCTACTGGTGACTTCCAGCACAACCCCGAGCCCTTGGAGAAGAACCTTGTAGAAATCAAGGAACTTATGCAGAAAGGCGAACACGATATCGCATTCGTTGTTGACCCCGACGTTGACCGTTTGGCTCTCTTCTGCGAGGACGGCACAATGTATGGCGAGGAATACACTTTGGTAACCGTAGCCGACTATATCCTTCAGCACACTCCCGGTAACACCGTTAGCAACCTAAGCTCTACTCGTGCTTTGCGCGATGTGACCAACAAGTACGAAGGTTGCAAGTACAGCGCTGCTGCCGTAGGTGAGGTAAACGTAGTAACCAAGATGCGCGAAGTGAATGCCGTAATTGGTGGTGAGGGCAATGGTGGTGTTATCTATCCTGCTGCTCATAGCGGACGCGACGCTTTGGTAGGTATCGCTCTTATCCTGACATACTTGGCTAAGAAGGGCATGAAGACTAGCGAACTTCGCGCTACATATCCTCCTTACCAGATTGCCAAGAACCGTATCGACTTGACCGCTGGTACCGATGTAGATTCTATCCTGGAGAAGGTTAAGGAACTTTACAAGGACCAGGAGGTTAACGATATCGACGGTGTTAAGATTGACTTCCCCGACAAGTGGGTACACCTTCGCAAGTCTAACACCGAGCCCATCATCCGTGTTTACTCAGAGGCTAGTACCATGGAGGCTGCCGACCAGTTAGGCAAGGACATCATGGACGTTGTTTATTCAATGGTAAAGTAAAATAGAAACATAACGGGAAAGCTTTCCCGTGGCTTTCAACAATAACAGTTAGCCCGGGAATTAATTCTCGGGCTAATTTTAATAACAAAAAATCACAAAAAATCTAATTATGTTAACACAGATTATAAATGGCCGTATTCTTACCCCCCAGGGTTGGCTAAAGGATGGTAGCGTAATCATCCGCGACAATAAGATATTGGAAGTAACCAATTGTGACCTAGCCATTATTGGTGCAAAGGTAATTGACGCCAAGGGCTTGTACGTTGTGCCCGGTGGTATTGAAATGCACATCCACGGTGGTGGTGGTCGCGACTTCCAGGAGGGCGAAGAAGAAGCTTTCCGCGTAGCATGCGCTGCTCATGCCAAGTTTGGTACTACCAGTATTTATCCCACACTAAGTTCCAGTACTATTCCCATGATTGAAAAGGCTGTTGCAACTTGTGACAAGTTGATGGCAGAGCCCAATAGCCCCATCCTGGGTTTGCACCTTGAGGGTCACTATCTCAATCCCGGCAAGGCAGGTGCTCAGGTACCCGAGTGCATCAAGAACCCTGACCCCAACGAGTATATCCCCATCGTAGAGAACAGCCGTTGCTTGGCACGCTGGGATGCTGCTCCCGAAATGCCTGGTGCTCTTCAGTTTGGTAAGTATTGCGCAGAGAAGGGCATTCTTCCCTCTATCGCACACACTGCTGCCGAGTACAAGGACGTTAAGGCTGCATTCGAGGCAGGCTTTACTCACGTAACTCACTTCTACAATGCAATGCCTGGTTTCCACAACAAGGGCGAGTACAAGTACGAAGGTACCGTGGAAAGCGTTTACTTGATGGACGACATGACCGTAGAGGTTGTAGCCGATGGTATCCACGTTCCTCCCACTATCATGCGCATGTGCTATAAGATTAAGGGTGTAGAGCGCATGGCTCTTATCACTGATGCTTTGGCAGTAGCTGCTGCTGGTGATGACGCACAGGCATTTGACCCCCGCGTAATCATCGAGGATGGTGTGTGCAAGTTGGCAGACCGCTCTGCATTGGCTGGTTCTGTTGCCACAATGGACCGTTTGATTCGCACCGCAGTTCAGCAGGCAGAAATTCCTCTTGAGGATGCTTGCCGCATGGTCAGCGAAACTCCTGCTCACATCATGGGTGTTTACGACCGCAAGGGTTCTCTGTCTCGTGGCAAGGATGCAGATATCCTTATCCTCGACCACGACTTGAACGTGCGTTGTGTATGGCAGATGGGTAACATCATCGAGAACACTTTGTTCTAAGATTCTTTTCTTTCTTCGCAAAGAAAACATACCATATAGCACTGAGCCATCGCCTCCTACAAAAAGGCGGTGGCTTTTTTGTTGTCTCTATTAATTGACACCTTATATATAATATATTAGGTACATTAAAAAGAATTTACTATCTTTGCACGTGAAAAGTATTCCTAAACGAATTTTAATCCAATAAATATTATTTACTAAAACAAATCTCTTATGAAGAAAAGCCTAAAGAAAATTGGCCGTTGGCTAATGTGTGCATGCTTGTTGCTATCAGCCAGCACCATCTATGCACAGGTTAATGAGAAGCCCTTCGTTATCCCCGAGCTTCAGACTTGGACAGGTGCCGAAGGTACTGTTACTCCTTCCGGAGTGGTATGTGTAAGCGGAAGCAACAAGGAGTTGATGCGCGTGGCACAAGCCTTTGCCGCTGACTACGAGACTATGTTTGGCAAAGCTCTCACCGTCAAGAAAGGTAGCCCCAAGGCTGGCGATATCCAGTTGGTGCTAAAGAAGGGTGACAAGGCTCTCGGTAAGGAAGGTTATCGCCTTACTATCGGCAAGCATATCACCATCACTGCTGCTACTACTCAGGGTGCATTCTGGGCTACTCGTACTTTGCTTCAGTTGACCGAACAGAACGCTGCCCTACCCAAGGGTGAGACAGTAGACGTACCTGCATATGAATTGCGTGGTTTCATGGTGGACGTTGGCCGTAAGTTCATGCCTATTGACTACCTTAACGACTTGGTAAAGGTGATGGCATACTACAAGATGAATGCCCTGCAGGTTCACCTCAACGACAATGGTTTCCGTCAGTTCTTTGGCAATGATTGGGACAAGACTCCCTCTGGTTTCCGTCTGGAGAGTACCTTGCATCCTGGCCTCACCTCTAAGGATGGACATTACACCAAGCAGGAGTTTATCGACCTACAGATTCTTGGCGAGAACAACTACGTAGAGGTTATCCCCGAGATTGACGTACCTGCTCATTGCCTTGCTTTCGTTCATTACAAGCCTCAGCTTGGTAGCAAGGAGTATGGTATGGACCACTTGGATATGTTCCACCCCGAAACCTATCCCTTCATCGATAGCGTATTCCGTGAATACCTAGAGGGCGATAATCCCGTATTCCGTAGTAAGCGCGTAAACATCGGTACCGACGAGTATAGCAACCGTGATAAGAAGGTAGTGGAAAAGTTCCGCGAGTTTACCGACCACTACATTCGCTTTGTAGAGAGCTTTGGCAAGCAGGCTATGCTATGGGGTGCACTCACCCACGCAAATGGTGAAACTCCTGTCAAGAGCGAAAACGTAATCATGAACATCTGGCACAATCCATATGCTCAGCCCAAGGATATGAAGGAACAGGGTTACAAACTGGTTTCTATCCCCGACGGACTTGTATATATCGTACCTGCAGCTGGTTACTATTATGATTACCTCAACTGCAAATATCTATACAACAGTTGGACTCCAGCCAACATCGGTGGCGTACAATTTGAAGAGAATGACCCCGACATCCTAGGTGGTATGTTTGCTATATGGAACGACCATCATGGCAATGGCATCTCTACCTACGATGCACATCATCGCACATATCCCGCTCTACAGACAATTGCTGTTAAGTGCTGGACCTCTAGCAAGACATCTCTCCCCTATGAGCAGTGGGATGCTAAGCGCTGGGAATTGAGCGAAGCTCCTGGTGTCAACTGGCTTGGTCGCATCGGCGAGAAGAAGAGCCTGGTGGCAGAAATCGCTAGCGTAAAGGCTGGTGATACTCTTCCCTACGAGGAAATCGGTTATGACTACACCGTTGAATTCAAGGTTGCTGGTGCTCAGGAGGCTAAGGGCACTAAACTATTCAGCTCTAAGCACACTACATTCTACTTGTCAGACCCCAGAGAGGGCAAGCTGGGCTTCGAGCGCGATGGCTACCTGAATACCTTCAACTATCGTGTACCCAAGGGCGAAACTGTACAAATTGCCATTCAGGGCAACAACAAGATGACTCGCCTATACGTCAATGGTCAATTGAAGGAAGAACTAGGTCCTAAGACTCTCTATGTTGTCAACGACCAGCACAAAGCCAATTACATCTCATGCCCCGAGATGAAGAACGTAGAGATGTACACCACTGATGGTGCTAAAATATTCTATCAGCGCACATTGGTATTCCCCTTGCGCAAGGCAGGTGATTTCAAGAGTACTGTAAGCGACCTGAAGATTTGGAACTACCTAAAGTAATAAGACACAGGTCATAATAAAAATCCGTGCTTTCTTTATTCTTAGAAGGCACGGTTTTTATTTTCTGTCGTGACAGAGAATCGTTACGTGAGATAGGAGGGGAGTTGGCTAGCGCAATGAGAACATAAACGTATATGTCCACGCTCTGAAAATTAATACTATACCATTCCTGCAAACTGTCCCACTGAGACAGGGGGACGAGGAGTGAAACGACGGAGGGGGTGGATAATAAAGGTCAGTAAGAAGAACGAAGTGACTTAAGTGTGGACAGGAACAGCTAGGAAGGAAAACAGAACATACAAATAGTTTATCCACCCCCTCCCCACTACGTGGGACTCCCCCTGTCTCAGGTGGAGAGTTGGCTAGCGCAATGAGAACATAAGCATATATGTCCTCGTTATGGTAATGAAACTACACTGCTCCAGCAAAATACTAAACGCAAGACACAATAACCCAACCTTCATAACGTTATACGGTTATGGAAGACTCTCAGCACAACAAGAATGAGTATAGCCACAATCTAAAAGAACAGAAGACCATACGTCGAACTCTACGAACACATGGTACTCCTGCCGAAGCCATGTTGTGGAAAATGCTCAAGGGAAGACAGATGGATGGTGCAAAGTTTCGCAGACAGTTCAGCATAGGACCATACATCCTTGATTTCTATTGTCCCGAATGTCGCATCTGTATTGAATTGGACGGAGATGGTCACTATAGTGCGGACGGTTATGAACATGACCAGAAACGCAATTCATACCTATATGAAAAACATGGCATCACCACTCTTAGGTATGAAAATATGGATGTTTTCAAATCCCCGGAAAATATATGCAAGCAGATTTGTGAAGTAATTAGGGCAAAGAGAGACAAAACGTACACCGCAATACCATTCCAGCAAACTGTCCCACTGAGACAGGGGGACGAGGAACGAAGTGACGGAGGGGGTGGATAATAAAGGTCAGAAATAGGAGTAAAGTGTCGTAGGGTGTGAATAAGAACAGCCATGAAAGGGAAACGGCACATACAAAATGTTTATCCACCCCCTCCCCACTACATGGGACTCCCCCTGTCTCAGGTGGAGAGTTGGCTAGCGCAATGAGAACATAAACGTATATGTCCACGCTCTGAAAATTAATACTATACCATTCCTGCAAACTGTCCCACTGAGACAGGTGGAGAGTATGATGGCGCAGTATGTAAAATAAAACGTTTTACATGTGCGATGAAATACGGATATAACACTAAAATAAATGAGGCTGTGCCTGGCACAACCTCATTTATGTTTGTTTCCTCCCCTGCTGGGAGGGATAAGGTGAGTCTTATTACAAGTTGTCCTTCTCGATATCCTTGAAGTACAAGTATGTACCATGCTTCAACTCAGCTGTAGCAGCCTCATCACAAACGATGATTGCGTGGGGGTGCAACTGAAGAGCAGAAATAGTCCACTCCTGGCTAACACCAGCTTCGATAGCGTGCTTCAATGCACGAGCCTTGTTGTGACCATTACATACAATCAAAACCTCCTTAGCATCCATTACGGTACCGATACCTACTGTCAAAGCAGTCTTGGGAACCTTGTTTACATCGTTGTCGAAGAAACGGCTGTTAGCAATGATTGTGTCAGTAGTCAAACTCTTGATACGAGTACGGCTGGTCAATGAAGAGAAGGGCTCGTTGAAAGCCAAGTGACCGTCGGGACCGATACCGCCCATGAACAAGTCAATACCACCAGCAGCCTCAATAGCAGCCTCGTAAGCAGCACACTCTGCCTCCAAATCCTCTGCATTACCGTTCAAGATGTGAACGTTCTCCTTCTTGATGTTGATGTGGCTGAAGAAGTTGTTCCACATAAAGCTGTGATAGCTCTCGGGATGCTCCTCGGGCAAACCAACATACTCATCCATGTTGAAGGTTACTACGTTCTCAAAGCTAACCTTACCTGCCTTGTACATCTCAATAAGGTTCTTGTACAAACCAAGTGGAGAACCACCAGTGGGACAGCCCAACTTGAAAGGCTTCTCAGGTGTGGGATTTGCAGCATTGATGCGTGCAGCTACATACTCAGCAGCCCAACGGCTCAACTCAGTGTAGTTAGGTTCAATAATAACTCGCATAGTTGTAAATGTTTATAGGGTTAGTATTTTGGGTTATTTTACTCTATTATTTTCGTGTTGCACCTGTCTGTGCATCTGTTACTCTGGGCTGACCTACATACTTTGCGGTCTCGCCTTCTGTATTGTATACCACGTCGTGCAATGTCTTGGTAGAAACCTTTACTGCATTCTTGCTCAATTCAGGTACGTTATAACTCTTCATAAGAAGAACATTATGCTCGGGGTCGCGCTGTGGCAAGCAGAATGCTTTGTGTGCCTTGCCATCCTTGCCAAAATATGCAATGAAGGGACGGGTGTAGTTGCCATCCATGCGACGGGTGGAGAATACTATCCAACGGCCATTGCTACTCCATGAATGGTAAGAATCTACATCATCGCTATTGGCTGCAGTGAGTGCATAACATGTGTCTGCCTGCAAATCCTTTACCCACAGGTCGCTACTCTTGTGCCAAATGTGGAACTGACCATAATCGCCTTCGGCATATAAAACATACTTTCCATCAGGACTAACACGGGGGAAGGTGACGCTCTTGCCATTCTGGGCTGCATCAACTACTACCTCGGGAGTTCCGAAACTATCCTTCTCCATGTCGTATGGCATGCTCATGAGATTGTAATGTATCTTCTCATAGTTGGTGGTTATCAACTGAGCACGCAAACTATCTGGCACACCTATAACCTCTGGCACGTAGGCTGCGCAGAAGTACAAACGGTCTCCCGTGGGTGTCCAACAGGGGAATGTCTCAAAGTAATCGGTACTCAGGATGTTCTTTATCTCGTTTCTGTCTGCATCGTACAGCAACAAGTCGCTATCGGTATCTACAACCTCAATCTTCTCCTCATGATACATGTGGAAGGTCTGACCAGTCTTATTGGTAGAGAAGCAAATCAGGTTCTTTGTGGGATGCCATGAGGGATACACACCAGCAGCAAGGATATTTGGGTCCTTGATTTGGATTTTTGTTGCCTTGTCACCATTTATCAAGATGGTGCCACCATGGTTTGAACGAACGTGAAAGAGCATGCGGTCAGTACTATAGTTCTGAAAGTTATGACAATTGATACAATGGTTGTGGCCATCATCATAGCTTCGGTTATTCTCATAGATTGGTTTTTGGGCAAAGTTCTCCAGACAGCGCTGATAGATGCCTAGCTGGCGATAAAGTTCGTATCCGGGTTCAATCAAGCGATAGGACAGATATGCATCAATAGGCTCTGCCACGCTAAGACTGTGAGAGGCATGCTTATACCACTTCTCGCCTTCCAGGGTATAGACCTCTACATTTACCTTGCCACCTGCATTCTCCTTCAGAAGAGTTCTCCATGCGGTAGTATCCATATCAATACGGTCTATGCCGGAGACAACTAATTCCTGTCCCTTCTGTCCTTTCAACACCGCTACCATACCCTGCACATTCTCCACCATAAAATTGAGAGGTGCTATATTCTCAGGGATAGTAATATCCTTGTAGTCGGGATAAATATTGGCTTGCGTCTGGCGCTCTTCAAATGCGGTTGGCACCTGATAACTCTTCTGTCCACAAGAAATCAGCATCAATGCCACTAGAGCTACATATAGAATTTTCTTCATTTCTACTACTTGTAATAATTCGTGTTCGTTTGGCGGAAGGTTTCCCCTATCCTATTTTAGTTTACACCAGCTGTGCTTGAGTTTTGGTCTTTGGGCGACTTGCGTGTAGCCTTCAAATTACCAAAGAAGTAATAATAGGGATAGTATCCCTTGTATCTTGGGAATAGTTCTTTGGCATACTTTGCACGGTCCTTCATATAGGGTTTCATCTCATTGATGCTTGAAGAGAGCGTTTGCAATCTGAAGTTCAACTGAGGGAACTGCTTCATGACATTGGGGTCTTTGGAAGACATCAAGCACAGAGCATCAGATATATTCTCTGGAGGAAGAGTACCTGCCAAGGGCTGAGTGCGCATCATGAATGCAGGCATTGACTTAGAATACATACATACAGCCAACGAATTGAACAAAGCCCTCTGGCTTCTACCTTCAGTGAGCATTGCATTATATCCCAAGAATGCAGGTTGGGGATAAACATTCTCGAAAGAATCATTAATGGGTTCCAACTGACGAATGCTTGCCATCTCCTTGTCTGACTCTATGAGTGAAGGATTGTCCAAGTATGCCGAGTATTTCTCCACGAATTCTTTTTCAAAAGGAACGTCGCTCAGGATGCGCAAATATTTCTTTGCCACTTCCCACTCGCCTCTCAACAGGGCACACTTGGTCAACAAATGCATCGAATGTATATTGGGACCAATCATTGTAACGCGCTCCATGGCGTGGTGTATACATGTCTGCACAAAACCTGCATGATAGTCACAATCCTCCTGATACAGATTTATAGCATGAGTGCTAGACAACGCATCACCACGATGTATGTACAGTGTATCATAATCCATGCGGATATCGTACAATCGTTCGCAAATCTGATTGGTATTGACCAGTGCAATGGCATAATGTGCTGCTATGGGGCGGTATGACAATTCGGCATTGTCTCTTGCTGTTTCTATCACGCCCTGCCAGTCATTGTTTATTACACCCACGTTCATCTTTGCAATCACACGAACGTATGGTCTGTAAACCTCTGTCAGCATTTCAGGAATTGCGAATACCAGTAACAGAACTATCAGTTGGATACGATTTTGCCATGGCGTTTCATCCTTTGGAACGGTTATGATTGCAGGAGATTTTTTCCTCGAGAAACTGGCTATCATCATAGCCCAAATGGAAAGAATCACCGTGGTGCAGAAGGGAATACCCATGATTAGACCAGCCTCATTCTCGAAATAGACATTCACGCCCTCGTATGCTATCCACGTAAGAAATGCTCCTGCGGGCAGATACTGTATCCAGCGCCAGCGTGCTGTCAATCGCATAGCATATCCCAGGCACCATGTGCTCCAGGTAATCATAGCAGCAAAGACCAAACCACCCAACCAGGGATAGCGGAATAACATCATCAGCATTCTGCCTATGTACCACAATCCACCATATTCCTGACTCAAAAGGAATTCCATCTGCTCTGCATCTGCCACCCAGAAACTACGTTCGCGGGCCATGCGCAAAACATCACCATAATACCATGCTGACCAAACATATAGTACTACGAACAATATTGGTAGCACCGGTAGTATCAGCGATTTCTTTTCTTTTAAGGCTACTTTTTCTTTCATATTCACGGCAAAGATAGCAAATATATTTGATAAAACGGCCTTTAATTGCGCTTTAGATTGTTATATAAGGTCGGAAGACACATTATTTAATACCTAAAACTGTTTAAACTATGTATCACAACATCAAAAAACGAACAAAGTGGCGCACCTGAACTAGATGCGCCACTCCGTTTTATATAGATTTATTCAATTTGAAATCTATTCGATTCCGTTGTGATAAATCCGAATTTATTTTATCACCTTCTTACCATTGATAATGTATACGCCCTTGTTGCCGGCATTGTTCAACTTGCGGCCAGACAAGTCATAAATAGATGCGTCAGCATTGCCTTCAGCGTCAGCCTCCAGGTTCTCCACACCTACTGTGGGGTCTACCTCTGCAGCTCTCTTGTAAAGAGTATTGTAAGCAGTATTCAAAGAATTCCATGCCACAAAGTCAGCCAATGGAGTACGCCATGCTGCCTGCATCTGCTTTTCCAGGTCGCCAATACGTGTCTTACAGTTAGTAATCACTGTATTGTTGATATTTTCCACTGCATCAAATGGTGCCTTCTTGGTAATCACTACCTCATACTCGAAAAGTTCAAACTCCTTCACTGTGAACCAGGGATAAGTAGAATTATCCGCAATCCTACCAGTAGTCTTCACCACATCAAATCTCCAATAACGATAAGCTGTAGATGGCTTTATGACATCACTGGTAGAAGAAACCTTGGGAAGAGAAACAGTTGTAACCTTTGACCAGCTCTTCTTGTTAGAACTTGCATACACATTAATCTCTGTAGCATAGTTCTGCAAGCTATTACCAAAGATATAGAACTGCAGGCTCTTGCTCTTCTTGTCACCACCCAGGTCTACCATCAAATGATGTGCCTCATTGAGAGAACTGTTTCTCTTACTAGCAAAATAAGTAGATGTCACACCGTCAATAGCCTTATCTATCTGGTTGCCGGGCTTTGTTTCATCAGCTTGATTAGTTGAAATATAGTTGGCTGCCTCAGCATCTGTACACTGCAAAGGATACTTTGTCTGAAGTTCCTCGTACACACATACATCGTTAACCAAATCCTCGGTCATTGTAATCAATTGATTCATGTCATCGTCTGTAAGCTCTTCGAAAGTGTCATAGCCATTAATATACCACTGTGAACCCTCGTCGGCATCACCCCATACGGTAACATAACCCTGATTGTGCATATTCAGGTTGGTAGCATCATTTGGACGAAGACAGAAAATACCATTGCCCATTGCCTTTACATTGAATGTACAAGCCTGGTCACGGTCTGCCTCTACCATCTTACAGTTTTCAATCTTGCCACCATCGTTGTAAAGGATGCCCATCATCTTGTTATTAGAGCGGTTCTGGATATAGTAGTTATTAGAACCCTCTACGCCATCATGCACAAATGCCCAGCGTGTAGATGCAGCCGTAGTGCCAGTCGTAGTCTGCAAACTGTTACCACTTGGTTGCAAATAACGTGTAGAACCATCATTAGCTCTGCGCACGCACTGAATATTGTACAAAGTATATTGGTTCAACTGAATCATCTCGTTATCGGTCTGCAAGCGCAACATCTCCGCATTGATATTATCAGCCAAAGTCAAGTAAACACTTACATTACCTGCTGAGATTGCTTCATTGGCATCTGCCACATAAGCCTTCAGAGTGGCCAATGACTCGGTAGAATAGAAGCCCACTCTCATAGAAGTTTTATCTTCCAACTTGGTAAACTCGGCAGCAGCCTTAATAGCAGTCTGCAATATTGCCAACTTCTCTGCATCTGTAGCACTGTCAGCAGCATCAGTCACAACAGTAGAACTACCATCTGCATTAATAGCCTTGATAACGAATTTCTGAGAAGCCAAGTCAGCGGGAATCTCAAACTCCAGATAGTTGCTCATGTACTTGTTGTTGCCAGCTTCATCATATACGATGAAACCAACACCACCCTTACCCTTCAAGGTAATCTTATTGCCACTCTGAATATAAGTATATTCGCTGGTGTTGGCAGAACCATCAATATATGTCAACACATCACCTACATCACCAAACCACTCATGGAATGTTGCCTGTGTGCGCCAACTACCACCATTGTCTGGACGATACTTCTTGTTACCAGTAGCAGTGTGTGCCCAGATATCTGTGCGCTCACGCATCAACTGACGGTCCTCCACGAACATAATCTGAAGGTTCTCGGGATAACCCTTAGCCTTTACCTCTGCAATAGCAGCATCAATCTCCTTCTGAGTCAATGACACATAATAATTGGTATAGTCACCAAACATCAACTTGTTACATGGCTCAAAGAAACCCCATAGGCGGAAGTATTCTGTCAAGTCTTCCTTCGCAGCCTCACAAGCCTTCTTATACAAATGCAACCAAGTCTTGGTGGCACGGTGATGGTTGACACCATCAATCCAGTTATCTGCAGCAAAACTCATTGGGTCCTCACGAAGACTCTTCACGAAAGTTGGATAGAAGTCCTTCTTCTTACCAGCAACATGATAGTACAAGAACATATTCCAGTACATACGCATGGTCATACCAATGTCACGATGACCAAATACCAAGTTCTGCTGATAATAATTATAGTTGTCTGCAAAACTGCCACCACGACCCATTCTATAACCTGTCATATAAGTTACCAACAACGAGGGCAAGTTAACTGACGACTCAGTACAAGATTCCAAGTTGTAGGGACCCTGAATCTGATGACCATGCTCATGACCTGTACACCAAGTATCAAAGTCAGCACGCTCTGCATTAAATGAGCTCTCCACGCCCCATGTACCAGGATAACTGGTATAGAAAGTAGTTGCATGAGGGTTAGTATCACCTGCACCCTCTATCGCCATTGTTGGGTTATTGCAATATGTAGGATAGAATGCATCACCACCAGTGATATTAAATGGATGAGCAGACTTAGAGAACTCTGTTCCATTCTCAAGCTTACCGTTTGCAACATCGTCAAGGATACCAATCAAACCGAATTCCCAGAAATGCACACGGTCAAACCAGTTAATGCTATTCCAGATAGTCTTGGGCCAAACAGAAGTAAAGGTCTGCTTTTTGAAATAAAACAGTGATGTCTCACCCTTTACCACAAAGTACATATTATTTTTGGCATTCTGGCTCAAGTACTGGAACTTAGCGTCCTCTTCTGCACTGTTTTCAGCTGGCTTCTGATAGTAACCAATACATTCGCCACCCTCGATGTGGATATCCAATTCGGGGAAATCGCTTATCTTAGCAATTGGCTTAGTGTGAGCATTCGCTCCCTCAGCAGGAACTGTATTTACTACATAGTTGACAAAGTACGTCAAACTATCATTGGTAGCAATCACAGCGTTGTAACCCTTCTTCAATTCTGTTCCTTCCCTGCGAGAACCGATTCTACCGTGGTTGCGAACAGGGCTCAGGTACAAAGTAGCACCTTCGGGTATATCACTACCTACGAATACATGAATCACATCCTTGTTGGTAGCATAAATACCAGTGGGATTACCCATGAAGCTGGGAGCATAGGTATTCAATTTGTCGCGCCAATTGTTTGCATCAGAGTAAGGCTTGTATGATGCTATGCGGAACTCCTTGGCATACTGATTCTTATCAGCATAGGCCGAGTTCTCTGTATCGTTCCACCAATTGTTCTTAATCTTCACTGCGATATCCTGCAAAGAAGTAGGTAGCTCAGCTGCAGCCATAGCAGCACGCAAGTCTGCATCGCTCATGCTGGCATATTCTGCCTTCAATTCTGTACATAGTTCGTTGGTGAAGAATGTACTCAACTTTTCAGTATAAAGTGCACCATTCTCACGCAATCCACTAAGATAGGTAAATTCCTCGCGAATTGCCTTTACCTCGTCAGCAGTCAGAGCAACTTCCTTAACAGTCCAGTGATTACCCTCATTGCCCTGGTCATCCCAACGTACCACATTTTGAGCAGCATCGCAATGCAATCCATGACCATTAGTCTGCAAATAATAATGACCATCACTCATTTTTGTAAACGACACGCTCTGCGGAGCATCACCAGTCTTGAAAGTAGCAGATGTACCAGACTGGTCCTGAATATATCTACCTGTGTATACATTCTGCAATGCTCCTGTAGAGGTATACATCCATACCTGGGTATAGTCGTCGTCATCCACTGTATTACAGGTAACGTCCTGACTACTCCAGTTCTCCTTCATTACCTTGTTGTATTTCTGATTCAAGAAACGGTAATACTTGCCCTTAGCTGGTTGGGCATAAGCACTACCCACACAAAGCAATAATCCTAATAAGGAAAAAAGTAATGTCTTTTTCATTTGTCTTACTGTTTGGGTTAAAAAATGATTAAATTAGATAAGTTTTTCCACGCAAAGATACAAAAATATAATTGAAATCTCTACAAATTATATTCATAAACCCCATAATTCATTGATTTTGGCTTGCAGACATTGCATAATAAACCCAACATACACCACCCAACATACATCAACAACAATAAATCACCCCAAATCCACCCCCTATATATCTATAGTATCTATTGCATCTATTATCATCTCCTCCCCATATTAAAAAAAGCGCCCCGCATCACTGCGGAGCGCTTAACGTATGAAGATTTTTTCTATTCTTTCACGTAAATGAAAGATTGCATGTTATTTGCGTATTACTTCTTGATAACCTTAACACCGTTTACAACGTAGATGCCAGCGGGCAAGTTGTTTACAGTGTTGATGTTACCCTTGCCAACAAGCTGACCACCTACAGTGTAGATGTCACCACCCTTAGCAACATTGTTAAGAACCTCGTTGATACCATCAGCGATAGAACCATCAATCTTAACCTCGATACCCTTAAGAACGTCGTCAGACTCAGCGTCGAAGTCACACTTGATCCATGCTCTGTAAGCAGCAACACCAGCGTTAACAATCA
Organism: Bacteroidaceae bacterium; assembly: GCA_017381015.1. Lineage (GTDB taxonomy): Bacteria > Bacteroidota > Bacteroidia > Bacteroidales > Bacteroidaceae > Physcousia. Next base: position 28,282 of record JAFOCV010000087.1, read on the forward strand.
TGTGAGCGAAACCGTTATTTACAGTCTGGATACCCTTACCTGCAGCAACAGTAACATTCTCGAATGTACCTACCAAGTTGCAAAGAGTATCAACCTCCTGAGCAGCGATAACCTCACCGTGAGTCATCTCGATCTTAGCGTATTCCTCAGCAATGATTTCAGCAGCCATTACGTTGTCCTGGCTGTTAAGCTCTTCACCGCCCTTGTCAGCCTTAAGCTGCTCCTTAATCTGAGCCAAACGGTCAGCGTAAGAGATGTACTCACTTCCCTCTTCCAATTGGTCAGCAACCAAGATGAAGGGAACACCAGCCTTGATAGTCTCAGCCTCGATAGCCATCAATACCACAGTGGTATCTTCTTCTGTTACGTTCAACTGAGCACCGTATGCAGTAGCACCTTCGCCAACAGTTACGTCAACGGGCATTGCATAAGCATTGAACTGACCGGGCCAGAACTTCTGAACATATTTGTTAGCAGGAGCCTCAGTAACTTCCTCAACAGCCTCGATGAACATCATTGAGTTAGAACCTAGGCTGTTAGCATCCCAAGTAGTCAATGTGTTGGTAGAACGCTGTGCGTGCAAGTAGTTGTAACCATTGTCCTCAGTACCAATTACGTTGTAAGCGCGTAGAGTGCTAGCACCAGCACCGATAGCAGCAAACTCGTATACAGAAGGAATAGCGCTCAAAGTAACAGGATATGTAGCGCGAACATATAGACCAGTAGCCTTGTTCTGAATCATGAAGGTAGAATCAGAAGCAGCAATGAAGCGGAATAGAGAAGCATCACCTGCATCCTCGTCAGCCTCTAGGTATACAAGGCTCTGACCCTCGAACATTTCCTCAGCAGTCTGTACAGTGTAAAGAGCAACCTCACCTGCAGTACCGTCCTCAGCCTCGTAAGCCTCATAAGTAGTTACGCTCTTACCAGCAGCAATAACCTTGCCGAACAATTCCATTGACTGCTCCATCTGAGAAGCCTCGTGGATGATAGAAGCTGCACCGCTCTTGTCCCAACCATAGGTGTTATACATTTCCTCGGTAGCGAACTTGATGTTGTACCAAACACCTTCCTCAACGGGGTTAGCGTTAGCGTAAACCTCAGAAACTACCTTGTTGATAGCAGCGATGTGAGCCTCTGTCTCAGCAGCGGTGTACTTACCAGCAGCGTTGTAAGCTACAGCAGCAGCTACAGCAGCAGCAGGAGTCTCAGCACCCTCAGCCCACTGGCCAGGATTGTTACCCTTAACGAACAAGTCCTCAGCAGGAGCACCTGCGATAGTAGAACGAAGTTCAGCGGGATTTACATAAACTGCAGACCAAGCGTTGTAAGCAGCAAGAAGAGCATTGTAGTTAGCCAAGAATGCCTCGTCGGTGAACAACTCTACGCTGTCAGCAGCGAAACCAGCCTCGTTCCAAGCAGCAACTGCAGCCTCAAGAGCGTCAGCCTCAGCCTTACGAACCTCATACTGAGAAGTCTCATAACGCTTAACAGGGTTAGCGTTCAAAAGGTTCAACTCAGATGCGTGCCAGTAACCACGGTTGCTCTCACCACCATCAGCAGTACGAGTTTCTGCAACATATAGACGGATGTAACGTGAGCCAGCGATAGCGAAGGTATCAGAAAGAAGAGTCTCTGTGTTAGAAGAGATAGGCATATCCAACTCAGCAATCTGTACACCGTCCTCAAGACCTAGGCTAGCATCGTTGGTGTCATAACCAACAACAACGAACTTAGTGGGGTGGTCGTTCTGTACAGGACGACGAGTCATCTTGATATAGTACTCACCCTCAAGAGCCTCAGTAGCATCAATCTGCAAGTAGTGCTTCAACATATCTGTTGCGCCATCCTCCCAACGAGAGTGCCAGTATGTGCTAGAAACACCGTCAATCAAGAAGTAAGTTACGTTCTTACCAGAAGGAATTGACTGTGCGTCGTTTGTAGAATAGGGGCTAGAGAACTGAGTGAAGTCAGTAACAACCTCTTCCTTCAAGTCCTTGGCAACCTTAAGCTGTGCGGGGAATGCCTCAGCAATGCTGTCACCCTTATTAACCATCTTCTTCACCTGAGCATCGGGACCATTAATCCACTGGTCAGCTGTTACGTCGTCAACAGGAGTTAGGTACCAACGAGTAGCACCACCGTCAGCCCAACCTACACACCAGTTCTGAGTACCAGCACCGCTGCTGTGACCATTACAGTGAATGTAGTTGTAACCATCCTCGGGATGTTGTGAAGCACGAATGTTGAATGAAACCACGGTGTCGTTTACTTCTACGCCATCAGCGCCCATATACTTAACGGGCTCCTTGTCGTTTCTGAAGTCAAAGCATACAGTAGCTGTATCAATATAATCAAGGTAACCGTTAATAGTACTCTGGCTGATACCCTTAAATACCTTACCATTAAGAGCAGTCTCCAAACGATACTTGGTGGGCTCGCCCTCTACTGCGCTAATCTTCCATAGGAACTTAGCCTCGGGACGCTGAGGACCGTATGCTACCCACTGACCAACAGTACCATCGCTTGTAGAAGAAGTCTCTGCCATTAGTGACTTGATAGCTGCAGGTACCTGACGAGAAGTTACCTCCTTAACGTCACCAGCTGCGATGAAACCATCCTCGCCTTCAACAGCACCGCTCTCAGCGTTAGCCTCGTTAGCTTCTTCCTGAGTATAGAAAGTAGTATCATTTACATTCTCGTACCAGTACAAAGAACTGTTGATAGTGTAGTAACCGGGCTTGATATCAGTCATAGCACGTGATACCTTGTTCTGTACCATTGTGTTATATGCTGCTACATAATCTTCATTCAAAGAATCCAAATCCTCAGCATTGGGGTAAAGATCCTGAACAGCCTCGATACCATCAGTCTCAGCCAAGTCCATAAGGCCGCTAACTGTATTGTGAAGAGCAAGGAATGCTGCTACCAAATCGGTCTTGAAGTTACCGGGAGCAGAACCTACGTTCTCACCTTTTTCCAAGCTCTCTACCAACAACTCACCGCTAGCTACAGTCATACCGCTAACTGTGGTAAAGTCATCAAGAAGTGCATTGAAAGCCTCTTCCCAAGCATCCAAATCACCTACGATTTCGATGTTGTAAATCTGCCAAATCTTGTTACCCTTGATCTCCTCGTTGTCAGCACCCATTTCCTCTGCTGTGGTCTTACCAGTAGCCCAGTAAGAAAGAGTATTACCAGCACCGTTGTTATCCACACGGTCAGCCATGTCATACTTGTTCCAAGCGAAACGACCAGCTGTGTTGGGAGTGCCATCGGTAATGTTCTCTACCAAGTAGAAGTTGAACTTACCTGCCTGACCAGCGATAGCCTCGTTCTTAGAAACAGAACCAAGGCTCTCTGCAAACCATCTGCCGTTAGCGTACTCGATGTTGTAAACGTCCTCAAGACCCTCAACTGCGTGGAAGCGAATCATGTACTTAAGGATGTCGTTTGCGCTAACACCTTCCTCAGAAGTTAGCTCATCGATAACAGATGTTGCAGAAACACCTGCCTTGGTGCTAGCACCGAAATCGTAAACCAAACCACCTGCGCTCTGAATCTGACCATCTACAGCGAAATCAACTGCAGACTGGTTAGCATTACGAGGTGTGTGAATGAAGTACCACTGACCAGGTACAACTTCAGTCTGTGCTGTACCGATCTTGACAAGCTTGTTTGCAGGAATCTCAGAACCTACATACTCTTGTGCAAAAACGCTGATGCAGCACAACATCACCAATGAAAGAAAAGAAGTAATCTTTCTCATAATAGTTTTGTTGATTAGTTAATAAATTAAGTTAGTTATATTATTCTATAATAGATGTAAACGCACTTGACAGCGCATTTTCTCGGCAAAGGTAAGCATATATTTCGGAATTAAAAGTAACAAAAGGACCAAAAAAGTCCTTATTTATGGTATTTTGTACACCAAAACCTATTTTATAGGAAGGATTGCATTACAAAAAGATACCCCAAAATGGTGTAAAATATACAATTAATCCACCTCGCCATATAGAAGTATATCAATACTAAGTCCTGGATAAAATTTTCATTCAGAAAAAACACTATAAACCAAGTATATAGGCATTCTCCATCATAAAAATATGCCATGAACTGAGTGCAAAGACTATTTTCGTTTCGGAAATTACATTCTGAACTGAGTGCAAAGCCATTTTCGTTTCGGAAATTACGTTCTGAACTGAGTGCAAAGCCATTTTCGGTTTGGAAATTACATTCTGAACTGAGTGCAGAGCCATTTTCGTTTCGGAAATTACACTCCGAACTGAGTGCAGAGCCATTTTCGTTTCGGAAATTACATTCTGAACTGAGTGCAGA
>JAFOCV010000088.1 GCA_017381015.1 Bacteroidaceae bacterium
ACGGCCACACGGTGCTGGAAGATAACGGGCTGGTTCACATAGATGGGAGTGCCATACTTCTGTGTGCCGTCCTTCTGCAAGCCAACGATGTTCCATGAAGAGGGAACGGGGATGTTGTCCCAGGCAGAGGCATCAAAGCCAACCTCGTGGAACTTGGCAGGACGCTCGTCGGGGTTGGGAGCCCAGTGGAACTTCCAAGTGCCGTTCAGCGATTGCCAATACTTACTGTTCTCGGGCAATACCTTGCGAGCCTTCTCTACGCTCTCAAAAGAGAAAAACCATGCATGTGGCTGTTCCTTGTTGAGCGAGAGTTCTTCTACCGATTCCCATTCCTTGCCAGAGGGAGCAGTTTGGTTGCCATAGAGGAAACCTTCGAGGGCGGGACTCTGTGCCGCCATGTGCATGCAGGCAAAACCTGCCGCAACTACAGAAAGAAATCTTCTCATGATTAGGTTATTTTATGTTTTTATAGTTATACTCGTTTCGTGCAAAGATAAGCATATTTTTTTAGAAATCCATTTTTCAAGCCTTCCGATTGATAGTAATTAGGCTTTTCTTGTGCAAATATAGTAGTAATTGGCATTTATTAGCTCGGAAAAGTATCACAAGAGTATTACAAAAGCTCTCCTTTCCCCCATCAGTACTACTTTTTTTCGTTGGCTATCACCTCGTACAATTCTAGAGAGATTTTCTTGCGTATTCTTTCCTTTCGCTTTCGTATTGTAGCCGTTGTTGCAAAGCCTAGATGAGCAATGATACTATTAGGTATGCCTAAGTACATGCATAGGCAACAGACAATCTCTTGGTCATTGACCTCCGTACTCTCAAGCAAAGTTTGGCGAGCATCATGAAATGCCTCCAGAAGTGCTTGTTCGATGGCACGAATATCTTCTGAAGAAGACAAGGGAAGTTCTCTTTCGTTTAATTTCATTGCCGAAATCTCTTCATAGGCAGATGTCTGCTTAAAGGCAATAAGGCCTTGATTTAACCTGAAGGACAAATCCTCTGCCTTGCTCTCGCTATTTAAGTCCCCCACAGGATTTGGAAGAGCCCCCAAAGGCTTCCTTCGCTTATTTTTTTTGAAAAACAACACGCCACCTACGAGGAAAAGCAAAAGCACAAGCGAGGACACGAGAACAAGGACAATATTACGTCTAGGCGACGAGGATATAACATTGGTTATCAGTTGATTCTTTAGCTCGTTCATCGTAAGAGGCACAAACTCGCGGCTACCCTTCACCTTCATATGCATGGCTCTGTGTACACTAGCCGAATCGGGCATATCCATGCTCTCGTAGATATTCCACATTACATGATGACAGATGTATTCTATACGGTCATTTGTGGAGTGAGGCAATGACAAAGCCTTGTAAGCGTAATAGAGAGCAGAGTCTTGAGCACCAAAATGCCATAGGTCATCGGCCTTGTAGGCAAGACAAGTGGGGTAACTCTCGTGCTCAGGTCCTACTATCTCCAAATACTGATTGAGGTACTGAAGAGCCAATTCGTAATCATGCTTCACATAAGCCTCTATCCATCGCAAGGTGTACAAGGCATCGGCGCGCAAAGTATCATCGGCATCATCGCGAACAACGATGTTGGCAAAGTGGAGTGTGGCCTTGTCAAAGAGTGCCAACCTCTTATGATTATCATCCTCTGATGTTATAGCATTTGCTTGCGCCAAATAGTCATGTGCAACCAACTGCTCCTCCTTAGGAGAGTACCTGTTTGGGGTGGTAGAGCCTTCGCAAGCAGTTAGAATAAGGATGAATACGGGAAGTAAGAAAATGGTTATTCTAGTCATGTTTTTAGGTCATTTCATCGCAAAGGTAGGTATTTTTTTGCATACCAAGATATTTAGATGCGTGAAAAGTTTGTGACATTTGTGTGACGAGTGTGACATACCACTCCTTCAAGGTTTAGAGAATCATATTTTGGCATCGGGAAAGCATTTCCGAAGCTTGGGAAATGCATTTTCAGAGCGGGAGAGCATTTCCGAAATCCCGAAAATGAGTTTTGGGAAACCAAAATGGATTTCCGAAATGTGGGAAATGGATTTCAAAACAACTTATCCGCAGAACCTAATGATTAGTAGGCCTCTGCGGACAAGTTGAGAGCATTTACAAACTAAACTTATATATCGCATGAAGCATCACGTAACTGAGGTAAGCCTCGGTACGGATGTAAGTTCGCGAGGTTGGACTCATCGATGTCATTACCGAAGTACGCTGTTGCAAAAGGTCCACACCCTCTAATTGTAATGTCAAGGCCTTACTCTTGAGAAAGGATTGTGAGATGGAGGCATTCCATATGCATTGGTCACGATTGAATATGGGGTCTGCATAGCCAAAGGGAGCATAGTAACTGATGGACGTGTTAATCTTCATGCCAAATGGGAGGTCAATCTGCGGACTCAAACTTACATCCAAAGTATGACCATTCTCATTATACGCTTGTGCATCTTTGTATCTGCTAAGACCACCCTCATATTCACCCTTGAAGACTACGCTCCAGATGTTTTTTCTCCATCTAAGAACAATATTGGCATAAGGACGATATTTCTCAACGATAGATAAACCCAAATTATTACCCAATGCTCCTACGTAACTCGCTTCATGAAAAAAATGCAACGAAGCACTTGCGCTCAATATCCAATGGCGTGCCGTATCAAGGGGTTGCTCCGTAGAGAACGAGGCAGACAAATTGTAATTACCATCTACGTTCATCTTGCCTTGTCTGAGATAACCCGTCACTGGGTCCGTCTGCTCATAGGTAACTATGGCATTCGACGAGTTGTTAAAACTAGCACTGATTTTGTACGAATCTCCCCTTCCAGTATTGAAGAAGCCCGAATTCACGTGAACATTGTTGCTCCATCCACCCTTCAGATTAGGATTGCTGATGACCTCAAGCATCGGGTCGCTAGTGTCATTAATAGGCAACAATTCCAATAGTGAAGGCCTACTGGTAGTGCCTTGATAGTTGAGTTGAATATAGTTTTGTGGAGTAAACTTATACCTGACCATAGAGAAGACCGCAATACCAAAATGGGTACGAGAGGGAGTGTACAAAACATTATCGCGATGATAATTGAGATAATCAGAGAAAAGATTGAACGAAGGAGACAACACTGCCTCCACTCTACTCCACGTACACCTAATGCTCGGCAATACTTGATGCTGATTAGTATAACTATTGGAGAAATATGAGTTGGCTACATCGCGCACAAAATCAAGAGAATCACCCTCCGTAGGACGCATTCCTAACGGAAGGTCGTATGCATCAAATAGTTCGTTTCGCCTCTCCTCATTGGTACGCGTAAACGAATAGTCAACATTCAGTTTAATTTCCTTATTGATAGGTTCTGCGTATCTTAATGAACCCACCAACCAATAATACAACGTATTGTCATCACCATACTTACGACTGAGCAAATCAGACATAGGAGCATTGTTATTGAAATAGCGATAATACTCCTTCGTCTGATTAGATATCATATTATCCTTTAGCTCAGAGTGAACGCTAGCTTCTAGAAATCTACCCTCCTTCTTGAATGTATGAGTGTAACTTGCATTAAAAGTTGCCCTATTGAGATACCTGTTTGTTCTCCCATTAGTGCTTTCCGAGTATATACCGCTTTGTTTCTGTTCTTCAGCAATATTGTTTCCCACAAGGATTTCTGCTAGATTGTCGCTTGATTCTGGCTTCTTGCTGAAGGCAGAGGTACTACCTATGCGCTTGGCTCTTTGGTCTTGATAGCGATAAGAAAGCCTGAACCTCAAACGATTGTCGGCATCAAAATTGTAATACATATTGGCTCGCGCATCCACAGCTAGGTCGCGCTGCTCTGTCTCGTTGTGAGCATAACTATACAGGCTCTTGCTATTGCCAAGGAAAGTTTCGCGATGATTATCTGTGACGGCAAGGATATTATCGTGCGACAAATCCACGTTGCCATTGACGCTCATACTACCAGCCTCTTTGTTACCCTTGCCATTGTCCCATTGCATTATGGCACCAACTTTACGATATGTATATACACCTCCCGTACCACTCCAATGTTGCCAATTGCCATTCTCATCTACCCTCTGGCTCTGACTAATATTGTTTGTCTGCACATAGGCAGCAGTTCTCCTACGATCGGTAAAGTTGGTTACAAAAGCCTTTCCTATATAGCGTTTGTTTGTGCCTCCACCCAAATCTACATTGGCCATCCACTCTGACTTGTATTCCTCCTTAATTGATAGGTCCACTACGGTAGCTTTCTCAGTATCCAATTCTCCTCGAAAGTCCTTGTCCTCATCCGCTTTCTCGTATATCTTCACATTTTGCACGGCATCCGTAGGCATATTCACTAGCGCAGTATTCACATCGCCTAAGAAAGGTTTGCCATCTACAAGGATTTGGTTCACTATCCTTCCGAGATATGTCAAGTTGCCATCGCGGTCAACGCTGATGCCTGGCAATTGCTTCATCAGTGCTGCTAGCGAAGCATTAGGTGGTAAACGAAGAGCAGCGGTATTAAATAATAATGTATCCTTCTTCATGGTCATCATACGCGCTAGAGCACTAACATTCAGTTCATCCATATCCGTAGTGATGGGAATCATTTTTAGGATACCAAGTTTGAGCAGAGGTTTCTGTTTGCTAAGTTGTACATTGCGCACCAATGGTGTGAAGCCCATTATTTTTGCACAGACAATATACTGTCCTGCCTTTTTGGCTGAGAGCAAGAATTCTCCCTTGTCATTGGTGTTGGTACTAGCCACAAGGACAGAGTCATTGCTGAGCAACTGAATGTTTACCTGAGGCAATACCTCTCTGGTATCGCTCTCAACGATACTACCGCTCACCTCATACTTTTGAGCAACGGCACTAATGCCCCAAAATGCGAGGCAGATGGTTAAGATAAAGATTCTCATTGTAGAATGATATTTGTTAGGTTTCGCTTTGCAAATATCGTCATTCTACAATGCAACAACCCTCTGTCTCGCGTGACAAAAATGTGACAACTGCGTGACACGATGCCTGCATGAGCATAAAATAGGGGAGAATGTGCCTTCGCTTGCACATTCTCCTCATAGTTTTCTTTATTCTATAGAATAGAAGTCTATTTCTCTATCACTGTGCCCTGACTGGCCTGTATGTCCATGAAATGGGTTATAACAACTCTCTTTACACCTGAATCCAGACTTTCAAAGGCATTGTCCAACTTGGGAATCATGCCGCCGGACACGATGCCATCGGCCTTGAGCTGCTCATAGCTTTGTGTGTTGATACTTGGTATAACGCTATCGTCATCATCGGCATCTGCCATTACACCGGGTTTCTCAAAGCAATAGGTCAGCGTTACTTCAAACTCCTCGGTCAATGCCTTTGCCACGGTAGCGGCCATAGTGTCGGCATTAGTATTGAGAATATTGCCCTTTCCATCGTGTGTGAGAGGCGCCACCACGGGCACTACAGCCTCCACACCCTCCTGAGGTTTGATGAGAGCAGCCAGGCGCCTGCCGTTGGCAAAGTCTACATCGCCAACAAAGCCGAAGTCTACCATCTGCCTGCTTCCATCGTCCAAAGTCACCATCTTGGGTTCACGCTTATGACTACGGATAATATCCATGTCGGCACCAGTCAGACCTACGGCATTCACGCCCTTCGCCTGAAGGGCAGCCACGATACGCTTGTTCACCAGGCCTCCGTAAACCATGGTCA
>JAFOCV010000089.1 GCA_017381015.1 Bacteroidaceae bacterium
ATCCCTGTCTCAGGGGAACAAAATGGGAGAGGGCACAATGGAGCAATGAGAGGGTGATTTTGTCCTCATTGAGGACGAGGGTGTGTTGTCATTGAGGACGAGGGTGTGTTGTCAATGAGGACAAAGGTGTGTCGTCGAGGAGAACAAAAGTGCGTTGTCGGGGAGGATAATTTTGATGCTCTGCTGAATTAGTGTACTATGACACACAAAAGAAGAACCGTGGACTTGTGCCCACGGTTCTGTACAGTAGATTTTCCTTATGTCTTTAAGGGATTACCAGCCCTGTTCCCAAATGCCGGGACGAGAGGGAGTATTGTCCTCACGGCCGAGCTGTCCATCGGGTTGGGAGGTATCAACCCCTGTGTTGTTGTTAATATCTAAACTTGCAGCCAGCATGCTGATGGCACCAACCTTGATTACCTCCACTTCGGGAGTGATATATGTCTTTTTCATATCTTTATCGTTTTTATCGTTTATACTCTTTTTTAGATTTAGCTCATCCTCCCTGTCCCGTACCTCGCGGCAAAGGAGCAGGGGGTGAACAGGGAGCCGAAGCCCCACTATAAACTAAAACTAAAACTGTATTTTTACTTTCTTTTACTTGACAACTACCTTACCGTTTACGATGAATACACCCTTCTGAGCGTTCAGCACACGACGACCGGCGAGGTCGTAGACTACGGCATTGGCAGTGCTCTCTGCCTCGATGCCCTCAATAGCGGTCTCTGTACCGAAGTCAAAGACAAAGAAGCGAGCAGCATCAGGAGTACCCTCTGGCTTGGGCAGATAAGCCTTGAAACCATTGTTCTGGAAGTGAGTGCCCTTATCTGTATCCTTAGTCCATGTTCCGTTGTTATTGTAGAAGTTCTTCATGGCCTTGTAGAAACCAACACCCTCAGTCTGCTTAGAGAGAACATAAGAATCCTCTTCAACATAAGCAGAAGCCACGGTACCTGTCAACAGATTTGTTTCGTCAGAAGCTACAGATGTCTCGGTGGCAATAGTCAGTTCGTATGTACCTGCACTACCCTTATGAAGTACACCAGTGTTAGCCGGTATAGTACCATTGATTTCAGTCATCATAGCCTTACCATCTGCTGCTTCTGAAACTGCATATGCCTTCAAATCACCAGGCAAGATAACTGCTACGGGGCAGTAGAAGGTTGCATAACCTGCTGCGCTGATAGTAATGGGGAGAGATGTTACGTCTTCAAGCCACCAATTGTAGCCATTTCTATGATCAGGATTGCTTCCGCTATCAATATCACTACCAGAACCATAAATATAGTTAGTGCCTACCTTGATGTTATAACAGCCTATATCGCCGTTGTGAGCTTCAGAGAAGATTACATCGGAGGAAGCACCGATTTCATTATACACACGATGGTCAATAGATTTTCCAGTCGTATAAGAAATTAAATAACCATTATAATAAGTAAAATAAGACTCTACACCATTATTGCCTGTCATTGTCAATCTATTATTGCTTTCATTGGTGGTTGACTGCAAATACTTCTTACCATCGGTACAACGCAAACGAACGAATTGACCATTAGTTGGCAGATTGATAGTTAAATTAGCCTCAAGACCTTCAAGATAAGCCTTTTTATCACGTATATCTTCTATTGGTGTTTCGTCAGTTATTTGCTCATAAAAAAGAACTGCATTAGTATAGGCTTCATTTAATGGTTCATCTTCTTCAGGCTGGGTGTAATTATTCAAACCTGGTTTATTTCTCCATCCAGTGCCCCAAGCATCATAGTAGTTTGAATAGAATTTCTTAAGATAAGTATCTAATGCCTGAATCTCTAGTCCTCTTGTTTCATATAATTCTACTGCTGCTTCAATTGTCGCAAGTATCTCTTCGTCAATTTCACCAACAATGGTAACTTTGTGAACATTACCAGCATCTCCCGTCTGGTTATAACCACCAGACCAGTTTATCAAACCTGCCTTGTTCTTGCCATCAAAAGCGTCGTTTGAGTGATTAGCAACACCACTACCATTATTTGTTGTAAACATGATAGGATGACTTGCAACTGTTGTTGCCTTAAACTTCAAACCTGTTGTCTGAGGAGTTGCAGAGAAAGGTATACTTGTATTAGCAGCAGACTCCGTACCCATAAACTTTTGAGCACCAAGGTTATACATATAGTAATAGCCTCGATTTGATTTATAAACTGCCCACTGGCAATTAATATTTTCATCACCTACTTCCAAAGATGTCTTCATATAATGAGATGCGACATAATCAGGAGTCTCATAATCATACATCATATATGAGGTTTCATCACGGTTTGCTATAAATGTATAGATAGCGTTGTTGCTAAAGCCTTCTACTGTAGTTACATATAAAGCATTATTAATTGCATTTGTAAGAGCTGTGATTTGTGCTGTTACGTCAGCATATGTAGCAGTTGCATTATCATACACCCCTTGAGCTGTTTGCTTAGCAGTATTAAGTGCAGTAATATTAGCCTCACCCAAATAGGTCTTTCCGGCGAGAGTTGTTGCCTCATAGATAAGTTCTTTCAATGTTGATTTTTCTCTTGCTATTTGATATGCCTCGATTTTGGCAATAGCAGAACTTAAATCTACCTCACCCTCAACAGGAAGTATTGATAATGCATTACCACCAGACTCAGGGTGATCCCAGGTTGTAATTATACCGCCAGAACCAGAAAGATGGGCCTGATATGATGAATGAAGTTGACTACCATCTACCTGCACAACCAAAGGATAGAAGAATTTTGATGGGTGAGTCGCAGAGAGAAATTCAACTAAACATGCTGAAGACAATTCATCAGTCAATTTTTGAGCACCACCATCCTTTGCAACGAACTTTTCCTTTCCATAGCTATAAAGATAGAATTCATTGTTTACACTCAAGAAAGCAAACTGCTGATTCTTGCTTGTAGGATTAATCTCTGTTCCTGCAAAACGAGATATACTCAATTTTGAACCATCTGCCATTACATCCCACACACCAGTGCTCGCATAATCTGCAGGAGTTACTGTATATACCTTATTGTTTGCGAACTCATTTGACGTTTTGACAGGAAGAAGTTCCTTGTGGTAAATTGTAATCCTTCCATAAGATTGATTAGGTTCTGAGCAGAAAGTCATCCAATAACGAAGAGTATAGGTTGCTGCTTCATCTACCTTCAATGTATACATGTGATTTTCTCTATTACCACCTGAATAACCAAAATGATAGTCACTAGACACAACATTTCCCTCTGCATCAAGCAATTCAACACCTAAAATCTCAAGGCGCTTATTACCACCATCATAGATTAATTCAGGAATAACATATCCCGCTGTAGTTTTAAACTTTTCAATATCTGCATACATGATTTTGCTTTCCTTATTTGGCCATTGTGTAGATTCTACAGCAACGACCTCGCCAGGAACATTTGCGGGGTTTTGCCATGTTTCATCATTAAAGGTCACCTCAAGACTACCATTTGCAGTAAGAGTCAAAATATCAACATTCTGCCAAACATTGAAATCTGCACAGGTCAACCAATTATCATGACCTGTATGCATCACAAAAAGAACATAACGAGCAGTCTGTGGTTCACTAAATTCTGCTGTTTTTAAAGTTAGATCGTCTGCCCACATATCTCCATCTGCTGTATTATCAAAGGCAGGAGTACCCAATACATCAGCATTATAAAATAAATGGTCTTTATCTTCATGTGCTACAGAACTCAAATCATTAGGTAGTCCAACAGGAAGAGCAGTGTAGAGATAAATTTTAACACCACGTGCCCAACCTGATTTGTTATTATCTGAACGACCAGCATAGGTAATCTTAGTTATGTCGGAAATTTCCTCACCCATATCGACCATAAAACCCTGAAGACCATCTTGTCCAGGTTTAGAACCACTCCAATCAGAATGATAGAATGTAGCTGGGTTTTCATCTTTAATGAAATCAACACCGCCCTCATTTCCACTTGTACTAGAATATTGGTTAGGAGCAGTCACAGTCCATTGAGAATGAGGAACTTTTTGAAGAGTTTGTCCCCACGCCCCCACTGTTCCCAGTAGCACGGCGAATAAAAGTAAAAGTTTTTTCATTGTTGTTTTAATTATTGTTTATGATTTTTATGTTTGTAGACCATTACATACGCATCATCCCCTCATGGTACGAACTGACACTCGTTCCATGAGGGGATGACGAAAAGAAGGTTGCACGAGGAGCCTCCTCGCGCGTACCTATTAATATATGTGCTTGCTTGCTTGCTTGC
>JAFOCV010000090.1 GCA_017381015.1 Bacteroidaceae bacterium
AAACTCATTATCCACAATCCTTGCATACTCCTCCTCGAATATCTTTTGGAACACACCCTTCTGTTCATTACCTTCCTCATCATAGCGCTTGTATTTTGCTACCTCGTCAATGAAGAATAGCGACAGACATTTTATGCCACGCTTAAACAATTGGCGTTCCTTCTCAAAGTGCGACAGTATTGTCTCCCTAATCTGCACACGTTGCATGTTCAGTTCCGAGGTATCACCTATAACTTGATTTCGTCTGATTGTCACACCATTCAGGAATGTAACATACCCCTTGTCGCTAATTTCAGAGATAACATATCCATCGTATTGTGCCAAGCCAGATTCTGCCATAAGACTGTCTCCTACGGCAAAAGGCTTTGTCTTACGCACAATATTTCCAGAAGCTGTTTTCGTTTCTATCTCTATACGCGCCATTGGCGGATGCTTTGGCGAAAGCACTATATTGTCTAGATACATATACCCACTTGTACCTCGCAGGTTCTTCACCTCAAAGCCTTTTACGTGTATGCGCTTCACCAGTTTCTGGCGATAGGCATCCAGGGCATCAAGAGCATAGATAGTATCATGCTTGGTCTTATGCGTTGCCGAGTAGTTGAGCACAAACAGAGGATTAAATCGTTTTATACCTGCCTGTGTGGCATCACCCTCCATCTTCTGCGGTTCATCCATTATAATGATAGGATTGTTGGCGGCAATGACATCAATAGGCCTTCGGCTGGCAAACTCATCACGCTTGGAATAGATTATGCGGCTCTCCTTGCTTTTGCCACCCTCTTTCATCGAAGCGGCAAAAGCCTGAGTATTGATAATCATCACGTTCAGTCCCGAGTCGGCTGAAAAACTGTCCAGTTGTTGCAAATTGCTGCTATTATAGACAAACCAACGGGCCTTCTTACCATAGAATTCCATAAAATGCTCTTCCAGCATCTTGAAACTCTTTGCTACACCCTCGCGAATGGCTATGCTTGGCACCACGATAATGAACTTGCTCCAACCATACTGCTTGTTCAGTTCAAACATCGTCTTTATGTAGACATAGGTCTTACCCGTACCCGTCTCCATCTCAATATCTAGGTTCACCATAGCAGCACCTTTAGCCAAAGAGGTAGACGGAGTAATATCGTAAAGGTTCTGTATTGAGTTTATATTACCAAGTAAGTTTTTGGAGTCCAGTTCTATCAGATGATTGCTATAGCCTGTTTCACCATCATATTCAAATAATAGCTGTCCTTTGCGATTACCCAAATCTCGCCTATAGCTAGCCATCGCATGCGATGGTTGCCCTTTAAACACCGCCACTGTGTTTTCCACAGCATCGGTCTGGTATTGTTGTATCTTGAACTTGAATTTCATAATGCTCCGCATTAGCAGTTAATCAATTTCTCTTCTATCTTACCTTTCTCTAAAGCAAGGTTTTCAAAGAAATCTAAAACAAGACCTACAGTA
Organism: Bacteroidaceae bacterium; assembly: GCA_017381015.1. Lineage (GTDB taxonomy): Bacteria > Bacteroidota > Bacteroidia > Bacteroidales > Bacteroidaceae > Physcousia. The sequence continues at coordinate 1,456 of JAFOCV010000090.1, forward strand.
GATTTCCTTTTTTTATATATAATCGTATTTTGTTCATTATTTAGACACACTTTTTCTTCTTCTCCTATATTGTAGCTTTTATAAATATCCCCTACGAAAGAATTGGCTCCACTTTTTGACTTTGGCATAATTTCTTTTAGATATATAGACATTGCATCCTTACAATCTAATTCTATTAAACCATAAATTACATTAATGCAATAGAACATACTTGCCTCTATTTTAAGCAGTTTAGTTATACTTAACTTCTCTTTAAGTAATGATTCTACAAAGCACTTAATCACAAGAGCATCATTAGAGGAATAGTTTTCACTATCTTTTATTTCCCTAATACATTCAATCATTTTAGTATATTTACTCATAGCTAGATTATTCTACAATTAGTATCTGGTGAATAGTGTTTGAAGATTTGCTCAAAGTTGTCTATCACATTGTCATTGGATGCTGAGGCATCGCGCATAACGAAGTAGATGGGTTGCAACTTGGCAATTTCCTTTATTGTTGTTTCATTCACATCTGTATCAAAGCAAGCCACGAGGTAGGTCTCATCCACAAAGTGAACCTCCTTGCCAGCTATCTGCTTGCTCTCTATCTTTGCAGACAATTCTATACCAAGGTCGAGCATCACCTGGAAAAGCAAATCCTCACTGCTGCGGTCAGCCTTCACATTCTCTGCAAAGAACGTTTGCAAGTCAAAGTCCTGTGGAGTGTAGTAAACATCTTCCATATTGGAGGAGTCGAGTTTTAATACTCGGAAGCCAGTGTCAAGGTTCTGAGCTTGCAAGCCTGCTTCTTCCTTGATTTTCTTTCCTGCACGACGGATGCGTTCTTTTCCTATCTCGCAGATATTTTTGTAGCCAGCCTTAAATGCCTCACTTCCAGTCTCAGTCTCCTCTGGTAATTGTACCATAATGTAACGGCGTTTACCGCCATCCTCGGCATTTAACTGCATTACTGCATGCGCTGTTGTTGCTGAACCAGAGAAGAAATCAAGAATAATAGCATCATTACTATTTATTGCCTTGGCAAAGAAGTAAATTAGACTTGAAGGCTTAGGAAAACTGAAAATTTTTCCATCAAATAAACCTGTCACCTCTTTTGTGCCATCTTGCGACATTCCTATATTGTCGGGTAATTTTGAACTTACTGCAACTCGTCCAAAATCATCTCCCGCCTTTTTCATATCATCTTCTTTCCAGTAACGAAGGACAGGCTTGCTAATACGTAAGAAATCGTAATCACCAGGGAATACGATTCTATCAACAGCATAATACTCCTCAAATGTCTCCTTTGTTATTGCCCAAGTTCTATTGGGGTTTGCAGGATACTCTTCTCCTGTTTTGGGATTGACAATTGTAAAGTAACTATTTGGACGTTCGCTCGCTGTAGTTTGCTTAGTTAAGTCATGAACTCGCCAAGGACGATTGGGGAAATCGCGAGTTTCATAGTATTTTCTTTCATTTCCCTCAACACTTGCCACGAAGTTATTGGATTTTGCATAACAAATAATCCACTCAAAATCTTGTGAAACACCAAATGGAACATCCGACTTTGCAGTGCGTTTTCTCCAAGGGAACTGAGCGACAAAATTAACTTCACCAAATATTTCATCACAAACCTTTTGCAAATTCTCTACCTCATTATCATCAATAGAAATAAAGATAACACCATCATCTGTAAGCAAATCTCTTGCTACCTTCAAACGAGGATAAATCATATTCAACCAATCGGTATGGAAACGACCATTGCTTTCGGTGTTGCGTTGCATTGGGTCAATCGTTTGATTACCTTCCTCATCAAACAATCCACTTGCTTGCTCAAAATCGTCTTTGCTTTGTGCGAAATCATCATTATATACGAAGTCATTACCCGTATTGTAAGGTGGGTCAATATATATCATCTTCACCTTGCCGAGATAGGTTTCACGCAACACTTTAAGCACGTCAAGATTGTCGCCCTCGATGTATAGGTTCTGCGTATTGTCAAAATCCACACTCTCCTCACGACATGGGCGGAGTGTCATTGTTGTAGGAGTATTTGCCAAGCGAACAGCAGCACGCTTGTCAGGCCAGGTGAACTGATAGCGTTCTTCGCCCTCTGCAATGATTTCGTTGGACAACTCTGCTTGCAACTTCTCAAAGTCAATAGCAAGTTCAGGTTTGCCGTCCTTGCCCAAACGCTCCGTCACGCAATTTGGGAAGAACTGCGCTATCTTTTGTGTGTTAGAGCCTATCACGTCGTGGCTCTGCATGGTTAATTTTTCCATATCAATAGTATCTATTATTATAAATAATGTAATGTGGTGCTTTATTTTTTATAATATTATTTATTCCTATAACTTTTTCTGGACCTATTATTTGTACGGAAATACGCTTCATGCTTGTTGCTCCCTTAGCACCTATGTGTAATAATAAATTAGGATTTAATGGAAAATAGATATCATTGAAATATTTTATGGCTTCACTATATGTAACAGGCATATCCTGTCTTTCTATAATTACAACAGGATTATCAGATGTATAAAACTCCTCTTTGTCGGTATACCATAAATCCCAATGAGCATCTATTAATTCATCTACAATTTCATTGATCTCAGATTCGTCACATAATCGTCGCCTATGGTATTCACGTTTATCACTATAGTAGCTCAACTCTTCTGCATAAAATCCCATTTTTTCTAATAAAATACATATATGTTCTAAATAGGCTTGAGTTTCATTGTGATATTTAATGTCTCTATATTTGGGTGTACGCATATATTGCAAAACTATTTGTTTTGCCACAGCCTTTTTCTTATCTTTGTTAAATAATATGGCATCCTTTGTACCGTCAATAACATCAAATTCTTTAAGTAATTTCCCTAATTTATCCTCAATGTCTTCTGAGAGATAATTGATTTCAAGAGAAAAAGGATTTTCGTCTTGTTCCAAATAATATAGATATTCTTTTTGACAAAAATCAGCAATTTCCTTTGAGCAAAGTGCTTGTGCATCCTTATCAAAATACTTAATTTTTATTTTGTCAGTTGAGAATCTTCTTTGATAACATTGCGGTAAATAATGATGTTTTGCATGCTTTTCTCCTTTATTCATATTCATATCTGACTCTTTAATCTTTTTATCTGTTCAAACAATTCTCGTTTACGACGTGGTTGCTTCTCGTTTGCCATTTTGCGTTCAAGCATAGCAATTTGAGCAAGAATCTTTTCCCGTTGGGCATTGGTGGCTATCTGTTCGCTGAGGGTATTGCCTTCCTCCACATCTATATGACCGATGCTTTTTACGATATTCTCCCACACAACATCTATATTCAATCCCGACAAGGGAAGCGTGGCTTCTTCTGTAGCTTGCCAGGCAGATGATATTAGTTGGGCGTGGTATATAGCAAACTGTGTTTGCCCCGCGAATTGAAGGGCAAACACCATTCGTTGCGGAATAAGTTTGGTAAGCAAGGCAAGGTTCTTTGGGTCATACTCTTTTCGTTTCAGTTGTACGGTAAGCAAATAAAACTCTTTCACCTCAGCCCCAGCATTCAGTGCAGGCACAGTGGAGGTTGATACAACCGCCACAATGTCTATGCGTGCAATGTCGGCATCGAAACTATCGCGTTGCGAGGGTTTCAAATCGAACCTTGCATAGATTGCCTTCTTGGGAAGTTGCTTCTTTACTTCAGTAGATATAGGTAGACCAAACATTCTTATTATTTCCTACCTGTCAGATGTTTAAAGACCATACCAACAAGCCAAATCACAATAAATATTCTAAATAGTATATCCATAATTAATTAGATTATTTTTTTATCACCAAAAAACACACCAATTCAAAGTCATCAAGTCCCTTAATCTCGTCAGCGAACAATGAACCTGTGACGCCGCCTAGGAAACTGTCTATGTCGCTTTCTTCCTTTACGGTGATGATAGAGGTGATGGCATCGCCAAGAAGGTCGGAATAGTGCTGCATGTTCTTGCCGTCGCGAGTGATGCGGTTGAACTCCTTGCACAAGTCCATATCAGGTGCGGACTTGCCTTTGCACAGGTAGCGCAGCCGGTCAAGCAGGTCCTTGGGTTGAAGATGGTTTATATAGACGTCTGCTGTGTCGGTGATGTACACAAGATAAAATGGATGCAGGCGATTCTTGCGGTCGATGTTCACATCGTTGTTGCGGTTCTTCAGTACATACACCACTCCTGGCGGACAATCCTCGGAAGCAGGCACAATGGCATGCAAGCCGAAGGGTGTGTGCTCAATGTTTGGATTATCCTGCATATAGGCAAGCAAGTCCAGACGAAACTCATTCAGTCCCAAGTCCATGATGCTGATGCCGGTGTTCATCTCCTCTATGTCCACCACCTCGCTTTGCAAGCGCTTCAGTTGCTCGCGGCGATATTCAAGGTCGCCTTTCTCCTCGGGAGAGATGAGATTGTCATCGCCAGTGGAGGTCATTACGGACACCTTCATGCGAGCCTCCACACGTCCCTTCAGGTCGATGTATTCATCGAGATTCATGTCAGGCCAGTAGTTGACCAACTGTATCACTTCGTTGCGCGAGCCTATACGGTCAATACGACCGAATCGCTGGATGATGCGTACGGGGTTCCAATGTATGTCATAGTTGATAAGGTAGTCGCAATCCTGCAGATTCTGACCCTCGCTGATACAATCCGTAGCAATGAGTATATCTATCTCTTCGTTCACCTGTGGCAATAGGGCATCCTTTTCCTTGGATACAGGAGAGAAGAGCGTGAGCAGGGTGTTGAAATCGGGGCGCACACGCTGACGGGCAGAGAACCTGACGGTACTCCTTGCCTCGGAACTACCAGTAATGATGGCAGTATGTAAATCGTGATTTTCCTTGATACGTTCAGCCAGATTATCGTATAGATATTCTGCTGTATCACTAAAGGCAGTAAAGATGATAACTTTCTTGTTGGCACCGTTTATGGGATTTGCGAACTTGTCGCGGAGGTCTGCAATGAGTTGTTGCAATTTGCTATCGTGCTCGGGTGTGATGTCGGCAAGCATGAGGAGGAGCAACTTCAGAGTTTCGATGTCCCTGTCCAGATACTCCTTCCATCCTATATAATCCATATCCTCTAGAGCAATCTGCGATTTCTTGCCACCGATGAAGATGTCCTCCTGTTCGTCTAGGTCAAGACCGGAGGAGAAGTCGTACTCGTCCACCAATGTATGAGCCCCCCCCTGTCCCTTCATGATGAAGTTTATCTTCTCCACTGTAGAGGATATGAAACCCAGTATGCGCTCCAGAGACAAGCGGAACGAGTTTACCGAACTTTCAAGACGTTTAAGCAGGTTTATGCTCATCAGCTTGCGTATGCCTCGTTCACGTCCCTTCATGGTCAGACCAGAGTATTCCTCCTCGCTGGAAATGCTGACATACTTTGATAGACAGCTTTGCAGGATGAAATCCGACGGGGTGTATATAGCAAGGTTCAGCGAACTAAGCAGTGTGTATATCTCGTTATAGTTGATAGCACTGTTCAAATCAGTAAGATGTGGACGGCGCGAAATGGGCGACAGTCGTGTGGGGAACTTGCCAATGTCCGCTGTGTCGTAGTACTGCTCTATGTGCTTGCGGCTACGGGCAATTGTTACACTGTCGAGCACCTCGAAGAAGTCGAAACTGAGGCGCTCCAGCAGACGCTTGGTGGTGCGCTCTGCGGGAGGCAGTTTTGCCCATCTGTTGTATTCCGTCTGTGCCTGACGGAAGATGTCGTCTATGCTGCTGCTTGTGTCCAGCAGATTATCTATGTTTTCAGCATTGCCCTCATAGGCAAGGGCTATCTGGTTCTTCAGGTCGTTGAAGCGGTTGTTGACTGGTGTGGCAGAGAGCATAAGCACCTTGGTCTTCACACCCTTGCGGATAACCTTATTGAGCAATTGCAGATAGCGGTTCTCACGCGGATTCTCATCGTTGTCACCCATAGTTACCTTGCCTCCGTTGCGGAAGTTGTGGCTTTCGTCAATGACAACAAGGTCGTAGGTGCTCCAATTGATATGGCTCAGGTCAAGCCCATTTGAAGTACCATTTGTTCTTGACAGGTCGGTATGATAAAGAACATCGTAGCGCAGACGGTCGGCAACGATGGGGTTGTTGATATAGTTGCTACGATAGGTAATCCAGTTGTCGTTCAGTTTCTTGGGACAGAGTACAAGCACCGACTTATTGCGGTTCTCATAATACTTTATTACAGACAGGGCAGTGAAGGTCTTACCCAAGCCCACGCTGTCGGCAAGGATGCATCCGTTGTACTTCTCCAACTTGTTGATGATGGCCAGGCAGGCATCCTTCTGGAAGTTGTAGAGCTTGTTCCAGATGACACTGTCCTTGAAGCCTGTGGCCTCGTTGGGAAGCACGTCCTCGGAAATGTCTTCAAGAAACTCCTTAAAGATGTTGTATAGGGTGACGAAATAAAGAAAATCGGGGGCATTCTCCTTGTAGGCGTTGGTAATGTTGTCAAGGACTTCCTCGGTGACAACCTGCATGCGGTCGTTGTCGTTCCACAGCTGGTCAAACAGAGTGAGGAAGTGCTGCGACATAGGTGCTTCGCTCTTCTGAACAAAGGAATAGGCATTGTTGCCACGTTCGCATCCCAGGTCTACGGTGGTGAAACTATTGACAGGCATGTAGTTGGTGCTATCCACATTAATGAAGCCCATCATGTTTTCGTTGGTCCGATTGGATTTGAAGCACACCTTCTGCCTTATCCATTCGGCACACTCCTTGGCAATGGCACGCTGTGATAGTTCGTTCCTCAGCTTTACCTCAAACTCGGAGCCATATAGGTTGCGCTCGCGGTTGAGACGAGGGATATAGAACTCACGCTTCTGCTTGCTGGCCTTCTCCGCAACAAAAGTGGGCGAAGTGAAGATAAAACGCAGTTCCTTGATGTCCTTCAATTGTGCCTTCAACTGCTCGAAGGCATAAATGGAGAAACACGAAGCAGCTATGGAAACCTTGCTCCCACTGTGCAGTTCACCAAGCAAATCGTCCTTCAGCGTCTTGCTGACATTGTCTATCAGTTCCATTCCGTTGAGACATCCCACAAAAGAGATGTTTGTTTTTCATTTACGGATGCGGACTTCAGACAACCGTTGTGTCTTAGATTAGTTTTGCTGTCGATGTTTTGAAGACATAAAAAAAGCGTGAAGCCCTGCACTGTCGCTCGCTTCACTCCTTGAGGCTCCTGGAAATTGCCCATCCTGTCGAAACGAGCAACGCTGAAGCCCCACGCCGATATGTGTATATATAACCATCACTATGCCTACGTGGACCGTTGGTATACGGATACACCAATGGCTATACGGCAAAGTAAGGCATGCATATAACATACCCACGGGACATTCACGTTGCTTTGTTCTTGACAGGAATGAAATTTTTCCAGGATTTCAAGGAGTCAAAACCAAAGCGTAGTAAACGCCTTTATTATGTCTTGTCCCCCAGCCACCCATGCCACAGAGGGCACTTTTCGGCGTGAGACAGCACAAAGTTAGGAAAAATAGTTGAATGGGCAATCGTTTCAGAGAAAAAGTTGTAAACTGGCGATGATTACTTTATTGCAAGCCATTATTGTTGTACGAATGTAATTACTCCTTTATATATAATATTTGTAGATGAAATGGTAAAACATCTGTGATTACAACATTTATCGCTATTGAGAGGGTGCTTTGTAATTTGCATTTCGCATTTCCACGAGCGGGGAAATGGTTTTGTAATTTGCATTTCGCATTTCCGCGAGCGAGGAAATGGCTTTGTAATTTGCATTTCGCATTTCCACGAGCGAGGAAATGGTTTTGTAATTTGCATTTCGCATTTCCGCGAGCGAGGAAATGGCTTTGTAATTTGCATTTCGCATTTCCACGAGCGAGGAAATGGTTTTGTAATTTGCATTTCGCATTTCCGCGGGCGAGGAAATGCTTTTGTAATTTGCGTTTTGCATTTCCACGAGCGAGGAAATGGTTTTGTAATTTGCGTTTTGCATTTCCGCGGGCGAGGAAATGCTTTTGTAAAATTACAAAGGGACTAGAAAAACATAAAAATTGTCCGACAAACAGAACATTTTCCCTCCCTATATGATAACATTATCTAATTTTATAATATTGGTAGTGTGTTTTGTGGTTATAAATTACTGGTTTTTCATGTTTTACAGAAAAATGTTATTAAAAAAAGTAAGATTTTATACCTTCATGCTTGGATATATTGAATTAATATCATATTTTTGCAGCGGCATTAAAAAAAATGCCACAGTGTTCTATAATGAAACCATTGTGTGTCCCGGCCTGTGCCTAGCTTCTAGGGCTGTACGATAGCAAGGTTTTGAGTATTGTTAAATAATTGTACGTAAAAGCTAAGAGTATGAATTTACAAAGTATTTTGCGCTTTCGCGATTATGCTATCATGAAGCGCTACAACAACGCCGAATATGCGTATGTTGTGAATGGGCTAGCAGAACAAATCCTAGCCGCTGGGGCAGAGAAGCTACACGCTCCTGCCGAGTTTTTAACCCAATTCCAGGAAAGATGTGCCATCTTGGACAATGTTGTGGCAGTGAGCCGCATAGCTGACCAGACGGGAGAAATCGTCGCCATGGAAAAGGACATTGACAATATGCTGACTGCGGTATTGACCGCATTTCGCACAACTAAGTCAATTCCTATTCCTGCAAAGAAGGCTGCCGCGCGTTCGTTGTACAACGCAACCAAGGTGTACCAAGGTACACAGAAGTTGCCACAACGTCAAAAGGCTCAAACCATCAAAGGATTGCTACTGGACTTGCAAAAAGCAGAGTTGTCTGTGCACATAGAAACTCTGGGGCTTGGCGCCGAAATAGAGCAACTGACATTGTTGCACGCCAGGTTTGGAGTCCTTTTGAATGCCAGAGCCAATGTTCAGATGCAGAACTCTAAGGTAAAATCACATGAGCTACGTCAGGAGATAGATATCCTGCTTGATATTCTCATGTCTGCCATTTGGGTTCATAGTCTTACAGACCCTTCAGAAGAGGCAACTGCATTTATCAATACGATAAACAAGTTGCTGGCCGACGCAGAGACGGCATTTCACCAGCGCATGGCGCAGAAGAAGAAGGAGGAGGAAACTGAAACAGAAGTCCCCACCGACAAGGTGGAAGGCGAAGAGGATGTGCCCAACGAGGAGCCATCCAACGGGGAATTGGAATGAGGAGTTAGGGAATGGGGAATGTGACTTGAGAGAATAAGCGGAGAGAAATAGGAGACGAGGGAAATACTGGTTGGGCAATTGCAAATCCAGTTAGAAACCTAATGAAGACCACTCCATTTCAAACGGCATTTATTACTCAAACGCCACTCAAACACCATCGCTAAACTGGTATGTGCCGGAAAGGCACTGATTGTATGGGTAATTTTACATCACTTCAAGTGTAAAATTCGATTGGTCCTTACGTCGTAAAGACGTCTAAAAGTAAAGAACCTCTGATGCGCTAGGCCTTCAGAGGTTCTTTTGTGGTGTGTATGTGTGTGCGAAACGTCGGTGTTTCTGCAAAGGTGGTGAGGGGAATTATTCCTCGCGACGCTTTGCTACACGGCGACGGCGTGGCTTCTCCTCCACGGCTTTCTTGTCGAGGTGTACGCCTGCCAATTCGGGGTCGACAAGGATACGACCACAATACTCACATACGATAATCTTCTTGCGTGTACGGATATCCAACTGGCGCTGAGGTGGTACCTTGTTGAAGCAACCACCACATGAGTCACGCTGTACGTATACTACTGCCAAACCATTGCGTGAGTTCTTGCGGATGCGCTTGAAGGCGCTCAAGAGGCGGGGCTCGATGGTGGCCTCTACGTTGTGTGCCTTCTCCTTGAGCTTCTCTTCCTCGGCCTTTGTCTCGCTTACGATTTCTTCCAACTCGGAACGCTTGATGTCGAGGTCGGTGCGGCGGTCGGCAATAATCTGATTTGAGCGGAACAATTCGTCGCCCTTGGTATCAAGCAATGCCTTTGCCTCGCCAATGCGCTTCTGATTCAACTCGACATCCAAACGAAGGTAATCAATCTGCTTGGAGAAGTTCTCGTACTCACGGTTGTTGCGCACGTTTCTCATCTGATTCTCGAAGCGCTCCATGTCCATCTTGTTCTTCTCTATCACGCCCTGACGCTCCAACACCTCTTTGTGTGCAGATGCTATATCTTCGTTGATTTTCTCGATACGTGTCTCAAGACCTGCTATCTCGTCTTCCAAGTCCTTAACCTCGAGGGGAAGCTCACCGCGCAAAGTCTTAATCTTATCGATCTCTGTCATCAGAGTCTGCAACTGGTAAAGGTTCTTCAATTTTTCCTCTACATTCAATTCTGCTGGATCTTTTACTTTTGCCATTTTCAGAGTAAATATTGTATTGGGTTAGTATTTATTTCTGTTTTATAGAGTGGAAGGTGCTGGAATCTCTCTGCCAGTATCTTCTCTAATAGTTCGATGGTGTACTGCTCGCTTTCGTAATGGCCCATGACGCATATCTGTATCTCTTGCTCATGTCCCATATAGAAATGATAGCGCATCTCGCCTGTGAGGAAGGCGTCTGCCTCTTGTGCTATGGCTTCGTCAAGAAGAAATTCGCCAGAGCCGCCGCATATCACCACGCTTTGCACGGGGCGCTCGAGCACCTGATTGTGCATGAGGCACTGACATCGGAACACTTCCTTGACTCTGTCCAGGAAGAAACGGCTGTCCATGGGTGCCGACAGATATCCTATCACGCCACAATCGCCCACGGGGGCTACGTCTATCAATCCCAGACGCTCTGCCATCTGATAGTTGACTCCGTCTTCTGCCTTGTCCAGATTGGTGTGTGCGCTGTAGATGGCTATATCGTTCTGTATGGCCATGCGCACGATGCGCTGCACCTGGGTGGCATCGCTCACTTGCTTGAGGCCGCGAAAGAGTACGGGGTGGTGGCTGACGATGAGGTTGCACCCCAAGTCGATAGCCTCGCGCACCACTTCCTCGGTCACGTCCAGACACAATAATGCCCCTGAAACCTCCGCCTCTGTCAGCCCAACTTGCAAGCCGGCATTATCATAGCTCTCCTGCAAGGGCAGAGGCGCGAAACGTTCAAGGGCGTCGATTATTTCCTTAACCTTCACGCTCATATATGTATATGTAGTGTATGGATGAATTCCGGCCACAAAGTTACAAAAATATTTATTTATATTATGTATTCCGGGGGCTCTTTTTCCTTTCGAAGGGTAGTTTTTGATGGTTTATGGGGCTCGGAAAACTTTTTTTCTATAACTTTGACCTTTGGTCATACAATAACATACACATAACGGATACATGAAAAGATACTTACCTGCCGAGTGGCATAGACAGGAGGCTGTGCAACTGACATGGCCTCATAGCGGCACTGATTGGGTGGACACACTGGAGGAGGTGACCCGTTGCTACATCAATATTGCTCGCGAGATAGCCCTTCGCGAGAAATTGTGGATAGTGACTCCTCAGCCTCAGCGCGTGAGAGCCTTGCTGGAGAATGAATTGCCTGGCAAAGCCCTGGCCAATATAGAATACTTTCGCATACCCAGCAACGATACATGGGCGCGCGACCATGCCTTCATCACGCTATTGCGCGAGGATGGAGCCAGGGAGTTGCTCGACTTCCGCTTCAATGCTTGGGGTGGCAAGTTTGAGGCTTCGCTGGACAATCAAATCAATCGCGAGTTTTACCAACAGAACTTTATCCACAATCAGGAGAAGAACGTCTATGTGGACCACCTGGACTTTGAATTGGAGGGCGGTTCGATAGAGAGCGATGGCGAAGGTACCATACTCACCACGGCCGAGTGCAACCTGAACGAGAACCGCCGTTCATCGCAAGAGGATGCCGAGGCAGAGGTGGCCAAGGAGCTATGCCAGCGCCTGCATGCCGAGCGCGTATTGTGGTTGCACCACGGAGGATTGGAGCGCGACGATACGGATGCTCACATTGACACTCTGGCACGCTTTGCTCCCAACAACACCATCGTTTATGGCGAGGGAAGCGAAGAGATGCTGGAGGAGCTGAAGAGCTTCCGCACCCTCAAGGGAGAGCCTTATCGCCTGGTGGCGGTGCCTCCATATTATGCCAACTTTCTAATCATGAATGGCGCCATTCTCCTACCCTTCTATGAAGACCCCAACGAGAACCAGCGCGCCAAGGAGGCCCTGGAAGTGGCATTCCCCGACCGCGAAGTGATTGGCATAGATTGCAGCATTCTGCTCACCCAAAATGGTAGCTTGCATTGCTGCACCATGCAATATCCTTGTGTTTGCGATTAGCGACGAGAGATTAGAGATTAGAGAATTTTGCGATTAAGCGAGAGCAGAGCCAAGCTTGTTTGAGCTATGCCGAGCGTGAGCAAAATCGACGAAGTCAATAGAGATTAGCGACAGTGTTTTTATTAACAACAGATTACACGGATTACACTGTCTTTCAAAGCTACCAGCACATTTCTTCACTCGATGGCCACTCGCAGCTTCGCACGATGGCCGACGGATGAAAACAAGATGATCAAGGAGCGGCATCCTCCATCAGTGTCCATCTGTAGTTAATCAAGCGAAGATTTGATTAACATCCAAAGTGAAAGTGCTCACACTCCACAAGGAAATAAAATCACGTTAAATCATGTGCAATCTTGTTGATAAACTACTAACGCATCAACTAATGAACGATGAGCGATTAGAAATTAGATATTAGATAGTAATCGGAGTAATCGGAGTAATATTGATAAAAGAATGAAAATAGGTATCATACAGCAGACATGTTCTGCCAACATAGAAGACAACAAGCAAAAGCTGGCGAGCAACATACGTACCGCAGCACAGAAGGGTGCTGAATTGGTGGTATTGCAGGAGTTGCACAACTCGCTATACTTCTGCCAAACGGAGAACGTGGACCTCTGCTCTCTGGCAGAACCCATACCTGGTCCTAGCACCGAATTTTATGGCAATCTGGCAAAGGAACTGAACATTGTCATCGTAACCAGTCTCTTTGAGCGCCGTGCACCTGGTCTTTACCACAATACCGCCGTGGTGATGGAGCGCGATGGTAGCATTGCTGGCAAGTATCGCAAGATGCACATTCCTGATGACCCTGCCTATTATGAGAAGTTCTACTTTACCCCTGGCGACCTGGGATTTCACCCCATAGATACCAGCGTGGGCAGATTGGGAGTGCAGGTTTGCTGGGACCAATGGTATCCAGAGGGTGCACGCCTGATGGCTCTGCAAGGTGCAGAATTGCTCATCTACCCCACCGCCATAGGTTATGAAAGTAGTGACACACCAGAGGAACAGGAACGCCAGCGCGAAGCATGGACAACGGTGCAGAGAGGCCATGCCGTGGCAAACGGTTTGCCCGTAATAGCAGTGAATCGCACCGGTCATGAGCCCGACCCATCAGGACAGACAAACGGCATACAGTTCTGGGGAAGCAGCTTCGTGTGCGGTCCTCAAGGCGAATTCCTCTATCGTGCTCCCAAGGACGAGGAGATAGTGGAGATAATAGACGTGGACATGAAGCGCAGCGAGAATGTGCGCCGCTGGTGGCCCTTCCTCCGCGACCGTCGCATAGAGGAATTCTCTCCCCTGACACGCAGATTCATTGATTAAGAGGGGATAGAGGCTATAGAGACTATAGATGCTATAGAGGCTATGCACATAATATTTTAACACTCAGTATGAATAAAATCAGATTACATTATTACACTGGAGGTATTTTTTTTCATTTCTACATGACATGGATTTTTACACCTCTATGGCTTTCTTTAGGTATGTGGTTCTTTATGGACTTAGTATCATTCATTCTAAGTGGAGTGCCTGGATACAGAATACTTTTATTGGAGTTTCTTTCTTGCGCAATACTATGTGCCATAACATATGCTATACGATACACCATATATCGTCTAAAGATTACTAGCAAAAATTATTTGGAAATAACTCCAGAGACAATAATTTACAGTTCGCATACTAAAAGGCTAATAATTAATGTTGACGAAATAAGTGATATTGTCTTTAACACTAACAACACGATTACTTTTACAAACAAACAGAAAAGAAATAAACAGAACATACCATTTCCTGACATTTGTAATTATTGTGATGAAAATTGTTCTGATATCACTTCATCACCAAAAGAACAAAATAAACGAGATATAAATACCCAAAGCTGGATTGTATTAAATATCATTAATAATATATGTGGAACAAAATTTGGTTTTAGAAGTCCAAAAACCATCTTACCAAGAACATTCACTTTCTCAATGATACTTGGCATTTTGACATTTATCCCACATCTAATTTTGTTCGAAGCATTTGAAGAGAGTAATTATCAAAGACAAATTTCCCAAAACGATAATTATGAAGTAATATATCAGGATAGCACCAGGGGAAGTATCAATGGTTACAAATTCGTGGATTTGGGACTATCGGTAATGTGGGCAACTTCTAATTTAGGAGCAGAAGAACCTTGTGATTCTGGTAAATACTATTTTTGGGGAAATATATATGATATAACACATCCACAAGGTGCAAAGGAAAACAAAGAGATAAAGAATAAAAGACAAAACCTTTTTAGCAACTTTGAAAGAATATATGGTGATTGCAGATGGGATGCAGCCACAGCACATATGGGCTACCCATGGCGTATGCCACAAGAATATGAACTCGACGAATTGAAAAATAAATGTAATTGGGAACTGACATACGTAAATAGTCAATACTGTTATAAAGTAACAGGACCTAATGGTAATCACATACTCCTACCACTATGTGGTCTATATATCTCTACAACAAACAAAAAATCAACACCAGAGCCCTATAAAAAGATTCTTGAAAATAAATATGCACGATATCTCAGCGGAACATATGTCCTCCGAGACAGATTCCATACAGGAGTTTATTGTCTAGACATCATAAATAAAGAGCTTTACACAAAGACTCCATGGGATATATATAGATGCAGATTCTCAAATGTCAATGATTTTTGCATTAGCCCCATTCATCCTGACCCTAATTTGTTTGTAGCATCTATTAGAGCTGTTGCAGATATAAATACTGGTAAATAATAAGATGAGATAGATGCTATAGATACTATAGAAGATATATAAGATATAGGGGCTTTATCTTTGCGAGAGTTTGGCTCTGAGGAAATCCCACAGGTGATGAAGCGCCATGATGGGATTGTGCAGGAGCATGCGAGGACCGGAATAGCGCATCACCTCTCTGATGCGCTGGCGCATGATGGGCTTGTAGCAATGCAGGGGGCATCGGGTGCAACTGGGTTTGGCATTGCCAAAGCGGCAATGCTCCAAGCGAGCATGGGCATATCTTTCCAATTCGGCACACTGGGGGCAGAGAATGGAAGAGGACGAGGTGTGCTTCTTTCCCTGGCAATATAGGGATATCATTGCGCTGACGGTGCGCTTCTCGCGCTCTATCTTTGAAATCCTGTTGCTCATTGAAATAACTTGTCTATGTCTACGCTAATGCCAGCCATCAGATTGATACCCAGGGTGACGGGGGAGTTGAAATAATACACCTCGGGGGCATAGTTGAAGACATTGTCCAGGGCAAGATTCAGGCGAATGGCCTTGCCTATGCGGTTCTGCAACTGGAGCTTCCAGATGGTGTATGCAGGATTGTGAACATGACGAAGGGCAAAGGGATAATCCATCTGCATGGTATCGTAATCCACGGACGAGAGTACGCGACCCAAGACCGATAGTGTAGTACCATATCGTGAGGTCCATTGCTTGTCCCAATCCAGGCGTATATTGAACGAATGAGGACGTGCGGGACAGTATGGTGTCATTCCTCCCTGAGAAAGCCATTCGCGGGTGAATACATAGTTGGCACGCGCCTTAATGCCATGTCCTGAACTCAAGCGCCAACGAGCCTGAGCAAGAATGTCTACACCAAGCACCTGGGCATTGGGCAAGTTGATATACTGGATGTAATATTCGCCCATGGAGCCTTGCTGGGGTGCGGCGGATGTAATCCTATTGGTGACATCGTTGTAGGACAGGGAGGCAGAGAGATTGTAGTTGTTCCACGCGTATTCGGCAGAGAGGTGGAGATTGTGCGAACGCTCTGCCAAGAGATTCTCATTACCCATTATATATATATCCCCCACCATATTGAAGTAGGAATATTTCTCCTTGAGTGTGGGTGCACGAAAACCACTGGCATAACCGGCACGCAGGGTCAGAGCATCATAACGGTAACGTGCCGCTATCTTGCCCGTCAGTTGAGACATGCCCTTGGCATCAGAGAAATAATCCCAGCGTGCTGCTCCTATAATCTCCCAGCGCTTACCCAGAAAACAATCGTACTGAGCAAAGAGGTCGGCATTGTACTGAATTCTGTGTCCATGACTATCGGCAAACTGATACGTCTGGAGATAGTCGCGCATGCAATCTGCTCCTACGGAAAGTATGTCCTTGGTGCGCAGGGTACGATTGTACATAGTGCGGAGGGACATTTGCAAGTTGCGATAATCCAGCACATCAGTGCCCCAGAGGTGCAGGTAATCCGACTTGTCATACTGGTCGTATGAGGCAGAAAACTCCAGATAATCCTTTTGCGAGATGGTATACTCTGCACGGAGTCCTCCGGAGAAGTCACGGCATCGCTCATAGATATTAACGTCGGTGGTCATCTCCTTGAAGAAATAACCAGCACGGGCGGAAAGTCTGAGCTTGTCGGTGGGAGTATATTGAAGTTTGTCCTTTACGCTGAAGGTGGTGCCACCATAAACGCGGCGGAACTCGCAATCATCGGCATAATCCATACAGACGGTATAGTTATCGATAGAGGTGTATTGCATGTCCAGCATATTACCCACAGAGCCTTGCTTCAAGCCCAGGACACCGCCATAGCGCTGCTCGCGATGGTCGGCAAGGCGTGCATTGAGATTCAATTGCCATGGCTCGCTGGCACCACGTGTGATGATGTTTATCACACCACCCAGGGCACCTGCTCCATAGAGAGCGGATTGAGCTCCGCGCACTATCTCTATGCGCTCCACATTGTTCATGTCTATGCGTGAGAAATCTACATTCTCCATCGTCTCACCAGCCAGGCGCTCGCCATCCACCAAGATGAGAACACTCTGACCAGCAAAGCCACCCACGTTCATGTTCAGTTTCTGATTCATGGAGTAGGTAAACTCCACGCTGGGGAGTTCCTGCTGGAGGAGGTCGCGAAGGTCGGTGGCATCGGCTTGCTCAATGTCCTTTCGGGTGATGAGACGAGTGAGCACGGGAGTGTCCTTGAACGAGCGAGGGGTGCGTGTGGCGGTGATGACCAGTTCGCTCATATCATAGGGGCTCATGATGGTGTCGGTGTCCAGCACATCGGCATGGGTCTTCACACCGGCGAAGACCATCACTGAGAGGAGGATGATATACTTGATATGTATGGAACGATACATTTAATAGGGGTATTTCACATCTATGGTCAGATAACCTTTTGTACCAGCTTCGCTCATATAACTGCGCAGGCGAAGGGCTGCTATGGTGCCATCACTCATACGAAGGAGATAGACACGATTGGAGGCCTCGTACTTGGGAGGCGGAGTGGAGAAATCCATCTTTACCCACTCGGTGAGCACGTGATTGACAGGTGAAGCCTGGTACCATATCTTGCGGTCGAACATGGCGGAAAAGTCCACGATGCACTGATGCTTGGCCCATTGGTCGGGCACGAAGGCCTCATCGTCAAAGGAGGCGGTGGTGGCAGGCAATTCGTGGATATGACGATAATCGGTGCGAAGCACGGCTCCGCCATTGGTGCGTACATCAAAGTGATGTATGGCAAGGTCCCATTCGTCGGGCTCGGATTGAGTATCTACGGGACGCTCTTCCAAAAGATTGTAGCGCGTGCCATATACGGAGTATTTGCCCCAGACGCTCTTGCCATCCCACTGACCAGTAAGCTCGGTGGGAATGGGGTGAATGCTCATGGTGCGCTGGTGCAGATTGAGATATATCCACTCGTCATAATTGCGGGCATCAAGCACTATGGTGAAGCGATTGGGCACATCAGAGGGAGTGAACCCCAATGAGAGGGAGGCATCAGAGGGCGGTTGGTCATAAATACCATCAAACATACCATTGCACCCTGTCAAGAGCACGAGGCTGAGACAGAGTGCAACGATGTGTGTATAATGCTCTCTTTGCAAGGATATCATCTACTTAGTCAAGGCTTTCGAATTCCTGCTTGATAGCGAAAGGCATAGAGCCGTACTTGTAGGTTAGGTCGATATCTACATCGCCATCTTCCTCTATCTCGCCATTGATGGTGCCTTCGATATACTTTTCGCCATCAATCACAAACTGGTGTGTGGGGATGAAGGTGCCATTCTCCATATCATCGAGCATGGGCACATTGGGGATGGTGAATGCAGGGATGGTCATCTCGTTACCCATCATCAAATAGGTGGTAGATGGAATGGTGATGCTACCGTGATTGTCACTGGTAGCCTTGACCACGAGGGTAACCTGCTCGGAAAGAGGAGTGAATGGCATCTGAGGAGGGAGATTAACCATATTGGTCTCTCTCTTGACCATATACTTGCCCTCAGCCTTCTGGGCAGGGGTATTGTCCTCAGAACATGAGGCAAAAATCATCACGCTCAATAGAGCGATGCTTGCTAGGAATATCTTTTTCATATTAGCTAGTTAATTAATTAAGGTAAGGTGATTTTTATTGTTTATTTATCTCTATACGTAGTTTTGCTATTCAAACTCTGTTACTATATCAAAAGGCATGGTGCCTGGGCGATAGGTAAGGGTGAGATGCAGGTGGCCATCCTTGCTGATGGTACCTTGGAGCGTGCCGCGTGTATTGTAGGCTCCAGCCTTGACATTATCAAAGTCTTTCTTTAGAAAACCTCCTCCAGAGGGAAAGGCTGCATATTCCACCTTCTCTATTCTCATCTGTCCTATCTCTACGATATAACCAAGCAGGTCTTCCACGAAGGGGTCGTTTACGGAAAAGGCCTCGGTGAGCAAGGTGACATAACCGGAGTGCTCTATGTGGAAGTCTTCAAGGCGCACCACGGTGGGCGAAACGACGGCCCCCTTGAGATGCTCCTGCACCAAGGGAACGGTGGTGGAGAAGGTGCCACGGAATTCCTGGGTATAGGTTTCCCACGTAGGCGCAGATGGCTCCACATCGGGCATGTGCACATTGTCCTGAGTGCACGAAAGGAGGGTGCAGCACATCATCACGGATGCAAACCAATGGCACTTGTCCAGGATATTCTTTATCATCGTATGCATAGCTCTTTTTAAAAACCTGTGCAAAGATATGCTATAAATCTTGACTTTACAACATGGTGCAGAGAAGAATAATTGATTTTCATCATAAATAAGGATAGTGGCAAAGGGAATTTTGGGCTTGGAAGAGGGTTTGGTGTAGTCGATAGTTAAAATTTATTATCGGGAAAGGCTCTTTTGACCCTTTTTAATTGAGAAAATGACCTCTAAATATTAAAATAAACATTACCTTTGTAGCGTTTTATTCTATAAATTGTAATCTATGGACATGTATCTTCCTACATACAATACCGTACTTTGGGCCATGGCCGTGATGGGATTGTTCGTATTTGTTGCTTTGTATTTTGTGGATGCTGGATATGGCAAGTTTCGTAGCAAGAAATGGGGGGTGAGCATCAACAACAAGATGGGATGGGTGCTAATGGAATGCCCTGCGCTCATACCCATAGTGTATGTGTTGCTAACGATGAAGCCCAGCAATCTGGCTCTGCTCTTCATGGGACTGTATGCCATGCATTATATCTATCGTAGCTTTGTCTTCCCCACTCTGCTGAAGGGCAAGAGCAAGATGCCATTTGCCATAATAGATATGGGGGCATTGTTCAACTTCGTGAACAGTTCGCTATTGTGTGCCAGCGTGGTGGCTTTTCCCAAGGAATCGTACACGGACATTGCTTCGTATGCCGGCAATTGGAACTTTTGGGTGGGCATAGTACTCTTCTTCGCGGGAATGTACACCCACATGAAGGCCGACCACACCATTCGCAATCTGCGCAAACCTGGCGATACGAATCATTACTTGCCCAAGGGAGGTTTGTTTGACTACGTGACCAGTGCCAACTATTTTGGTGAATTGCTGGAGTGGACAGGCTTTGCCATCCTTCTCAACAATCCCGCCGCGTGGTTGTTTGTATGGTGGACAGCTGCCAATCTGGTGCCACGAGCCCATTCTATCAACAAGAAGTATCGTGCAGAATTTGGCAACGATGCCGTAGGAGATAGAAAGCGCATCATACCTTATATATATTAATATCGGAATAATCAGAATAATCTGAGTAATCTGAATAATCTGAGTACTCTGAATTCTCTGACCCTAAAATAAATTATGCAAAACAAGATATTTGAGCAGGCTCAGATAGGTCCGCTCACTCTGAGAAACCGCACTATTCGTAGTGCTGCCTTTGAGAGCATGTGCCCTGGGCACGAACCCAGTAAACAATTGTTTGACTATCATACCAGCGTGGCACGCGGTGGTGTGGGCATGACCACCATTGCTTATGCTGCCGTGACAGAGAGCGGTTTGAGCTTTGACCGCCAATTGGTGATGTGCCCCGAGATAGTGCCTGGATTGAAAAAGCTTACCGATGCTATACACGAAGCTGGTGCAGCGGCTGGCATACAGTTGGGACATTGTGGCAATATGAGCCACAAGGAAATATGCGGTTGTATCCCCGTGGGTGCATGCAATGGTTTCAATATGTATTCGCCCACCATTGTGCGCGGGCTTCGCAGAGAGGAATTGCCCGAGTTGGCAAAGAAGTTTGGAGATGCCGTATGCCTGGCTCGCCAAGCCGGCTTTGATAGCGTGGAGATACATTGCGGTCATGGTTATCTCATAGACCAGTTCCTGAATCCCTATTTCAATCATCGCAAGGACGAATATGGTGGGTCGCTGGAAAACCGTATGCGCTTCATGACCATGTGCATACAAGAGGTGATGAAGGCCGCCAAGGACGATATGGCCGTCATAGTGAAGATGAACATGCGCGATGGTTTGAAGAAGCCTGGTACCACCATAGAAGAAAGCATCATGATAGCCAAGCGATTGCAAGAACTGGGTGTGCATGCCATAGTATTGAGCGGTGGATTGGTGAGCGCTACTCCTATGTATGTAATGCGTGGCGAGATGCCTATAAAAACAATGACTCATTACATGGACAAGTGGTGGCTGAAGATGGGTGTGCGTGCTTGTGGCAAGATGATGGTGCCCACGGTACCATACGAGGAGGCTTACTTCCTGGAGGACGCTCTGAAGTTCCGCGAGGCATTGCCCGATATGAAGTTCATATACGTTGGTGGCCTTGTAGCTGGCGATAAGATAAACGAGGTGCTTTCGCACGGTTTTGAGGCGGTGCAGATGGCTCGTAGCCTGCTCAACGAACCAGACTTTGTGAATCGTCTGAAAGAAGACCAGCATCACAGATGCGGATGCGGACATAGCAATTATTGCATAGGACGTATGTACACATTGGAGATGGCTTGCCACAAACACTTGGAAGAACCCATACCCAATAGTCTCAGGGAAGAGATTGCTCGCATAGAGAGGGAGCAAAACACTCTGAAATAATTTGCGCCCTCGTTGGCGATGGGTGCCTACTTTCTCACTAAAATAAAATCAGATAAGATTTGTATTTATTATAGAAGCTACCTTTAGATATATGGAAAATAAAATAGCCATCATCACCGGTGCTGATGGTGATATGGGCATGGAGGAAACACGTGCCGTGGCCAAGGCTGGATACTATACCATCATGGCATGCTACTGCCCTGCAAAAGCGCAGGACAAGTGCGAAAAGCTAAAGAAAGAGACTGGGAATAAGAATATAGAGGTAATTGGCATAGATTTGGCCAATCTGCAAACGGTGCGCAACTTTGCCGACACTATCAAGGAGCGCTTTGGCAAGGTACACTTGCTCATGAACAATGCCGGTACGCTGGAAACGGGACAGCACTTTACCGTAGATGGATTGGAACGCACGATAAGCGTGAATTACGTTGGTCCTTACCTGCTGACCAGATTGCTCATCCCCTTAATGCAGGAGGGTGCGCGCATAGTGAACATGGCTTCTATGGTGTATTCTATGGGACGTCTGAACTTTCCTCACTTCTTTGAACGCGGATGTAAGGGTTGCTTCATGCGAATCTGGCCTTATAGCAATAGCAAATTGGCAATTACGTTGTTTACCATGGAACTGGCTCGCCGAGTAAAGAAGTTTGGCATCACGGTGAATGCCGTTGACCCTGGTATAGTGAATACTGGCATCATACGCATGCAAATGTTCTTTGACCCACTGACCGACCTGGTCTTCCGCCCAATCATTCGCACTCCCCTGCAGGGTGCAGATACGGCCATACACCTTTTGCTGGACAATGATGTGCAAGGACAGACGGGTACCTTCAATCGTAGCAGAAAGATAATAAATCTGGGCAAAAAATATACCGAACACCCCAAAATGCAAGAACTCTGGGAGCGCACGGAGAAAATAGTTCAGCCTTTCATGGCATAAAATGCGCCAAAATACGTAGACAAATTGGAAAAGTCTGCCAATTTGACAGACTTTCTGCCAATTTGGCAGACATTGCTTGTTTGGCATGGGTTTTGAATATCTATTAGTGAGACCACTAACGAATTATATTTAAAAACTATGCAGAACAAAATGAACAATCAACAGAATCAAGAAAAAGCTCTTGAACGTTTCGCTCGCAACTTGGTAGAAGATGCTAAGCGAGGTAAACTCGACCCTGTAATTGGGCGAGATGAGGAAATTCGTCGTGTGCTGCAAATCCTAAGCCGCCGCACGAAAAACAATCCTATTCTTATTGGTGAACCTGGTACTGGTAAGACTGCCATTGTGGAGGGTCTTGCTCATCGCATACTACGCGGTGATGTGCCAGAGAATCTGAAAGGCAAACAGATATATTCCCTGGATATGGGTGCACTGATTGCTGGTGCCAAGTATCAGGGCGAGTTTGAAGAACGACTGAAGGGTGTAATCTCTGAGGTGACGGAGAGTCAGGGCGAATTCATCCTCTTTATAGACGAGATTCACACACTGGTGGGCGCTGGGCAGACACAGGGAGCCATGGATGCCGCCAACATTCTGAAACCTGCTCTGGCTCGTGGCGAATTGCGCAGCATTGGTGCTACCACGCTGGACGAGTACCAGAAGTATTTCGAGAAAGACAAGGCTCTGGAGCGCCGCTTCCAGACGGTTACGGTGGACGAACCTGATGTGCCTTCAAGCATTAGCATTCTTCGCGGTCTGAAGGAGCGCTACGAGCAGCATCACCGTGTACGCATTCAGGACGATGCAATAATCTCGGCCGTAAGCCTGTCACATCGTTACATTACCGACCGTTTCCTTCCCGATAAGGCCATTGACCTGATGGACGAGGCTGCTGCTCGTCTGAGAATGGAGCGCGACTCTGTGCCTGAGCAGTTGGACGAACTTACTCGTCGTCTGGGCCAGTTGGAGATTGAGCGTGAGGCTATCAAACGTGAGCAAAACAAACCCAAATTGGAGGAACTGGCTCAGGAGATAGACCAACTTCGTGCGCAAGAAACGGCTATGCGCAAGCAATGGCAAGAGGAGAAGACTCAGGCCGAGCGCATACAAGCTATCAAGGAAAAGCAACAGGCCTTGAAACAGGAGGCAGAGCAGCGCGAACGCGAAGGCGACTATGCCAGAGTAGCAGAAATCAGATATAGCCAGTTGCCACAATTGGAGGCTGAGCTAAAGAGTAGTACTGAGAAATTGGGCTCCTCTACCCTATTGCGAGAGGAGGTTACGGCCGACGACATTGCTGATGTAGTGAGCAGATGGACGGGTATCCCTGTGAACCGCATGAAGACGAGCGAACGCGACAAACTCCTCAATCTGGAGAGCGAGCTTCACCAGCGTGTCATAGGTCAGGACGATGCCATTGAGGCGGTGAGCGATGCTGTACGTCGTAGCCGTGCCGGTTTGCAAGACCCCAAGCGACCTATTGGTTCGTTCATCTTCCTTGGTACAACGGGTGTGGGTAAGACGGAGCTTGCACGTGCTTTGGCAGAGTATCTCTTTGACGACGAGGCAATGATGACACGCATAGACATGTCGGAGTATCAGGAGAAGTTCTCCGTGACCAGACTAATCGGTGCTCCTCCGGGATATGTGGGTTACGATGAGGGCGGACAGCTGACAGAAGCCGTGCGTAGAAAGCCCTATAGCGTGGTACTCTTTGACGAGATAGAGAAGGCTCACCCCGATGTGTTCAATACGTTGCTTCAGGTGCTGGATGATGGTCGTCTCACCGATAGTAAGGGACGCACGGTCAACTTCAAGAACACTATCATTATCATGACGTCCAACTATACACGCGACCAACTTTTCCAAACTGTGCGCCCCGAGTTCCTAAACCGTGTGGACGAGATTATCACTTTCACTCCTCTCAATCAAGAGCAGATACGTGATATTGTCAACCTGCAATTGGACATCATCAAACGTCGCTTGGCAGACAACGACATCACTCTGGATATCCACTCCAGTGCCATAGAGTTGCTTGCTCAAGAGGGTTACAATCCCGACTTTGGTGCTCGCCCCGTGAAGCGTGCCATACAGCGTCTGTTGCTCAACAATCTGAGCAAGACTCTCTTGTTAAACACGTTGGAGCGCAACATGCCCATCATAGTGGAGGCAAAGGACGGAGAACTGGTGTTTCACAACTGATGAGCTAAGACATCTAGAATTTAGATAACTTATTTGCTTTAACCATAATAAATCGACCCCAATTATGCACTACATATGGGCATGGTTGGGGTCAAATTCTTCTAATTAAAAAAGAAATAAAACTAATCTATAGAACCAACATGAAAAAGATTCTCACCATTATCTTCTCTGGTATATTGCTAATCCCAGTGCTTGTGCTTTCTTTCGTCAGCAAAAAGATGCGCCTCAAGTACTGGTATTCCTTCAACCGCGACCTGAAGACGTACCCCTATCTGCCCGACAACAAGACTGACCAAATGTTTTCGCTCTGTGTGAACTTCCTCCTTCTCGTTGGCAAACGTGTGGGAATGAGTTACAACGAAATCAATATCTGGATATTCTGTATCATCTGGCCCATCATAACCATAGTTTCCATATCTCTGAATGTCGTGCAGATATGGTGCAGAGGTTAATGAAAAATGTAATCTAGAATCTGTTCGGGCAGAAAATGCAAGGATTAGAATAGCAAACGGTGTAAATACAATATTTGAAAGAAAAGGAGACCTTAGGCGGAGTCAAAAGGTTTGTTTTGATGCTGTATTGGGCTATTTTTCTTTGAACTACAATTCTTAACAAAAAAACTATCGACTATGAAGAACTAAAAAGAAGGATTTTTTCGTAACTTTGCGCGGTAAAATAATACCATTTATCATAAAAGTAATACTCTTGATTATGAAAAATCGTTTCTTTTCCACCCTAATCCTACTAATGATGGTGCTAGCTGTATCTGCAGCAAAGAAGCCCAAGTACATCTTCTATTTCATTGGCGATGGCATGGGATTGAGTCCCGTTCTACTTGCCGAAACCTACAATCAAAAGGTTCTTGGCAATTCAGAGCCCCTACTCATGCTACAATTCCCCGTAGCTTCAATTGCTACTAGCTACTCTGCTAGCCACACCATCACCGACTCTGCTGCTGGTGGTACGGCACTAGCTACCGGACACAAGACAAAGAATGGTATGCTTGGCGTTGATGCCGATACCGTTGCCGTAAAGAGTATTGCTTACGAGCTAAAGGAAAAGGGTTACGGCATTGCTATTGCTACATCTGTTGCACCTGACGATGCTACTCCTGGTGCATTCTACACAAATGTGGACCATCGCAACAAGTTCTACGACATCACCAAGGACATGGCAAAGAGCGACTTTGATATGTTTGCCGGTGGTAAACTACGTGGTACCGCGCCCAAGGGTGAGCCCGATGTGCGTACCGTACTCACTAATGCCGGATATTCTATCGTTGATGGTCCTGCGCAATGGAACGAGCAAAAGCATGGCGACAAGGTGGTGCTCCTTAATCAGCCTTACCACCTCACTCACATTGGCTACACAATAGATAGCATTCAGGGCAACTTAACCCTACCCTTTATTACTCAAGCATGCCTTGACCACTTGGAAAAGGTTTCTCCAAAGAAATTCTTTATGATGATAGAGGGCGGTCTTATCGACCATGCACTTCACCCCAATGATGGTGGCGCTGCTATCAAAGAATTGCTCAACTTTGATGAGTCTCTTCGATTGGCTTACGACTTTTACCTTCGCCATAAGGATGAAACCCTTATCATCGTTACTGCCGACCACAATACTGGTGGTATGGTGGCTGGCGTGAATGGTGGGTCGTACAACCTTGCGCTGAAGAACTTTGACTACCAGCGCATCTCCATGCAGGCAATGCAACATGAATGCCAACAGCTAACAAAGAGTGGTAAGCAAATCACCTGGGAATACATGAAGGAATACCTTAAGGAGAAACTTGGTCTATACTCTGCCATCCCCGTTAGCAAGAGCAACGACCGCGCCTTGCAGGAGGCTTTCAAAGCAACCTTCATTGACAAGAATGGTGCACAGAAAGAAACTCTCTACGTCAATCTCGACCAGTTCGTGATTCGTACCTTCCAAATCATCGACAAGATTACAGGTATCGGTTGGACCACTGGTTCGCACACCGCTGACTTTGTTCCCGTATATGCTATCGGCGTAGGTAGCGAACTATTCCAGGGCTTCCAGGACAACACCGAAATACCCAACAAGATTCGTCGCATATGTGGCATCAAGGAGCACGCTAGCAAGTAAAACATTAACGATACATAGCATAGAATTAAGTCTGTTAATCAACCTCGGATTAACAGACTTTTTTATACCTTGGCAGAAAAAGTAATTGCCCTACTCTGCCTTCTCTTCCAACTCTTCTATCTGCTTTAGTATTTCATCAGTGGCACGAAGCATCTTCAAAAATAAATTAATACCTACAGCTCCTCCTATTAGCATTCCTATAGCACCTGAAATGAGCACTATATTTAAGACTTCACCCTGATAATATTGCATCTTTTCATATACAAAAAATGGAACGTATGTTATTAGAAAGGGAATACCTATGCAAAAGGTCCATCTCTGCGTTTGCTTCTTGAAATTCAAAGTTTCCTTTTTTGCTTCTATCAAATTACCTTCAATGAAATTCTTGGGATGAAACCTTCTATACATGTAATAATTGTAACAGATTGCCAGCAGCATAAATAAAGCTGAGTAGCTGCAGAAATACATTGAAACAGGACTAATCCTTGGCAGGATATAAAGAAAGAATGGTATCATTAATAAACACACACTGCTTTCTATAATCAAAC
>JAFOCV010000091.1 GCA_017381015.1 Bacteroidaceae bacterium
GGAGGACAATGCTGCACACGTCACCACCCTGGGTCTGGGCGATTGCGTGGAAAGCCTCACTCTGACCAACGCCAAGTACAAGGTGTACGTGGAGCAGCGTACCGTATCGCGCAGCGCCCTCCGTGGTCCCGAAAGCACCGTACTTCGCCTGGAGATGGATGCCCTGTACAAGTACATCACCACCGTAGCCTTTGCCCACAACGTGGTGACTCCCAGTGACGACATCGACCATTTCATCTTCTACGTGAACGACATTCTCTCCGAGGTCAACACCTCCTACAACCAGCGCATGGCCGCTAAAACTGAAAGCGGAAAGGGGAAAACGGAAAACTCCGTAGAAACGGGAAACGGAGAGGTGAGCCCCGAAGGCTCTGAGCCCTCTGAAGCCCCCTCTGAGCCCGTCGAGGGCTCTGAGGAGGGAGAGGGATAGGAAGGCCTAGGAGACCCTAGGAAGTCCTAGAAAATCTAGAAAGGCCTATAAACTATCCACCCCCTCCCCCCCCCTTCGGGGGTTGTCCGCACGTCGCACTGGAGAGTGCGACCCTCAGAGGGCACAGAATGACATTGAGTCATTCTTCTAAAGACCCTCTTCGCCCACTGTCTCAGGGGGAGAGTCAGTTCCAGGCACTACCACTTTTCCCAACCTTTGATGTTGCTGGGGACATCGGAGGTTGGATTTTTTTGCTATATATTCCGTGCAAAAAGCAAATGTTTGTGCTGAAAATATGGATTTTGCATTGTGGACGTGGCAATCGAGATAAAAAAGAGAAAATAATGTGGGGAAATGTGTTGTGTGTGTGCGAAAATTTTCTAAATTTGTTAGCAGAAAAACTACATTCAATAGCATAAAAACACTATTAACCCCTAATACCTACGCTTATGAAGAAAGTATTTTTTCTCACTATTGCGTTGCTAATGGGCACCATTGCAGCAATGGCACAGCCCAAGCCAGGTTTGTACAAACAGACCAAGTATCAGTCTGCCGATGGTCAGGAGATGGAGACTACAAACGACACTTATCTCATGATTAAGGATGGCAAAACCTATGAAATACAGACATACCATCAGGAGGGGGTTAGAAGAGCGTATGTTGTGGAAAAGGAGATGAGGGGTTTGCTTTCTGTGGCAGATGCTATCGTGTATTCCTGGATGTATAATCCTACTGGATATCCTGGTGCACAGAACGAAGTAAGAATAAGTAATGTGTATATGCCTGCTGAGAAAATCATGTCTGAGGAGATGAAGGAATTCCTGGACGTGATGGAGAGAGTGGGACAGAAGGGTGTGAAGAAGAACAAACTCTTGGGCGTATGGCACGAGGCTGACGAGTCTTCTACATTATATTATAAGTACTATGACAAGAAGGTGCGCATGACGGCTCGCTTGGCCAAGGTGGGCGACAATACATCTATAGTATTTACCATGGAGGATGTCAAGTACACCAAGGATGGTAATACGATAGAGGGTGGCAACCCTTGCACCATCAAATGGAATGGCACTGACAATCACGACCTGATATACGTGTACAATGGATACACCAACACCGAGAAGTGGGCACGCACCGCTATGCCTGATGAGGTGGTGGACATCTTCCGTTGATACATGCACAAGAAAGTAAAGAGAGTACGTTCGCATAGCTGATACACAGATGACTGAATGTATATTCCCTGCTATAAGCGTCTCCTTCCCCTCAAATTGCAGGGGGAGGAGAGCTGCGTTTTATCTGGCAGCAGAGGAGTATATAGCCACCAGGATGCCAGAGGGCAATTACCTGTTTACGTGGCAAACGAAGCCCACCGTGGTGATGGGTAGGAATCAGAATGCTTATGCCGAATTGGACGTGGACTTTTGCCACCAAGAGGGCATAGACATAATACGAAGAAAGAGCGGAGGGGGTAGCATCTTTGCCAACGAGGGCAATGTGATGACAAGCCTGGTGACGGGCAAAGGTGCCGTGGAACCCATGTTCAGAGAGTATGCCAACAACGTGGCGGCAAGCCTCAGAGCCCTGGGTGCAGAGGTGGAGGTATCTGGCAGAAACGACATAGTGCTCATCTGCGATGGCGTGAAGGGTAAGATATGCGGCAATGCCTTTTACCATCTGGCCAATAGCAACATAGTGCATGGTACCATGCTGTATGATACCGACCAGCGATTGATGAAGGGAGCGCTGACACCGCAGCGTGCCAAACTCCTCTCCAAGGGAGTGAAGAGCGTGGAAAGCAGAATAGCCCTGCTCAAGGACGTGCTGCCCGAGATGACCGTGGCACAATTGCAGGAGCATATAGTGGGGAGTCTGACCAACAGGTCGCTGGGTCTGACGGCAGACGACGTAAGACGGATAGAAGAGATAGAAAGCGGCTACTATGAGCCCTCCTTTCTGATGGGACGGCAAAGCCTGAAGGACGCATCGGTGATGTGCCGTGCCAGGATAGAGGGATGCGGCGATGTGGCGCTGGCCTTTGAGATAGAAAATGGAATGGTGAGTGCGGTGAGGCTCGAGGGCGATTACTTTGAAATGGGAGATGCCGAGAGTGCCTTTGCCGAGGCCTTTGTATCGTGTCCATGGACGGAAAACAAATTGCTGGAGCGCATAGCGCAGCACCAACCCTATAAAACCATCAGAGGTATGCAGGAGCATCACCTCGTGACAATGTTGAACGAATACCTAAAACAATAAAACACAACTATGACTGAGAAAAGAACATGTCTTTATGACAAGCACCTGGAGCTGAAAGCCAAGATGGTGCCTTTCGGAGGTTTTGAGATGCCTATTCAATACTCTGATATAGTGGACGAGCACAATGCCGTGCGACAGGCATGCGGCGTGTTTGACGTGAGCCACATGGGCGAGGTCTTGGTGACAGGACCTGAGGCTGAGAAGTTTGTACAATACATCTTTACCAACGACATAGCCAATGCTCCCATAGGCAAGATATACTATGGTATGATGCTGCACGAGACGGGTGGCACGATAGACGACCTGCTGGTCTACAAGATGGGGGAGCATAAGTTCTTCCTCGTTATCAATGCTGCCAATATAGACAAGGACTATAAGTGGATAGAGGAGCAGGCAGAGCGCTTCAATGTGATTACTGAGAATCAGAGCGACTATTACGGTCAGGTGGCCGTGCAAGGTCCTGACTCGGAAAAGGTGCTGGCAGAGTGCCTGGGCCTGGCGTGCGAGGACTTGGTGTTCTATACCTTCAAGACCATTCAGGTGGAGGGCGAGACACTCATCGTCAGTCGTACGGGTTATACCGGCGAGGACGGCTTTGAGATATACGGTAGTCATGCATGGATACAGGGCGCTTGGGACAAGTTGATAGCTCATGGCGTAAAGCCTTGCGGCCTTGGATGCCGAGACACATTGAGATTCGAGGTGGGATTGCCATTGTATGGCGACGAGCTTCTGGACGACATCACTCCGCTGGAGGCAGGCTTGGGCATGTTTGTCAAGCTGGACAAGGATAACTTCATAGGCAAGGATGCCTTGGTAAAGCAGAAGGCAGAGGGCTTGAAGCGCAAGATAGTGGGCATAGAACTGTCTGGCAGAGCCATACCACGTCATGGCTACGATGTGGTGGTGGGTGATGAGGTGGTTGGTAGTGTGACAACGGGTTACAACTCCATCTCCACTGGCAAGAGTGTGTGCATGGCAATGGTCAACATAGAGCACACCCAGATGGGCACTCCCGTGCAGATACGCATCCACAAGAAGTTGCAAGATGGTGTGGTGTGCAAGAAGCGCTTCTATGAGAAGAGTTATAAGCGATGAGAGACGAGCGATTAGCGATTAGCGACGAGCGATTAGAGATGAACATGGATTATATTTTATCAACTGATGAAACATGATTAAACTGAATCTTCATAGCTATTAGTTTTCTTTCACTCGATGGCCACTCGCAGCTTCGCACGATGGCCTACTGATGAAAACAAGATGACAGAGGAGCGGCCCCCCGGCATCAGTATTCATCTGTCGTTAATCAAGCGAAGATTTGATTAACATCTAAAGAGAAGAGTTCACACTCTACAAGGATATAAATCATGTTAAATCTCGTGCAATCTCGTTGATAAATTACTAATAGAGTACAGATGAGCGATTAGCGATTAGAGATTATTCAGAATACTCGGAATACTCAGAATACTCAGAGTACTCAGAATAATCAGAATTCTCAGAGCACAGACGAGCGAATCTTTCGAATAAGAACAAAAACAAAAAGATAAATTTTACCTAAAATAAATCATTAACATTAGACCTATCTGATGCAAAAGCGGTTCCCTCCATTCAGGGAGGGGTAGGGTGGGTCTCCTAAATCTAATATCATTATGGCAAAAGTAATTGAAGGTCTCTACTATAGCGAGAGCCACGAGTATGTAAGAGTAGATGGTGAGTACGGTTACGTTGGTATCACTGATTATGCACAGGAGCAGTTGGGCAACGTGGTATACGTGGATATGCCCGAGGTGGACGACGAAGTGACCGCTGGTGAGGACTTTGGCGCAGTAGAGAGCGTTAAGGCTGCTAGCGACCTTATCTCTCCCGTGAGTGGCGTGGTGGTGGAAATCAATGAGGACCTGGAGGACCAACCAGAATTGATAAACCAGGACGCTTTCGAGAACTGGATTATGAAGGTGAAGATTGCCGACCCTTCAGAACTGGAAGGACTCATGAGCGCCTCTGAGTATGAGAGTACATGCAAGTAATTATTAAAACGGAAAGGTGAAAACGGAAAACGGAAAACTTACTCGCAGATTTCCGTTTTCACATTTCCGTTTTCACATTGTTAAGCCTATGAAGTATTTCCCACATACCGCCAATGACCTTCAGGAGATGCTGAAGGTTGTTGGCGTTGGTTCTTTGGAGGAATTGTATTCTGAGATTCCTGAAGAACTAATATTCAATAAGGAACTCAACTTGCCCTCTGCTATGTCGGAGATAGAGGTGAGAAGAGTGATAGGGCAGTTGGCTCAGGAGAACAAACCCCTGGTGTCGTTTGCAGGTGCTGGTGTGTATGACCATTACACACCCAGTGTGGTGCCGTATATAGCATCGCGCTCAGAGTTTTCCACCTCGTACACTCCGTATCAGGCAGAAATATCTCAGGGTACTCTGCAATACATCTTCGAGTATCAAACCATGATGGCGGACCTCACCGGTATGGACATCTCCAATGCATCCATGTATGATGGTTCTACGGCCACCGCCGAGGCCATGATGATGTGCGTGGCGGCAGCCAAGAAGCGCAACAAGGTGCTCATCTCCGAGACGTTCAATCCTGCCGTGATGCGCGTGGTGGAGACCTATGCCAAGTATCATGGTGTGGACCTGGTGAAGGTAGGTGCCAAGGATGGCGTGACCGACATGCAGGCATTGCATGCATTGCTGGAGGGTGATGATGTGGCTGGTGTATTGGTGGCACAACCCAATTACTATGGCATCATAGAGGACTTTAGCGGTCTTGCCGAAAAGTGTCATGCCCACAAGGCTTTGCTGGCTATCAATACGATGGCCTCTGCATTGGGCGTGCTCAAGTCGCCAGGCGAATGGGGTGCCGACATTGCCTGTGGCGAGGCACAGAGCCTGGGTATTCCCACCTGTTATGGTGGACCATACATCGGTTATCTCTGTACCACCAATGCCTTGATAAGAAAGATGCCAGGCAGATTGGTGGGTGCCACAACGGACGTGGATGGCAAGCGTTGCTTCGTGCTGACCATGCAAGCCAGAGAGCAGCACATACGTCGCGAAAAGGCTACGTCCAACATCTGTACGGCTCAGGGATTCATGTGCCTCTATGTGGCATCGTATCTGGCTCTGATGGGCAAGAAGGGATTGCACGAGGTGAACGAGATATCCTATGGCGGTGCACACGAACTGAAGGAGCGCTTGCTTGGGATAGAGGGCTTTGCCGAGGCTTATCTCGGTCAACCCTTCCTCAATGAATTTACACTCCGTTATTCGGGCAATATAGATGCCTTGCAGGGATATCTGTGCCAGAAGGGCTTCATAGCTGGTGTCAAGGCCGAGGGCAAGGCAGATGAAATGATATTTGCCGTGACCGAGCAGCGCAGTGCCGAGGAGATGGATAGATTCTTGTGTGCAATAGCAGAGGGTGTGAAAGAAAGTATTAACCAATAAAATCCCCCACGACTATATGAATAAGACTTATTACGGAAAACTCATATTCGAACTTTCCACACCAGGATGTATTGGTTATTCTTTGCCAGAAAACAAATGGTG
Source organism: Bacteroidaceae bacterium (assembly GCA_017381015.1). Classification (GTDB taxonomy): domain Bacteria; phylum Bacteroidota; class Bacteroidia; order Bacteroidales; family Bacteroidaceae; genus Physcousia. Next base: position 6,245 of record JAFOCV010000091.1, read on the forward strand.
CAAACATAAATTGACTGACCTGCCCGAGCATCTGCTCAGGGCTGAGGATACCATCTTGCCAGAGGTGGACGAACTATCGGTGGTAAGGCATTACACCAATATGTCCAACAACAACTTTGGCGTGGATACGGGTTTCTATCCCTTGGGCAGTTGTACCATGAAGTACAATCCCAAGATAAACGAGGAGATGGCGGCATTGCCAGGCTTTGTGGCACTGCATCCGCATCAACCCGTTGCCACTTCGCAAGGCGCCTTGGCACTGTATTACAATGTGCAGAAGAGCCTGTCGGAGATAGCAGGATTGCATGAGTTTACACTGAATCCCTTTGCCGGTGCTCATGGCGAGTTGACCGGTTTGATGGTGATACGCAGATATCATGAAAAGCGAGGCGACGTGAAGCGTACCAAGATAATAGTGCCCGATTCGGCTCATGGTACCAATCCCGCATCGGCGGCCGTGTGCGGTTTGCAGATAGTGGAGGTGAAGAGCACACCCGATGGCACCGTGGACGTGGAGGACTTGAAACCCCTCTTGGGCGATGACATCGCTGGCATGATGATGACCAACCCCAACACCTTGGGCATCTTTGAAAAGAAGATACCAGAGATAGCACGACTGGTGCACGAATGTGGCGGTTTGATGTATTACGATGGTGCCAACCTGAATCCTATGCTGGGCGTATGCCGTCCTGGCGATATGGGATTTGACGTGATGCATATCAACTTGCACAAGACATTCTCCACACCTCATGGTGGTGGCGGTCCTGGTAGCGGTCCTGTGGGCGTGAGAAAGGGCCTGGAAGAATACTTGCCCAATCCACAGGTTAAGCTCAAGCAGGATGGTACCTATGCCTTGGAGTATAATCCCGAATCGCTTGGTGCCGTATCTGCCTTCCTTGGTAACTATGGCGTGGTGATTCGCGCCTATGCTTATCTGCTCACTCTTGGCAAGGAAAATGTGCCCCTGGCAGGTAAATTGTCGGTACTTAATGCCAATTACATCAAGGAGTGCCTGAAGGGGTACTACAAGTTGCCCATAGATGGATTGTGCAAGCATGAATTCGTCTTTGACGGACTTAGAGAAGAGTATGGTGGCGACCATCACGATGCTGGTCATGTGACCACGCTGGATGTGGCAAAACGATTGCTGGATTATGGATTCCATGCTCCCACGATATACTTCCCATTGCTCTTCCACGAGGCTATGATGATAGAGCCCACGGAGACGGAGAGCAAGAAGACCTTGGACGAGTTTATCGAGGTGATGAAGAAGATAGCCATCGAGGCACGCGACCAGAGAGAGATGCTCAAGACGGCTCCGCATGACACACCGGTGCGCAGATTGGATGACGTGAAGGCTGTGAAGGAACCCAAGTTTACTTATAAAACTTTATAAAACGGAAAGGTAAAAACGGAAAACGGAAAACTCAAAGTAATCCGAGTATTCTGAGCATATGAATATTCTGAGCGCTCCCAGTTAAAGAGCAGTTTTCCGTTTTCACATTTCACTTTTCCGTTCGTTAAAACTATGACTCATCAACTGATTATCATAGGTGCAGGCCCTGGCGGTTATGAAGTAGCCGTCAAGGCCGCCAAACAGGGATTGAATGTCCTGGTGGTGGAGGCCAGAAAGGTGGGAGGCACATGCCTCAATGAGGGTTGTATACCCACGAAATGCCTCTGTCACAATGCCACCTTGCTTCAGTACCTGAAAGAGGCTTCATCAGCAGGTATCCACATTGATGGCGTGCGCTTTCAATTGTCGGATGCCATAGACAGAAAGGATAGCATAGTCGGCCAGTTGGCATCGGGCATAGAATCCTTGATGAAGACTCCCGGCATAAGTTTTGTGCAAGGCAAGGCTCGCTTCGTTGACCAAAACACTATCGAGGTGGAAGGGCAGGAATATTCGGCCCCCAATATCATCATTGCCACGGGTTCGGTGACCAAATTCTTGCCCATCGAGGGTGCGCATTCAGATGGAGTGGTGACATCTACGGAGATGCTCAATCTGAGAGACCTTCCCCAACGATTGTGCATCATAGGTGGTGGCGTGATAGGTATGGAATTTGCTTCCATATTCAATGCGTTTGGAAGCCAGGTTACCGTGGTGGAGTTTTGCAAGGAGATTTTGCCAGCCTTTGACAAGGACATAGCCAAGCGATTGCGCACGGCTTTGAAGAAGCAGGGTATTACGTTCAAGACGGGTGCCGCCGTATCAGCCATAAAGGACGGAGACGGATGCAAGGTGGTGGAGTATACGGAGAAGTCTTCCACCCAGAGCGTGGAGGCCGACTTGGTGCTGATGGCCGTTGGTCGTGTGGCAAATGTGGCTTCGCTCAATCTGGACGACATCGGCATAGAATACACGCCCAAGGGTATTGTGGTCAATGAGAATATGCAGACGTCCTTGCCTCACATCTATGCCGTGGGCGATGTGAATGGTAAGTGCCAGTTGGCTCATGCCGCTACCTTCCAGAGCTATCGCGCCTTGAACCATATCATGGGATGCGAAGACTCTATCAACTTTGACATCATGCCAGCCGCCGTGTTTACCACACCCGAGGTGGCAAGCGTGGGGTTGTCTGAGGAAGCAGCCGAGGCACAAGGCATCAAGTATACCGCCCGCAAGGCTTTCTATCGTGCCAACGGCAAGGCCCTGGCAATGGGAGCCGACGAGGGCTTGGTAAAGGTGCTTGTGGATGAACAGCAGAAGATAATAGGATGCCATATCCTGGGAGAACATGCTTCTGATATGATTCACGAGGCTTCCACGCTGATGAACGCTGGTGCCACCTTGCATCAATTGGCTAGCAATATACATGCTCATCCCTCATTGAGCGAAATACTTTTGGCTTGCGCTGAATAGGGAAGAGAACCTACCTGATTATTCTGAGTACTCCGAGTATTCTGAGTATTATGATTATTCTGATTATTCTGATTATTCCAATTCCTCCGGGCATGTGATGTCGAAGGAGAAAATAAATTCCCCAAACCAGTCCCTCTAGGAGAGAGTTGGTTTGGGGAAGCACCCATATAAAAAACTAATTGTTATTACCTACGTTGTGACCTCAAACTAGGATTTCCTTCCTACTGACGTATGAGAAAATATGTTATGCAGGGGAGTAATCCTTTGCCGAAAGGCTATTCTGTAGCTTTTGCCTCAGTGCGAGTTTAGTTTTGGTTTCTTTTTGCACGCTGACCGCCTTGCTGACCAGCGCCTTGCTTACCAGCTCCCTGACGACCTGCTGCTCCCTGACGCTGATTGAAGCTATTGCCCCACAATTGCAAGAACTGAGCTGCCTGCATAGGAGTGAGAATCTCGCGGAACTTGGGATAATACTTCTCGTTCAATTCAACAAGAGCCTTTGAACGAGCCATCAACAACTTCATGTTGGCATCCATCTGCTCGTCAGTGGGCTTCTCGCCACGCTTGGGCATCTCGCCACGGTACTTAGCGTAAAGTTCCTTCTTTGCATCGTTGTACTCCTTCTTCAATGCCTCAAATGCATCCTTGTGCTCGGGCTTAACCTTGATTTCTCTCTGCTGCATCATACCGGGTGCGCCACCTTGACGCTGAGGACCTCTCTGGGCATTCTGCTGCTGAGCACTAACTGAAAGAGCTAAGGTTGCAAACAAAAGTAAAAAAATCTTTTTCATCTTGTGATATAATTTTTAGTTTGTGATAACTTTTTTCTTGTCAAACGACGCTTCTCTGACAATACAATGCCGTGATGGTTTAATGCATTTTGAAAAAATCTTTCTTTTCCTTTGTGAAAATACGTCTAATTTGTAACTTTGCATCAGAAAACCTAATGTATCACATATTTTATTTAATATTTAGACTATGCCAAAAATCAAAACAATAGGTATACTGACCTCGGGTGGTGACTCGCCAGGTATGAACGCAGCAATACGTGCCGTGACACGTGCAGCTATTGCCAACGATATGAGGGTGATGGCCATCTATCGTGGTTATGAGGGATTGGTAAACAATGAGATAAAGGAGTTTACCACCGAAAACGTGAGTAACATCATTCAACGTGGTGGCACCATCCTGAAGACGGCCAGAAGCAAGGAGTTCGTCACTCCCGAAGGACGTCAGAAGGCCTATGAAAACATGAAGGCCAATGGGATAGATGCCCTGATAGTAATCGGAGGTAATGGCAGTTTGACGGGTGCTCGTATCTTTGCCGAGGAGTTTGATGTGCCATGTATCGGTTTGCCTGGCACTATCGATAACGACTTGAATGGTACCGACCTCACCATCGGTTATGACACCACACTGAACACCATCATGGAGTGTGTGGACAAGATTCGTGATACGGCCAATAGTCATGAGCGCATCTTCTTTGTGGAGGTAATGGGCAGAGATGCTGGTTTCTTGGCTCAAAACAGTGCCATAGCAGCAGGCGCCGAGGCGGCCATCATTCCGGAGGATAGCACAGGTGCCGACCAGTTGGAGAAATTCATCGGACATGGCATTCGTAAGAGCAAGAAGTCGTGTATCGTGCTAGTGAGCGAAAGCCCCAAGTGTGGCGCTATGTACTATGCCGAGCGCGTAAAGAAGGAATATCCCGAATATGATGTGCGAGTGTCCATCCTAGGCCATTTGCAGCGTGGTGGTCGTCCCAGTGCGCAAGACCGTATTCTGGCCAGCCGTTTGGGCGTGGGAGCTATTCAGGCTCTTACCGAGGGACAGAGAAATGTGATGATTGGTATCAGAAACGATGAAATCGTGTACGTACCCTTTACCAATGCTGTCAAGAGCGACAAACCCCTGAAGAAGGAACTTATCAATGCATTGGCGGTTCTTTCAACATAACATTCCCTCGTCTTATTCAGAAATATGCGATTAATAGATTTAGAGGCAGTTATCTCCAATAAAGCCCCCAAGCTGAGAAAGAAATTGCCCACGTGGGTAATCCGCCTTATGGAGAAGCTCATCTGTCAGGCAGAGATGAATGATATCATCACTCGCTTTGGTCATAATGATGGTGCCGCCTTTGCCAAGGCTATGTCGGAAGACATGGGAGTGACATACACCGTCACGGGTATGGAAAACCTGGACAAGAACGCTCGCTATATGTTGGTGAGCAATCATCCGTTGGGCGGTTTTGATGGCATCTCGTATATAGCCGTATTCGGCGATTTCTTTCCCAAGATTAAGGTCATTGTCAATGACTTGCTCATGTATATCGAACCCCTGCAAAGCGTCTTCTTGCCCGTTAATACTATGGGTCGTCAGAAGCGCTCGGACATGGAAACTCTGCAAAAGGCATACAATTCGGAGGATACCCAATTAATCAGTTTTCCAGCAGGTTTTTGCTCTAGATACATAGACGGAAAGGTTCAGGACATAGAGTGGAAAAAGAGTGTCATAAAACAATCCGTGGAATCCAAGCGCGACATAGTACCCATGTATTTCGAAGGTCGCAATTCCACATTCTTCTACGGCCTTGAATGGGTGCGCCGCAAGTTGGGAATGAAGTTCAACATAGGCCTGATACTCCTGCCACGTCAGATGATGAAGACGGCACGCAATCAGCATTTCAAAATCTACGTGGGCAAGCCCATACCTTATCAGCATTTCGACCACTCCAAAACTGATAGTCAGTGGGTGCAATGGCTACGCGAGGAGTGCTACAAACTGAGGTCATAGCCCCATCCAAGGGCAAAAACACCCAAAAAGAGCACATATTTCGCTGAAAATAATGAAATTGTGCCTCACGAAGTGGGTTTCTTTCGAAATAAAGTTGTACCTTTGCACCGCTTTTCTCGCAAGAGAAGGCGAAGAGATTAATAATTTTTTTGTTTCACTTTTTAATTTTCAATGTAAATCTGTATGGCAGATTACAAAAATGTAGCTCCCGTTGAAGGCTTCGATTGGGAAGCTTTCGAGAATGGTAGCACTGCAAATGTAAGCCGTGAGGCTCAGGAGCAGGCATATGCTGGTAGCATGAACAAGGTAGGTGACCACGATGTAGTTGATGGCACCGTTATCGCAATGAACAAGCGCGAGGTTGTTGTTAACATCGGTTTCAAGAGCGATGGTATCATCCCCACAAGCGAGTTCCGTTACAATCCTGAATTGAAGGTAGGTGATACCGTTGAGGTATACATCGAGAATCAGGAGGACAAGAAGGGTCAGCTCATTCTGTCTCACAAGAAGGCTCGCGCAGCTAAGTCTTGGGACCGTGTGAACGAGGCTCTAGAGAATGATGAGATTATCAAGGGTTACGTTAAGTGCCGCACTAAGGGTGGTATGATTGTTGATGTATTCGGCATCGAGGCATTCCTTCCCGGTTCACAGATTGACGTTAAGCCCATCCGTGACTACGATATCTTCGTGGGCAAGACCATGGAGTTCAAGGTAGTTAAGATTAATCAGGAGTACCGCAATGTTGTTGTTAGCCACAAGGCTCTTATCGAGGCTGAGTTGGAACAGCAGAAGCAGGAAATCGTTAGCAAGCTCGAGAAGGGTCAGGTACTTGAGGGTACTGTTAAGAACATCACCTCTTACGGTGTATTCATCGACTTGGGCGGCGTAGACGGTTTGATTCACATCACCGACTTGAGCTGGGGTCGCGTAAGCAATCCTCGCGAGGTTGTTGAGTTGGACCAGAAGATTAACGTTGTTATCCTAGACTTCGACAACGAGAAGAAGCGCATCGCTCTTGGTTTGAAGCAGCTTACTCCTCATCCCTGGGACGCTCTTGATAGCGAGTTGAAGGTAGGTGACAAGGTAACTGGTAAGGTTGTTGTTATGGCTGACTACGGTGCATTCGTAGAGGTAGCACCCGGTGTAGAAGGTCTTATCCACGTTAGCGAGATGTCTTGGAGCCAGCACTTGCGTAGCGCTCAGGACTTCATGAAGGTAGGTGACGACGTAGAGGCTGTTATCTTGACTTTGGATCGTGACGAGCGCAAGATGTCTTTGGGTATCAAGCAGCTTAAGAACGACCCCTGGGAGAGCATCGACGCTAAGTATCCCATCGGTAGCAAGCACACCGCTAAGGTTCGCAACTTCACTAACTTCGGCGTATTCGTTGAGATTGAAGAGGGCGTTGACGGCTTGATTCACATCAGCGACTTGAGCTGGACAAAGAAGGTTAAGCACCCCAGCGAGTTCACCAAGGTAGGTGAGACTATCGAGGTTTGCGTATTGGAAATCGACAAGGTTAACCGTCGTCTTTCTCTTGGTCACAAGCAGTTGGAAGAGAATCCTTGGGACGTATTCGAGACAGTATTCACTCAGGATTCTATCCACGAGGGTACTATCATCGAGCTTTTGGACAAGGGTGCAGTTATCCAGTTGTCTTACGGCGTAGAGGGCTTTGCTACTCCCAAGCACCTTGTTAAGGAAGATGGTTCTCAGGCTAAGTTGAATGAGAAGCTTCAGTTCAAGGTAATCGAGTTCAACAAGGAGAGCAAGCGCATCATCCTAAGCCACAGCCGCATCTATGAGGATGTTCAGCGTGCTGAGGCTCGTGCTGAGAAGAAGGCTGCAACTGCAGCTCGCAAGGCTCAGGCTCGTAAGGAAGAGGCTCCCGCAATTCAGAACCAGGCTGCTAGCACCACTCTTGGTGACTTCGATGCTTTGGCTGAGTTGAAGGCTAAGATGCAGAAGGGCGAATAATAATCGTCTATTCACTCCCTAGGGTAGACATTCCCTTAGGAGGATAAAATAAGAGGGACGACCACACTGATGGCGTCCCTCATTTTTTTTGATAGAGAGCATAAGATGCCGATTTTTCGGATTTTCGGATTTTCAGAGTACTCTGAATACTCTGACTACTCCGATTACTCTGAATCTCTGAATTCTGAATCTCTGATTCTTTGGCTCTCCCCCTAATCTATTATTAAACACTATTCATAGTATGGAACCTATCTTATTACATATCCTTGGATGTGGCTCAGCCAAACCAACAACACATCATTTGCCATCGGCTCAGATATTGGAAATGCGAGGCAAATACTTTATGATTGATTGCGGAGAAGGTGTGCAGACCACTATGCAGAAGATGGGATTAAGCATGCTCAAGATAGGTCACATCTTTATCACTCACATGCATGGCGACCACGTATTCGGACTTCCTGGCCTTATCAGCACTATGGGTTTGCTGGGTCGTACTGCTCAATTGCATATCCATGCTCCACAAGAGATGGAGGACTTTCTCAACTGCATTCTGAAGATGTTTTGTGAGGGTATGGAGTATGAGGTGTTGTTTCACGCTATAGATACGAAGCAACATTGTATAATATACGAGGACAGGAGCGTGGAAGTGTGGAGCCTGCCTCTTCATCATCGTGTTCCCTGTGCTGGTTTCTTGTTCAAGGAAAAGCAGGCGCTTCCTCATATTAGACGCGAAATGATTGATGCCTTTAATATTCCCATTAGTCAGATTAATAATATCAAGGCAGGCGCATCGTGGACAACGGAGGATGGTACTTTCATTCCTAATGAACGACTTACATTTCCTGCTGAGCCAGCTCGTTCTTATGCTTATTGTTCTGATACGAGATACACTCCTCGTTTGGCAGAGATGATACAAGGGGTAGACCTCCTTTACCATGAAGCCACATTCCCTCACGAGATGCTCACTCAGGCACAAAAGACTATGCATTCCACCTCTATTGAGGCAGCTATGATGGCCAAGAGTGCGGGGGCTGCAAAATTGCTTATCGGACACTATTCTGCACGTATTAAGAACGAGTCACCCCTATTGAAAGAGGCAAAAAGTGTGTTCCCCAATACAATTTTGGCACAAGAAGGTGTAAAAATTAGGATTTAATGACATTTTTTCTTGTGTATGTAAAATAAAAAGGCTAATTTTGCGTTGTCGGAATTGAAAAAACGTATGAAGAAATTTTGGATTATAGCATTTTCTGCATTTCTATTGGGAGTATCTCCTTCGGTGGCTACTGGCGTGGCTAGCGAAGAGATAGAGATGGAGACTAAGGCTATTACCATTGCTTTTCGTGGCAATTCCGTGCTTGTCAGCAATGCAGAAGGCTTGAACCTGGAGATTTTCAATTTGACTGGTGTGAGGATTTCCACCATCAAGATAGAGGATAATGAGTCGCAGATTCAATTGAACCTCACCAAGGGTATCTATATGGTCAAGGTTGGTAAGGTGGTACGCAAGGTTACAATCCGCTAAGGGTGTTTCTCCATATTGATTTCATTCAGAATTTTATCTAAGTATACGACATGCCGCTCTTTTCATTAATGAAGATGTAAGGGCGGTGTTCTTTTTATGCTGATGAATGCAAAAAGAAAACTATTTTCATAACTCAGCTTAAACCTTTTCAAGCCTCAACTGTCATATACAGCGAGATGTATAACGAAGAAGAACTAATCCAGCAACTAAAGGCTCCTGCTACGCGCGAAGCCGCTTTCAGGACTCTAGTGTTAGAGTTTCAGGAACAGTTGTATTGGCAGATTCGTAGAATGGTACTCACACATGAAGATACCGACGATATTCTTCAAAACGTGTTCATCAAGGTTTGGCAAGGCATTGACCAGTTTAGGTGCGATTCAAAGTTGAGTACATGGCTTTATAGAATAGCCAACAATGAAACAATAAATTATCTCAATAAGCACAGGCATCGCACCATAAGCCTCTCCGATGGAGAGGAACCCGATACCGATGGAGTAAGGATACAGCTGGAGAGTGACCCATACTTTGATGGTGATGAGACGGAGAAACAATTGCAAGTGGCCATACAAACTTTGCCGCCCAAGCAACGGCAAGTTTTTAATATGAAATACTTTCAGGAAATGAAGTACGAGGACATGAGTCTCATCTTAGGCACTAGCATTGGTGCTCTCAAGGCCTCCTATCATCATGCCGTACAAAAGATAACAAACTTTTTTGAACATTTAGACTAATATTTATCACCGCAAGAGATATGAATACACAAAAGACAAATAATAAAACTAAGGATATGACTCTACCTGGTAGCCATAGAAATCCGTTCAAGGTGCCTGAGGGTTATTTTAGTACTCTGCCCGAGCGCGTGATGCAAAGCATCAACCAAGAGGAGCAAGCTCAGAAGCTATCGTTGGTTAGGCGCCGTCGTAGCCTGTTCCTTATGCGCATGGGCATAGCTGCTGCTCTTACAGGCGTTTTTATCTTTGCCGGCATGCTGGCACATCAGCATAGAAATGCAGTCACATCAGGTGCAGATGCTGTTAACTTTGCTCAGCAGTTGGACCTTGACTACAATGATGAGACTCTAGAGTATGCTATGCTTGACAACAATGACATTGAATACTATCTCACCGTGGCAGAGTAGGGAGGGACTCTTTCTTGCTGGCTACGATGATAAACAATATACATTATAATATATATATATAGAAAGAGAAATATATGAAGAAGTTTTCCACAATCCTATTGCTAATATTAGTTGCACTGAGTGCCTTTTCACAAAACAATCCTTTTCACAAGCAACAAGGTGTCTCTCCTCGTGTCAGAATGGAAGAGTTTCGCCAGCAGGTGCAGAATTATATAACCAAGGAAGCGCAACTCACAGAGCAAGAAGCCAAGATGTTTTTCCCCATCTATACTGAATACAAGGATGCTCAGCGCAAATTGCACATGCAGATTATTAAGCTGAAGAAAGATGCCCCCACCTCTGGTAATGAAAAGGAATTTCAGACTCAACTTTTGGAGATGGCCAAGTTGAATGCAGAAATGGCAGGCTTGGATTCTATCTACTATAAGAAGATATTCAAATTAATACCTGCAGAAAAGTTCTACAAGATTCTTATCATCGAAGACCGCGTAAGTCGTCGTATCTTGCAGAACTATAATCGTGGACCTGAGCAGAAGAAGGGACCTAATCGCAGATAGTTCGTTTGCTCACACGCCTTTGATAATCAGCCGCATGTTGTCTTGTTACAGCATGCGGTTTTCTTTTTACCCTCGGCATGAGCATTAGCCAATGGGTGTGTGTGCCGAACAAATTCTAAACGGATGGCAAAACCTGGCAGGTTGGATAAAATAGGAATAGCTGTATGTCTAACAACAAGTAGGGTGGTGTGACAGGTTGGAAAAAGAAAGTAGGAGGAAAACTATTTCATTTTCCTCCTACTAGATGATTTATAAATAAAAGAAGTTTCGTATAATACGGTGTTCTTTATTTTAATCAGCAATTACGTCCTTGATACCGGTCTGGTCCTGACGAATGATTTGGAAATCAGGATGGCAATCAACGAAGGCCTTCTCAGATACCTCTGTATCTACGGGGATGTAAGCTACCTTTAGGTTAGGACACTTTTCTACTGCCCAATCCTCAAGTTTCTTAGTGCCAGCAGGTACGTGGAACTCCTCAACACCCTGATGGTTGTAAAGATAGTTCTTGCCGATGGTTTCGGTGAACTTGAGAGTAACTGACTTCATGGCAGTGGGGATGTATATGGGCTCGTCATTGTAAACCTGATATACGATACCATTGTGGCTCTCAAGGAACTGGTTGTCGGGGTCTACGTACATTGCTTCTAGATTAGCAGCGTGGGTGCGAAGACCAAGAGCACTTTCACCCAATGATTGGATATTCTTGCCAAGATAGATTTCCTTAATAGTCTCAGGAAGGTCAACGCTGGGGTCGAAGCTTGTAATCTGGAACTTACTTTCGTCGTTTAGAGTTACGCTGAAGGGTACCATGTAACTCTCACCTGCTACCTTTATTTCGCTGAGGTTAAGGTTTGCATTGTTGCTGAAGTTTACCGCAATTTGGTCGTTCTCGTAAATGTTGCCAACAGCAGATAGAGGGAAGAAACGGTTCTTGTACTCGTCAAGTTTTTCACCTTTGATAAGGATGTTGTTTGTGGGGTCGCTTACCCACCAGTCACCATTGTTGAGCTGAACGTAGTTCCAAGCGTGACCAGCACCAAAGATACCATTAACGGTAATGATACGAAGACCCTGAGTGCGAGCCATTACGGTTAATAGGTTAGCGTATCCCTGACAAACTGCCTTCTTGGTAGTGAATACGTCGTAGGGTTCGTTGCTACAATAGCCATCGGCATACTTGACGTTCTTTACAATCCAGTCGAAAAGAACGCGGTGGATACGTGCTACGCTAGGATTCTTCTCCTTAGCAATAAGAGCATCAGCAAACTCCTTAATCTCATTGTACATACCGGTGGTCATCTCTTCATAAGCGGTAGAGGTAGTAGCAAAAGTACTGTCTGCACCAGGTAGTAGAGCCCATAGCTTTTCAGCAGGCATGCCACTCAAAGCCTTAGCACCATCGTCCTCGGGGAAGGCACGGGTAATGTCTGACTCGGGCTTCTGTACATTCTCAATGGGGAGCATCTCTTCTGTACCAGCAATGTCGTTGCTACAGCTAGAGAACATTCCGGCAGCTAGTGCCAAAGGAAGGATGTAGTAGATTTTTTTCATCGTTTTGGTATTAATTTTAGTTTATTATAATGTATATTCTTACTTAAATCTTTGCAAATATACATATTAGTTCTCATATATGTGCTAATATTTAGTTAAATATTGTAAAAGTTACATTTTTTTTGGTTTCTGCTATTATTTTTGATTTCTGCTTGTCATGTCTCACGATAGAAGGTCAGAGAATTTGCACAAAACAAAAAAAGAAGAGAACCCTTTTAAGATTCTCTTCTTGCGGTGCGGACGGGGCTCGAACCCGCGACCCCTAGCGTGACAGGCTAGTATTCTAACCAACTGAACTACCGCACCATTGTTGGTTGTTCTTTTTGTTTTGCGAGTGCAAAGGTATAACATTAAGATGAAACTGCCAAATGTTTTTGCATGTTTTTTAGTTTTTAGTGGTATTTTTTGTTGTAGTAATGTGATTTAGGTGCTCTATTCTCCCTCTATTTAGAATATATAATGTATCAACGTAATCAGAGAGTCTGGTAATTATATTGTCGCATATACCGGATAAGTCGAGAAAAAACAGTAAATTTGGCACGAAAAAGTATAAATACATCATATAAGAAACATACATGATACAATTTCAATGTGATTACAACGAGGGAGCTCACCCTCAAATACTGCAACGATTGGCAGAAACCAATATGGAGCAAACCATAGGTTATGGTGAGGACAAGTATTGTGAAGAGGCAAGAGAATTGATACGCAAGGCTTGTGATGATAGCAAAATAGATGTGCATTTTTTGGTGGGCGGTACACAAACCAACACCACCGTCATTGCACACACATTGCGCCCATATCAGGGAGTGATAAGTGCAAAAAGCGGCCATATCAACGTGCACGAAACTGGAGCGATAGAAGCTACGGGACACAAGGTGTTGGCAATTGACTCAGCAGATGGCAAATTGAGTGCTGAACAGATTGAGGAAGCAATGCTGGCACATCAGAACGAGGATGGTCCTGAGCACATGGTACAACCAGGTATGGTATACATCTCTATGCCCACAGAGGTAGGTACCATATATACCAGTGACGAACTACGTGTCATTAGCCAGGTATGTAACAAGTACGATTTGCCATTGTTTGTAGATGGTGCACGTTTGGGATATGGTTTGTGCTCGCCCCAAAGCGACCTTACATTGCCTTTACTGACACAATTGGCCGATGTATTCTATATTGGTGGAACAAAGGTGGGAGCATTGTTTGGCGAAGCCGTGGTGATAAGAAACGAAAGGATGAAGCGCGACTTCCGCTATAGCATCAAGAGACACGGAGGTATGCTGGCAAAGGGACGTTTGCTGGGTATACAATTTGCTACCCTCTTTACAGATGGAATGTACATGCACATAGCTCAGCATGCTATTGACCAGGCAATGCGTATAAGGTCTGCTCTCCATGGCAAGGGTATTACATTCCTGATAGATAGCCCTACCAATCAGCAATTTCCAATCTTTAGCAATTATCAATTGGAACTACTGAGCCAGAAATACCTCTTCTCCATTTGGCAAAAGGTGGACGATAGTCATACAGCCGTGCGCATCTGTACCAGTTGGGCAACAAAGACCGAGAACGTAGACCAGCTCATCAAAGATATAGAAGAGCTCTGATAGCAATCTGAAAAAAACAGAGAGCTAGAATATTAGGAGTAATCTGAGTAATCAGAATAGTCGGAATAATCCTAGAGCTTCAAGAATTCTGAAAGCCCAATATTATAAGATATTATACCCTTCTTCTCGCCTCATGACCAGCTCCTCAAACAGGGGGGGAGCAGTCATGAAGCAATAGAGGGGTATTTTTTTTAGCGCTCGATTGTCTGTGCGCGGTCAGGACCAACACTTACGATGGTGATGGGGCGCTCGAGAGCCTTCTCAAGATAATCGATATAATCCTGGAATGCCTTGGGGAACTGAGATGGAGATGTCATCTGAGTGAGGTCGGTCTGCCATCCGGGCAATTCCTCATACACAGCCTGCCAGCCTTCTGTATCGTAGGGCATTTCTGTGGTGCGTACGCCGTCCTTCTCATATGCCACACAAGCCTTGATGGTCTCGAAGGTGTCTAGCACGTCGCTCTTCATCATGATGAGCTGAGTAACACCATTAACCATGATTGCATACTTGAGGCCAACGATGTCTACCCAACCACAACGACGGTTACGACCGGTAACAGCACCATATTCGTGGCCGATATCACGAATCTTTTCGCCAGTTTCGTCAAACAATTCAACGGGGAAAGGACCAGAACCTACGCGAGTGCTGTATGCCTTGAAGATACCAAAGATTTCGCCAATGCTATTGGGAGCTACGCCTAGACCAGTGCAAACACCACCAGTACATGTGCTAGAAGAGCTAACGAAGGGATATGTACCGTGGTCGATGTCCAACATAGTACCCTGAGCACCTTCTGCCAATACGTTCTTGCCCTCGGCCAAAGCCTTGTTGATTTCAAACTCGGTGTCGCGCAAGGGGAACTGGCTCATGTACTTGATGCCTTCCATCCACTTTTGCTCCTCCTCGGTGATATCATAGTCGGTAAAGTGAAGGTCCTTCAGGATTTGCTCGTGGCGAGCCTTCAGGGCATTGTACTTCTGTTCGAAATTGTCCTGAATGTCACCTACACGAAGACCGATACGGCTTGCCTTGTCGCTATATGTAGGACCAATGCCCTTACCAGTGGTACCAACCTTGTTCTTGCCCTTGGCAGCCTCGTAAGCACGGTCGAGTACGCGGTGAGTGGGAAGAATCAAATGGGCACGGCGGCTGATGTGCAAACGGCTCTTGAGGTCGTAGCCAGCGCTTTCCAATTCCATAGCCTCGGCCATGAACAAATCGGGAGCAATCACACAACCATTGCCAATGATGTTGAGCTTGCCTTCGTCAAAGATACCAGAAGGAATGCTGCGCAAGACGAATTTCTTGCCTTCGAAGATAATTGTGTGACCAGCATTGGGACCACCAGCAAATCTTGCAACTACGTCGTAGCGTGGGGTAAATACGTCTACAACCTTACCTTTACCTTCGTCGCCGAATACGATGCCTAGGAGGGCATCAACTTTTCCTTTTGTCATAATTGTATAGTGTTTGTTTATTGTTTTATATTGGGAGTGTCATAGGAATTCGGATTAGTCTGAGTTTTCGGAATAATCCGAGTTTTCTGAATTTTCTGAGTATTCTGAGTATTCTGAATTATCTGAATTATCTGAATTATCGAGTGTTTCTATTGTTTGGAATACAGCTTTTCTCAGATACAGAGGAGCATCGCTGGGGATGGCAGATGCGTGGTCGCGCAACTCCTGTTCGGAGCGTGGCATAAGAGTACCACCTTGGCGCAAGAGTCGACAGATGGTGAGCCATCCAGCCATTGCTGCCATATCATTTTGGCCTGCTATCCATCTGAAAGCGATATCAGCAGCCCATGGTTGAGGAACCACCAATTCCATTGCAAGGAGAGAGATGGCTTCTGGGGTCTTGGCTTCGTGAACCCAGATATCGGCAACCTCGGGCAGAAACTCGTGCTTTGGAGTGAGCAATATGCCAAGCAATTGACTCTCGCGCACGTTCTCGTTCCAAAGTCTTTGACCCAAGGCGCGGTCTTGTGCAAACTCCTTAGCGATGTTTCTGAGTCGAGGCAGTTCTATTCCCCATACCACATGGTGAGGCATGCCACCGCGACGCATTTGTGTGGAGGCAATACCATTCATGTTGGCTCTGAGTTCCTTTTTTATATTACGAATAATCTCTTCCATATCTGAGCATTTGTTCATCGTAGGATTCGTCATAACTGATGGCAACATCAGTAATATTGCCATTGCTATCCTTTACGAGAGAGTAGCGTGGATTGATGAAACCTTTGTAGGGAGCAAGATTAAGCGCCTTGTAGCGACTTAAGACTTCCTCGTGTAGTTCGCTATCTATTTCAACACCATATTTCTCTACCAGTTTTCTGGCTGCTTCGGTATCTCCCTCGCTCTTGATACGCTGTACCTCGGCCAGCAATTGACCAATGTATTGGCGCAAGGTGGGGTAGTCGTTGATGACCAGTTGAGTCTTGCCATCTTTCTTGACCAACTCCATTGCAGGAGGCATGCCGAATATCTTAGCCCAATAGGATGATTGCTCCAGGCACCAGTTGGCAATGATGGCTCTGTTGCGCATGTGAGCCTCTTCAATTTGGCAATTGGGCTGAATGCGTACCAGTTGAGTCATAAGGCCATTGAGCATGTATGTGTAGTAGTTGCTCTTCCAAGCATCCATAGTGGGAGTGAGTCCTAATTGATGCATCTTTTGGTCGGCAATATAATAGAGGGCAAAGAGGTCGGCTCTGGCTTCCTCTATGGTGCTGCCATGCACACCAAGAGCATCTGCATCTACGCCAGGAAGAATGACGCCCGAACCATGTCCGAGGCATTCGTGCAAGTCGGTGTGCAAGTCATCCAATTGGTGAGCAAAATCGTTAACCATCTTCAGCACATCTTCATCGGGAATGAATTCCTGACGGAAACCATTGCCTTTGGCCGCATTATCATAAGCTTCGGTGAGATTGCCAATGGTCACGCTCTTGCTACCATGCACAGAGCGAATCCAGTTGCTATTAGGCAGATTGATGCCAATGGCAGAACTGGGGTAAAGGTCGCCGCCCAATATGGCAGCTTGCACCACACGAGCAGTAACGCCCTTGCATTCCTTCTTCTTGAAGCGCTCGTCTACAGGGCTGTTGTCCTCAAACCATTGAGCATTTTGGCTAAGAATCTCAGTGCGCTTTGTGGCTTCCTTGTCTAGAATATTAACGTATCCCTCCCATGAAGCTTTCAGGCCGAGAGGGTCGCCATACACTTCGGTAAATCCGTTGACGAAATCTATTTCGCCCTCCGTCTCGGCCACCCATTCTATGGTGTATTGGTCGAAGATGTCAAGGCTTCCTGTCTGGTAGAATTTCAGAAGCAGATGGATGATGTCTTTCTGCTTCTCATTCTCGGCATACTCGAGAGCGTTTTCCAGATGAGAGCAAATACGGTTAAGCTCAGTACCATACAATCCCTGAGTATAATAGGTGTTCTCCGTCAGTGTGCCATCCGCATTGTGCTCAAGACGACTATTCATGCCATACATGACAGGTTGGTCGGGATTGGGCGCTTTAGCCTTGAGAGCATTGTAATAATCCTCAGCCTCTTTCTGAGTGACGTCAGGTGCATAATAGTTGCAAGCCGAAGCCTGGAGCAAGTCTTCTCCGCTTTGGCAAACACGCTTTGCAAGCACACTGGGATTGACAATGACGTTGAGCAATGTCTCAAACTCTTCTGGCTTGACCACGGGAGAGTCAATTCTGGAATAAGCCTCTCTCAACCATGCGTCGGAGAAGGCAGGAGTGAATTTGTCCGTGCTATAGTGATGGTGTATGCCATTGGCAAACCACACCTGGCGGATGTATGTGACAAAAGCCTCCCAGTCGGTGCCTTCGTGAAGGATGGAAGAGTTGTTGAGGATGTCTTCCAGAAGACGACGTATGCTGAGGTTGAACCTACAGTTTTGGTCCCAAAGAATATTCCTACCAGCCAATGCAGCCTCGGAGAGATGATATATGTATAGCTTTTGCTTCAAACTGAGCGAGTCAAAAGCAGGTACACGATATCTGAGCAACTGTATGTCAGCAAATCGCACGTCTCCGTATGAGAATGTGTTATTCTTCATCTTTCTTTGTAGCAGTAGCACTTTTCTTTTGAGGAATACCATGCTCAGCACGATAGTCGGTAGGTGTCATGCCACATTTGCGATAGAAGGCAGCATAGAAGCACTGTCTGTTGGCAAAGCCAGTAGCGTGAGCGATTTCTTCCATTCTCAAGTGAGTGAAATGCTTGTCGGTAATCATGTACATGGCCTCCTTGATGCGGAAGTCATTTACCAATTGTGAGAAATTGTCGCGATATCTCAGATGCACCACGGCGCTGATATATCTGGCGTTGTAACCAATTTCTTCTGCCATTTTTGAAGCGGTATAGTCTGCGTCTCTATACTTCTTTTCAACTACGAGTTTCAGCAATATCTTCTCGTAGATTGTTTCTACCAACTGAGTGCTGAGTGCACCAATGTAGCTAACTTCCTTTTTCTTCTTTTCAGTAATGTTATATTTTGCCATGATATTAAATTATAATCCTAGTTCTATTTTTAATTTTGCTATTTGCATTGTTACATCTCTTAGTTGAGCCTCTTGCTGTTCTATTTGGCTCTCTACGTGGATTTGTTTTTCGTTGAGCTGACTTTGAGTGAGAGACCCTGTGTCTATTTCGAGAGCAATGATTTCAGATTGCAAGGCTTTGACCTTCTGTTGTTGTAGAGAGGTGGCCAATCTGTTCTCTCTGATGCGCTGTCTTTTCTCGTTCCAGTCGATGTTCTGAGTAAGCACGGCATTTAGTTCGCTGTATTGTACGGGAGGATGAGAAGCGTTGTACGACCTAATCCAGAGGTCAACCAGGTTGCGCTGCGCACTGGTCTTTTGGTCGAGCGTTTCGCCTATGGTACGTGCATTGTGGTATGCGCCCTCCATTTCCTTTTGCTTCAGCGTCATCTCCTGCAGGGTGTTCATGCAGGTGAAGTATTCCTGCTGAGCCTGATGCAAGGATTGTAGTGACGTGTCCAAGGCTTCGCTGGTACTCATGTGAGGCATGAGAGTCTGGCGCTGCTCGTAGGTCTCATTGTACTTGTTGTTTTGAAGTCTGACTTCTTCCTTCATCACATCTATGTTCTGAGAGCATTGTTTTAGCATGGTCTCGAGCATCTCTTTCTTCACTTTTTGGATGGACAATTGATGCGTAGTGGCAGAGATATCCCTGTTGATGTCTGCCCAGTCAGAAGCCATTTGTTTCAATTGTATGTAGAGCGACTCGGCGCTTACTTCCCACAATTTGAACCACTCGGGCAGTGTGATATCCTTCTGCAGCAGTTCGTAGTGGCGATGGTATTTCTCCTGTGCCAGTTTGCGCGACTTCTCCATCTTGTCACCTTCCGAAGCCAGTATGCGAGAGAGGCTGATGGTTTCGTTCATGCGCATGGCTATTTCGGCCTCTTTCTTTTCCAGCTGAGTGAGTTTTTCGGAAAGGTTTCTTATCTGATTAGAGTTATAGTTGAATTCGCCCAATTCAGTTTCCGCACTTTGAAGGTCGCGCTGAGTATTGTCCTGTAGCTGGCGGATGGTGGCCATGCGCGAATCGCTGTCGGTGCTATCGGAGCAATCGATAAAGGTGGGGTCCAGATTAGCAAATACTCTCCACTCCTTGACGTCCTCGCTTTGGCGCAGGCGTATGGTTTCCAGATTGTGCTGCTCGGCTATCTGCTGACCAAGGTTTTGAGTCAGTTTGTCGTGCAGGATGTTCAATTGGCGTTCCTGTCCCTGAAGCTCGCCAGAGAGCGTTTCATAGTCGCTCTTGAAGTCGCTGATGAGCTTGTACTGGTCCTGCATGGTGTCGCTATGATATGGATGGTGGGTTGCACCACATACCGAGCAGGCTGTACCCTCGCGGAGGTCGCCTCTGAGGCTGATGAGGCTTTGGCTCTTGCTCATATTGAGCGAGTATTCCTTGTCGGCCACCTGTCGCTTGAGTGATGCCACGCTGATGGTTAGTTCCTGTTCGGCTTTGAGGTCGTGCTCTATTTCCAGACGGAGAGAATTGATTAGTTGGGTCTTTTCCGTGATGCTGGCATAACCAGTGCTGATGCGTCTCCACAGACTTTGTGCGGCAGAGAGCATGAGCAGGTGGCTCTTCAGGTTGATTACTCTTTCCTGCACCTGATATCCCTGTACGCCACGTATATTGTTGCGGTGTATCTCTATCTCGTCCTGCAGGCTATCTATCTGTTGCTTGATATCGGTGTGCTGACTCTTGATTTGGTTCAAGGTCTCGTCCACTCTTCTCTGCTCGTCCAGGTTCTTGTTGTACTGCATGCTCTTTCTTTCCATGCTTTCAGCCAGTTCTTCCAGGCGGTAAAGCATAGAGAGGACAGAATCGATGTGTTCGAGCATAGCTTCGTGACTTTCCAGAGTGTGTCGCTTGCTATTGAGGTTGTCGAGAGACTTTTCCAGTTCCTCAATGATGTGGCAAAGGTTGGTCAACTGGCTTTGGATGCTATCCTTTTGGTCTTCCTCGTTGGCCAGCATATAGTTGGCACGCTTGATGGTTTCCTGCAATACCTGAAGGGCACCATCCAGTTGGCTGCTCTGTTCCACCAGATGACAGATGTCCTGGTGCTGAGCCTCCACTATCTTTGTATTGTCCTGAGAGTGGGAGAAGTGCTTGCGTTGCTCCTCTATGCGATTGGAAATCTGTCGTATTTCCTGCTCCAGTTCGGTGCCGGTGCGTCTGTTTTCCTCAGCCTCAGCCTCCAGCAGTTGCATTCTGAGAAAGGGTGCCATGATGCTCTCGAAGGTTTCGAAGCGGTCCATTTCGGTGGCCTCTTCCGAGAGCGATGCCGACTCCTTGTTCAGGATGAACAGTTCTCTGGAGTTGATATCAAGTTCGGAGTTGAGCTGTTGGTGGCGATATAGTTTATCTTGTAGCGAGCGCAAGCGTTTGAGATTTTCCTCAATATTTTGCATGCGGCTTTGTGCCAGTTTGAGTGTATCTCTCATTCGCTGGTGCTGTGCGCTTGTTATATCTGAGTTGTTTGATGTCATCAATTGTTTTATTTTTTCGCAAAGATAGTGAATAATATTTACAAAGCATAGAGTAATGCCATGAATTTAGGCCTATATGTGAAGAAATGTAAATATTTCTTGCTCGTCATTGTTATTTTAAATGAATAATCTATACCTTTGCACGAAATTAAATCATCAGACATATTTTTAACGACACATTTTTATATTAACAATATGAAACCAAGTATTCCAAAGGGTACGCGCGACTTCGGTCCTGTAGAGATGGCCCGCCGCAATTATATTTTTGATACCATCCGTTCGGTATATGCCTTGTATGGCTTTCAGCAGATAGAAACCCCAGCCATGGAGAACCTCTCCACCCTGATGGGCAAGTATGGCGAAGAGGGCGACAAGCTCTTGTTCAAGATATTGAATAGTGGCGATTTCCGTTCGCACGTCACAGCTCAGGAGTGGACGGACAATACCATTGGTCGTCTGACCTCGCAGCTCTCCGAGAAGGGATTGCGCTATGACCTGACCGTGCCTTTTGCACGCTATGTGGTGCAGCACCGCGAGGAATTGCAGATGCCCTTCCGTCGCTATCAGATTCAGCCCGTATGGCGTGCCGACCGCCCTCAGAAGGGACGTTATCGCGAGTTCTATCAGTGCGATGCCGATGTGGTGGGCAGTGATTCGCTCTTGAACGAGGTGGAGCTGATGCAGATTGTGGACACCGTATTTACCAAGTTCGGTATCCGTGTGTGCCTCAAGATTAACAACCGCAAGATACTCTCCGGCATTGCCGACATCATTGGTCAGGCCGACAAGATAGTGGATATCACCGTGGCTATTGACAAGTTGGACAAGATTGGTTTGGACAAGGTCAACGAGGAACTCCTTGCTGCAGGCATTCCCCAGGAAGGCGTGGACAAGTTGCAACCCATCATCAACCTCAGCGGTACCAACGAGGAGAAGCTGGCCATCATGCGCCAGGTGCTTGCTCAGAGCGAGACAGGTGTGAAGGGTGTGGAGGAGGTCGAGTTTGTGCTTTCTGCCTTGAAGAACCAGTGCTCACTGAACAATCCCATCGAATTGGACCTCACTCTGGCTCGCGGCCTCAACTATTACACCGGTTGCATCTTCGAGGTGAAGGCCCTAGACGTACAGATTGGTAGCATCACGGGCGGTGGTCGTTATGACAATCTCACCGGCATCTTTGGCATGCCCGGTCTCAGTGGTGTGGGTATCAGCTTTGGTGCCGACCGCATCTATGACGTGCTCAACCAGTTGGAACTATATCCCGAGCAGGTGCGCGTAGCCACCCAGTTGTTGTTTGTCAACTTTGGCGATGCCGAGGCTGCTTACTCGCTCCCCATTCTCTCCAAGGTGCGTCAGGCAGGTATCCGTGCCGAGATTTATCCCGACTCAGCCAAGATGAAGAAGCAGATGCAGTATGCCAATGTGAAGCAAATCCCCTATGTAGCCATCGTGGGCGAATCAGAGATGGCCGAGGGCAAGGTGATGCTCAAGGATATGACCTCGGGCGAGCAGAAGTTGGTTACTCCAGAGGAGTTGATTGATGCCATAAAGTAACCGTCAGTTGTCCAAGGGGGGCACGATTCCTCTCTAGGCTGTATCGCCGCCCTTGCGACATTATATAATATAAGTTTCCCTCACCGTCAAGCAGATGGTGAGGGATTCTTTATCTTCTGAAATGACTTTCGACCGGTGTGTGACTCCATCGAAGGGCTCGGAAATGACTTTCGACCGGTGGGTGGCTCCATCGAAGGGCTCTGAAATGACTTTCGACCGGTGTGTGACTCCATCGAAGGGCTCGGAAATGACTTTCGACCGGTGGGTGACTCCATCGGAGGGCTCGGAAACGACTT
This sequence comes from Bacteroidaceae bacterium, assembly GCA_017381015.1. Taxonomy (GTDB): domain Bacteria; phylum Bacteroidota; class Bacteroidia; order Bacteroidales; family Bacteroidaceae; genus Physcousia. The sequence goes on from JAFOCV010000091.1 coordinate 29,175, forward strand.
TCGACCGGTGGGTGGCTCCATCGAAGGGCTCGGAAATGACTTTCGACCGGTGGGTGGCTCCATCGAAGGGCTCGGAAACGACTTTCGACCGGTGGGTGACTCCATCGAAGGGCTCGGAAATGACTTTCGACCGGTGGGTGGCTCCATCGAAGGGCTCGGAAATGTCTTTCGACCGGTGGGCGGCTCTATCGAAGGGCTCGGAAATGTCCGCAATCGGTATTTCGGAAAGTTTTGACTCCTCGGAAATGTCCGCAATCGGTATTTCGGAAAGTTCTGACCCCTCGGAAATGTCCGCAATCGGTATTTCGGAAAGTTCTGACCCCTTGGAAATGTTCGCAATCGGTATTTCGGAAAGTTCCAACCCCTTGGAAATGTCCGCAATCTAGATTTAGGAAACTTTCGGTATCTATTTTTTGATTCCCTTCATGCTGAGGGCTATTCTCTTGCGCTCGTAATCGATGTCAATCACACGGACCGTGACTTCCTGTTGCAAATGTACCACCTGCATTGGGTCGCTCACGCGATGGTCGGCCAATTGTGATATGTGCACCAAGCCCTGAGTCTTGATGCCGAGGTCCACGAAGCAACCAAAGTTGGTGATGTTGCACACAATGCCCGGCAATTGCATACCCACCTCCAGGTCGTCAATGCTGCGGAGAGTGGCATCGAAGCTGAACTCCTCGTTCTCGCCACGAGGGTCGCGCCCAGGCTTGCTCAACTCCTGCATGATGTCCGTCAGTGTGGGCATACCCACCTCCTCGTTGCAATACTTCTCCAGCATGATGCTCTTTCGTTTCTCCTCCGAGTCAATCAGCTCCTGAATGGTGCAACCAGCATCCTTTGCCATTTGCTTTATCAGTTCGTAGCGCTCGGGATGAACGGCGGTATTGTCCAGGGGGTTCTTGCCCGAGGTGATACGCAGGAAGCCAGCGCATTGTTCAAAGGCCTTGGCACCAAGGCGAGGCACCTTTTGCAATTCCTCTCTGGAGGCAAATGCACCATGTTCCGCACGATAGTTGACGATGTTTTGAGCCAAGGCAGGTCCCAAACCGGAGACGTAGGTGAGCAAGTGCTTGCTGGCAGTATTGAGGTTGACCCCCACGGTATTTACACATCTCTCTACCGTCAGGTCCAGAGCATGCTTCAATTCGCCCTGGTCCACATCGTGCTGATACTGACCCACGCCTATGCTCTTGGCATCTATCTTGACCAGTTCTGCCAAGGGGTCGGCCAATCTTCTGCCTATGCTTACAGCACCGCGTACGGTCACGTCGTGGTCGGGAAACTCCTCTCTGGCTATCTTCGAAGCAGAATATACCGAAGCCCCGTCCTCGCTGATAAGGAAGATGGAAAGCCCCTCCTTGCGCAGCATTCTCACCAGGTCCTCCGTCTCTCTGCCAGCCGTACCATTGCCAATGGCCACCGCCTCAATCTTGTATTTCTTGATGAGCGATTCCAGGGTGTCCAGAGCCTCCATGCGCTGGTTCTGAGGAGGGTGGGGGAAGATGGCTGTATTGTGAAGAAGGTTGCCCTGAGCATCCAGGCACACCACCTTGCATCCAGTGCGGAAGCCAGGGTCTATGCCCATGATGCGCTTCTGTCCCAGAGGAGCTGCAAGCAACAGTTGGCTCAGGTTGGACGCAAAGACACGGATGGCCTCCTCATCGGCACGGCGCTTTGACGAGGTGGCAAATTCGGTTTCGATGCTCGGTTTGAGCAATCGTTTGTAGGCATCGTTCATGGCCATTATTATCTGCTCGCCACACTTACCTCTGACGGGGTATCCGCGCAGCAGACGGTCTATGGTCTCCTCCTCGTTTCTGGGACTGATATCTATGCGAAGGAAGCCCTCGCTCTCGCCACGTCGCAAAGCCAGCAATCGGTGGCTGGTGCAACGATGCAATGGTTCGCTATGGTCGAAATAATCCCTGTACTTGATGGCCTCCTCCATCTTGCTCTTCACCACACGCGAGGAGATTACGGCCGTGCGCTCGAAGCTGATGCGCAAGGAGTTGCGCACGCGCTCGTCCTCATTCATCATCTCGGCCAGGATATCTCGGGCACCCTGCAGAGCATCTTCGATACCAGGCACCTCGGCATTGAGATAGCGCTGGGCATACTGCTCAGGGTCGCCATTGGGCCTATGCAGGATAGCCTCGGCCAAGGGTTGTAGTCCACGCTTACGAGCCACCTCGGCACGAGTCTTGCGCTTCGGTTTGAAGGGCAGATATATGTCCTCCAGTACGGTAGCATCCCAGCAGGTGTCTATTCTCTGGCGCAATTCATCGGTCAGTTTGCCCTGCTCCTCGATGGTTTGCAGGATGTACTCCTTGCGGTGAGCCATCTCCTTGTACTTCTCGTTTTGCTTGGCCACCTCGGCTATCTGAACCTCGTCCATACCGCCTGTAGCCTCCTTGCGGTAGCGAGCGATGAAGGGAATGGTGGCACCACTGTCCAGCAAAGCCAGTACCTGCTCCGTCTGCTTCTTGCCAGTGCCCAGAGCCTGAGCAATGAGGGTGATTATTTCTTGCATGGTAGTTTCGTTGTTAGGTTGTTGTCCAATAAGTATTTCTTTATTATCTCCAGCACATCGTCACCGTATTTATCAATCGTGATTTTGCCCATGCATGGGATGAGGCTCATGGCCTCCTTGGTGTCGGGCATCAGATTGGTAAGTCCCAGGAGAGCCTTCTGCTGAATGATGCAATAGGGAGGCAGAGCGGATTCCGAGGCCTTCTTCAGTCGCCACTTCACGATGGCTTGGTATAGGGTGGGGTGCTCTATTTCGGAGGGCACCACTATCTTCTCCGTTTGTTTCTTCTTTCTGGAGGAAGAGCTGGCGGGTTCCATATCGCCCTCGGCCTTGAGTGTCAGTTGGGCTCTCTGCTTCAGATGGTCGTTGACCTGAAAACCATTCTCGTGGGTGTATTCCAGCAATCTCATCTTCACCTCGCAGGCCAGTTTCAACTTCTCCGTGCACTCGTCCACCCTTTTCTTCACCTGCTGATTGTCCGTGGCAAAAGCCAGCGTCATGGCCACCTCGGCTATGGGAGAAAGTTCTTGTGCAAAGTACTTGGCACCCTGTTTGATGCGCTCCTGCAGATGTGCCGATGAGGCATAATCATCTTGCGAGGAGATGATGGGAGTGTACTGATTGCTAAAGCGCACGGCCACGTCTATCAACTTGCTCTTCAGCGTGCGATTGTGCTCCAGCAGTTGTTGCTTCGTCTTGGGATAAAGGTCGAAGAAGTGCTCGTTGATAAGCCTGATTACGTCCTCGATGTACTTCTCGATGAGGGAAAAGTTGAAAAGTTCCTGTAGCAGTTGGTGGAAGAAGTTCTTCTCCCAATGCTCCAGATGCTGCTCGTTGGGAGTACGCTGAGCCAAGGTAGATGTGTATGAATTGACCACATTGTCGCTGATGATAGCCTCCGCCCCCAATTGCGTACTCAGTACCATGCCCTCCAGTGTGCGGCATCGGCTAAGAGCCACATACACCTGTCCGTGGGCAAAGGAATCCTTGGCATCGATGATGGCGTGCGAGAAGGTGAGTCCCTGACTCTTGTGTATGGTGATGGCCCATGCCAGGCGAACGGGGTATTGCACAAAGGTACCTTCCACCTCTTCCCTTATCTCCTGCGTCTGCTCGTTGAGCACATAGCGACTGTTCTCCCACACTTCGCGCTCCACCTGTATGTCCTCGTGATAGTCCTTGCTTCTCACAACAAAGCCATCCTCGTCTATGGTCACTATCTCGCCTATCATGCCATTGTAATAGCGTTTGTCCATCGAGTGGTCGTTCTTGATAAACATCACCTGCGCCCCCGCTTTCAGTGTCAGGGTCTCGTCGGTAGGGTAGGAGTATTCGGGGAATTTGCCCTTGATTTCGGCGGTATAGGTAAAGGCATCGGCATCAATCTCTGCCAGTTTCCTCTCGTTGATGTTCTGCGCCAGTATGTTGTGGGTGGTCAATTGGATGTAGCGCTCATCTGCGGGAGGAACAAAGTTGGGCATGTACCTCTTGTTCAATTGCTCCAGAGTGATTCTGTCTGCCTTGTTTTGTCTAATCTTGTTCAGAATATCCAGAAAGTGAGCATCCGTCTGTCGGTAGGTCTGTTCCAATTCGATGGTGGCATAAAATGTCTCGCTCAAAGCCCTGCTGCTGAAGAAGAAAGGAGTGTCGTAATACTTGGAAAGCATCTCCCACTCCTCCTGTTTCACCACGGGAGCCAACTGTTGCAAGTCGCCAATCATCAGCAGTTGCACTCCACCAAAGGGCAGGTGCGAATGGCGGTATCTCCTCAGCACGGCATCCACGGCGTCCAGCAGGTCGGCACGCACCATACTGATTTCGTCTATGACCAGCAGGTCTATGCTACGAATCAGCTTTATCTTCTCCTTGCCAAAGCGGTACTTGCTGTTTTCCTTGCTTTGAAAGGTGGTGTCGGGCACATAGGGAGCAAAAGGCAACTGGAAGAAAGAGTGTATCGTCATTCCCTCCGCATTGATGGCGGCAATACCCGTGGGTGCAGTCACTATCATGCGTTTGGGCGAAGACTTTGTCAGATTTTTCAGAAACGTAGTCTTGCCCGTACCAGCCTTGCCGGTAAGGAACAGGTGCATGTTGGTGTTTTCTATTATGCGCCAGGCTCTGTCTAGTTGTGGATTGTCTGGGGTCATTATGTGCTATGTCCTGTCTTTCTCTTCTATGCTTTACGTGCTAGGTCCGCTTCTATGCCTTTCGTTTATGTTTTCTGAATTGCTTTGACGGATTCTCTTCCGTACTGTTGTGGCTTCCTTATACCTCAAAGTCCAGGCACACGCGCTGCGCAGCAAAGGGCTTTACGCGCTCCTCAGCCACCTTGACATGAGCAGGATGCACGGCATAGGCCTTCAGTGCCTCTTCGCTTTCCAGGGTGCTGTCCAGCATGAGGTCGGCATTGGACGTGGCCAAACGACCATCAATGTGCACCGTTGCTTCCACCAATCCGGGTACCACGCCCACCAGTGCCTCAAGGTCCTGCTTGATGGCCATTTTGATGTTTTTCTTCTCCTCCTCGCTCAATTCGGGACGCAAAGTCCATAGAATAATATGTTTAACCATAGTTGTGTATGTTTGATTTGTGATTTTAGTGCTTGCAAAGATAGCATTATTCCCTGAAATTTGACTATCTTTGTGGGCGAATTATATAATAAAATAGATGCAAAGAGAAATATCTTCCTCGGAAAATACCTCCACCAGCGATGTCAAGAGTCAGCCCCTCTTTCAGCGTCCCTTTTGGGTGTCGTGCTTTGCCCTGACGGCAGCCGTGGTGTGGGGATGGGCTTATCCGTTGATAAAAATGGGTTTTGAGGAGTTTGCCATCACCCCCGATATGACAGGCAATAAGATACTGTTTGCCGGAGTGCGCTTCACCTTCTCGGGCCTTATTATACTGGCTTTTGCCAAGGCCAAACGTCGCTCCTTTGCCATGCGCAGGAAGACCGACTGGTGGTTCATGCTGGTGTTTGCCCTGCTCAATACCACCTTTCATTACTCCACCTTTTATATAGGTCTCTCGTTCAGTGCCGGAGCCAGGGCTGCCATCCTCAATTCGCTCAGCGTCTTTCTGCTGGTAATCATGGCATGCATCTTCTTCAAGAGCGACCGCTTCACTATGGGCAAGGTACTTGGATGCGTCTTGGGTTTTGCCGGTATTCTGGCCTTGAATATGGGTGGTGCCGAGAGTGGCCATTTCACCCTCCTTGGCGATGGTATGATTATCGTCAATGCCCTTTGTTCGGCGGTGGCCAGTTTGCTCACCCGTAGCCTTATCAAGAGGGTGGACGTCTTCGTGGGCACTGGTTATAGCCTGGGCTTGGGAGGCTTGCTATTGCTCGTTCCATCGCTCCTGGCAGGTGCCACAATGCCACAGATTACGTGGTGGGGATTGGTTATCCTGCTTTTGCTCATAGGTATCTCAGCCCTTAGCTTTGTGCTTTACAATAAGCTAATCAGTTGCAATCCCGTGGGCAAGGTTGCCATCTTCAATTCGCTCATCCCCGTGGTGGGAGCCGTTACCTCGTGCCTATGCCTGGGCGAGACTTTCTATTGGAAATACGTCATTGCTGGTGCCTTGGCCACGGCAGGTATATATATTATCAACAAACAAAAATAAACAACTTTCCCCTCATTCAGTAATATGAAAAAGATTAAATACATTAGCATAGCTTTGTTGCTGGCCATGATGGCTTGCACAGGTGGCAATACCAACCAAGAAGGTGCATCAGCAACCTCTCCCCAGGTGCTCCCCGTAGAGGAGTATGCCAAGGCTTATCAGGCAGATTCTACTGCCATTCTTATTGACGTGCGTACTCCCGAGGAATATGCCGAAGGCCATATCGAAGGTGCCATGCTATTGAACGTCAAGGACGAGGCCAACTTTATCAAGGGCATCGAAGCCTTGCCCTCCGACCTTACCTTTTATATATATTGCAGAAGCGGTCGCCGAAGCCAAACAGCTTCCAAGCTGATGACCGAACGTGGCCTCAAGGTGATAGACCTCAAGGGAGGCTACAATGCGTGGAAAGCAGAAAAGTAAAATGAGATGGGGATTTTCTGATTGCTCTGATTACTCTGAATACTCTGAATACTCTGATTACTCTGAATACTCTGAATACTCTGAATCGCTAATCGCTAATCGCTAATCGCTAATCGCTAATCGCTCCTCTAATAACCCTACCCTATGCAAGACCAACAGAATATAGTTTTCAAGCACGAGCTTCCTGCCCAGTTCCGTTTCTCCGATGTGGACCAATTTGGGCATGTTAATAATAATGCCTACTTCTCGCTCTTCGATATGTGCAAGACGCGCTATTTCCTGGATGTGGCTGGGCATGACATCTTTCAGCGCATCACCATAGTCATAGCCAACGTGAATGCCAACTTTCTGGCACCCATCTATTATCCCGACGAGATAGTGCTTCAAACCACTATGCTCCGGATAGGCAAGAAGAGTTTTACCCTCCTTCAGCGTGCCATCAATGCACGTACTCAGGAGGTCAAGTGCGAATGCCGCACCATCATGGTGTGCTATGACCGTGATGAGGGTTGCACCATCCTCATGCCCGACGATGTGCGACAAAGCATTGAGGCCTTCGAGGGTCGCCTCTTCCCCAAGGAGTAATACCCAGTAGGGTGGGGCATAAGAGATTAACCAGATATCCATGTTTTGATATGAATATTGAGAGCGTAAGAGAATATTGCCTGTCATTGCCGCATGCTACGGAGGACTTTCCCTTCGATGAGACCACTTTGGCTTTTCGTATAGGCGGCAGGATTTTTGCCATGATAGACCTTGAGCGAACGGAATGGTTTGTGCTCAAGTGCAATCCGGATATGGCCATAGAATTGCGCGAGAAGTATGCCGAGATATCCCCTGCATGGCATATGAACAAGCGTCATTGGAATCAGATTAATCTCTTTGGCTATCTCAGCGAAGAACTCATCTGCTCGCTCATCAGACACAGTTATTCGTTGGTGTTTGGCAAGTTGCCCAAGGCTATCCGTCTCTCTTTGAAAGGAGTCACTGAGGTGGAAGGCACTGTCCTGGCGGAATAATCCCCGATACAGAAATATAATTCAATCTAATAAAACTTAACCCAATCATGAAAAAGATTCTCTCATTAATGCTTCTCGTGGCATGCTGCCTGATGGCTGGTGCTCAGGAGAAAATCAAGGTGGCTTGTGTGGGTAACAGCATCACCTATGGTAGTGGTGTGGCAAAACGCGAGGTGAATGCCTATCCCGTGAAGTTGCAGGGCATGCTGGGCGACGCTTACGAAGTGGGCAACTTTGGTAAGCCTGGTGCCACTCTTCTCAACAAGGGTCATCGCCCCTATACCCAGCAGCAGGAGTACAAAGACGCTCTGGCATTTGCTGGTGATATCGTGGTAATACACTTGGGTATTAACGACACCGACCCTCGCAACTGGCCCAATTACCAGGACGAGTTTATCGAGGACTATCGTGCCTTGATACAATCTTTCCGCCAGGTGAATCCCAAGGCTCGTTTCCTTATTGCACGCATGACTCCTCTTTCCGACCGCCATTGGCGCTATGAGTCAGGCACACGCGATTGGCACGAGGAGATTCAGCAAGCCATTGCCTGTGTGGCAAAGGCAGAAGGCATTCAGATGATTAATTTCTTCGAACCCCTGCATCCATATCCCTACATACTGGAGGATAATATTCATCCCAATGCCGAGGGTGCTCACATGTTGGCGGAAATCGTTTACAAGGGCATTACGGGCAATTACGGCGGCCTCCAGATGTCGCCCATCTATACCGATAATATGGTGCTCCAGTATGGTCGTCCCCTGACCATCCAGGGCCTTGCCAATGCTGGTGAACAGGTTACCGTATCCGTGGCTGGACAGAAGCGTCGTGCCACAGCCGATACCGATGGCAAGTGGGCAGTTACCCTTTCTCCCCTCAAGGCTGGTGGTCCCTACACTCTCCAGGTAGCTGCTGGCAAGAAGGAACTGGTATACAAGAATGTGCTTGCTGGCGAGGTGTGGTTGTGCTCTGGTCAGTCAAACATGGAGTTTATGCTCAACCAGTCGGCTACCGCTCGTGAGGACATTCCACAGGCCAATAATGACAAGATTCGTCTCTACGATATGAAGGCTCGTTGGCGCACCAATCCCGTAGAGTGGGACGCATCAGTACTTGATTCATTGAACCATCTTCAGTACTTCCACGATACCCAGTGGGCAGAATGTACCTCGCAGACGGCAGCACGCTTCTCTGCTATCGCCTACCACTTTGGCAAGATGCTTCAGGACAGCCTCCAGGTGCCCGTTGGTCTTATTTGCAATGCCGTAGGCGGTTCTCCCACCGAAGCATGGGTATCACGCCGTATGCTGGAGTTCCAGTTCCCTGCCATCCTTCGCAATTGGACTCAGAACGATTTCATTCAGGATTGGGTACGTGGTCGTGCGGCACAAAACGTTCGCAAGTCTACCTACAAGTTCCAGCGCCATCCCTATGAGCCATGCTATCTATACGAGTCTGCCATCCTACCTCTTGAGCAATTCCCCATTCGTGGTGTCATCTGGTACCAGGGCGAAAGCAATGCACATAATGTAGATGCCCACGAAGCACTCTTCACACAATTGGTGGACAGTTGGCGCCAGTATTGGAACGATGCAGAGATGCCCTTCTATTACGTACAGCTCTCCAGTCTCAATCGTCCCTCATGGCCCATCTTCCGTGACAGCCAGCGCCGCCTGATGCACTCTATCAGCAATACCGGTATGGCGGTGTCTACCGACAAGGGCAACCTTACCGATGTGCATCCCACCGAGAAGCGCGAAGTGGGTCAGCGCCTGGCCTTCTGGGCATTGAACGATACCTATGGCTTCCGTCACGTTGTTCCCTCTGGTCCTTTGTACAAGGGTGTCGAGTTCAAGAAGGGCATAGCATATGTCAGCTTCCATCATGCCGAGGGCATGCGTCCTGCTGGGGGAGGCGAAGAACTGCTTACTTTCGAATTGGCTGGCGAGGACCGTCGTTTCTTCCCTGCCAAGGCTGTCGTCGAGGGCAACATTGTCAAGGTATCATGCCCCCAGGTAAAGAATCCCACCATAGTACGTTATGGTTGGCAACCCTTCACCAAGGCTAATCTGGTCAATGCCGCTGGCCTACCAGCCAGCACCTTCCGCTCTGAATAGGATTACAGTGTATAGAGTATTCTGATTACTCTGATTACTCGGAGTATTCTGATTACTCTGATTACTCTGATTATTCTGATTTTCATACTGCGGAGCACGGATGTGGAATACGCCCATCTGTGCTCCGTTTGTGTATGCTCTGAAAGTGTTGGGGGGAGGGACAACAAAAAAAGAGCGAACCTCACGGTCAGCTCTTTAAAAAAAAATGAGAAATTAATTTACTTAATTATGAGAGAATGTAAGTCTGGCTTCACAGCCCAACTTTCTACTATGAAAAACACACTTGTTAATGATTTGATACTGCAAAGGTATACATAAAACCTGAAACCTCCAAATTATATTGAAATAAAAAACAAAAATATCAGAAAAAAATCTCCCAATCCTTGTTTTGTGAAATAATACTCCTTACCTTTGCTGAATGAAGTGGTGGTTAGTACTGCTATCCCTCAGCAGTACTTTTTTTGGAGAGGAATTGCCGATTGGTAGTTCCTCTCCTTCTTGGTAATCAGGTCCTTACATACAGCTCTGTGCACCAAAGGTGGTGGCAAGGGCCGTGAGGATGGTGATGAGTATGTTGAGGATTTTACCCCAAGTGGAATTGTTGTTGAAAGTTCCCATAGTGTGAAATGTTTTTTTAAGGGTTAATGATAGCCCCCCCCTTGAGGGAGGGGCTTGGATGATTTTCTAGGGGTTTCTAGACTTTCTAGATTTTCTAGTCTTTCTAGACCTTCTAGATTTTCTAGACTTCCTAGGATTTTCTAGGCCTTCCTAGGGCTTTCCTATCCCTCTCCCTCCTCAGAGCCCTCGACGGGCTCTGAGGGGGATTCAGGCTCTGAGGGCTCGGAGTTTTCCGTTTTCCCCTTTCCGCTTTCAGTTTTAGCGGCCATGCGCTGATTGTAGCTGGTGTTGATTTCCCCGATGATGGCATTGACCATGGCGATGTATGCATCGATATCGTCGTTGGGAGTCACCACGCCGTGCGCAAAGGCCACGATGGTGATGTTGTCAAAGATGGCATCCATCTCCTGTCGGATGGTGGCACTGTCCACTGCCTTGTTGGCATTGCGAGCCTGAGTGCGTGCCTCCAGCGCCACCTTGTACTGGGCGTTCTTCAGCGTCAGCATCTCGATGTAGGTGCCAAGACCCAGGGTGGTGAGGTGCTCCTGCATGGCGTCCAGACTGAGGTCAAGGAGCATGCCATCGATGATGGAAGTCTTCTGAGGCGCTGGTTGATTGTAGAAACCCACGTAGGGCTTCAGCACCGTGTACAGTGCGGTGGCAGCCGCCGACTTGTCGGCAATGGGCAGGGTGAGTGAGTTCTTCACGCAAGAGAGGATGTACTGCCCAATGGTGCTGCGCTCCACGTCCAGAGCCTGCAGTTTCTGAGTCTCGGGGCTTGCGCTGGTGCGAGCCACATTGTTCTGCAACTGGCTGTGCAACTGGCGCAGGCGAGTCATGTCAGCCTCCTCGTAGTGCAATGTATCTGCTCCGGTGGCCACGGTTTGGTTGATGAAGCGGTCCATCAAGGTGCAATACTCAGCGGTGTTGTACTTGGTCAGGTAATACCTGGTTAGATAAACGATTTCTTTCATAGATGTAGTAGTAATTTTTTGTTTTTTAACAATGTTGAACATAAACCAATCTCAAACGTCACAAAGTACGTTTTGTCACGAAGAATAGCACCCACGGCCGTAAGGAAATGCTATTTTGATGTCGCTCGTCGCTAATGCTAAACGCTCATCGTTCTTCGTTTTCTGATGCAAAGATACGACATCATTCTGGCGAGGTGGGAATTAGTGAGAATTAGTGGGAAATAATCTGTGGCGAGGGAATGGTTGTTTTTTTATGGTGCAGAGATTCCTTTTTGTATGTATGTTTTCTATATGACCGATTACAGACGATTACAAGGTTTTGTGCTCGTATAGAAAAAGATGGCAACTAAAAGTTATTATTATATATATATAACTATATTATTATTGATAGTATATATACTAAGAATATATATATATAATAATAAAATTTTGAACGGGTACTATTCTGGTGCTTCTAGGCTCAGACGAGAAATCTTTTGTAATCGCCTGTAATCGCTTTCCTAGTGAAACTTCTTGGGCTTAGGTATTGTGAATACAAAGGAAAATGTGTAATTTTGTGGGTGAATTATTAATAGAAAAACACAATGAAGAAATTAGAAGATTTTAGATTACCAGAAGTCGGTTCGGAGAAGGTAAAGGCATGTATGCAAGAAGCGGTGAAACGTGCTTTGCAGTGGCAAAAAGACAATGAGGCGGATGGCGAAAGTCAACCCATAACAGTGGGAGCATTGAGAGGCACATTCCGCACTCTTTCGGATTGCGATTTTGAGAACAGGGCATGTGCCAACTATAGAATTAAAAAGATAGTTGACACAGTAATTAAAGACATTACCGCGGATGAGTTTTTGGATATGTTAAACGATGCCTATGCGATAGCTATCCACGCAGCGAATACAGATTACCCTGAATACGATAAAAGAAGTTACTATGCCCTGGCGGACACCCCATCACGCAGTTCTCGTGCACGGGATATAGTACTTGCATTTGGAGCTTATCTGTTCAAGGAATATGAACAAAGCAATAAAAAATTAGATATACTAACATCCGAATCATGCAAACATATCAACACGGCACTTTTGCTTTTGGAAAGCATATATGACTTATGTGAAGAAGAGCATAAGGAACAGGAGGCACTTGACATTTTAATAAAGCGACTAAACCCTCCACCCCACCCAGTCGAGAAACTTCTCGATGCCATGGTGAGATATGCGGAAAACTTTACTGCCAATGAGTGGAGCAAGAAACGTGTCATCGGCCATATGATTCATTCAAAAGGTGCTGCAGGACGCTATATTCCATATGATGTGTACCAAAAGTATGAGCAGAGGATAGATAAACTTGCCAACTATCCCAAACCAAAGACTGGGGCAATAGATGGCAATGAGGATGAGAACGCAGCTACAGGAGTTGAACAAGGACTATCTGGCGAGAAGAAGACTTCTTCTGCTGATATAAATGAAGAAGCGAAAACCGAGAATCCCCCAAAAGCACCTGAGAAATCCTATTTAAAAAATAACCGTAATTGGTTGTTTGCAGAACATGAAGACCAAATTAAATGGGCAGAAATATTTGATGAGTTTATTGCAAATCGCACAAGAAAGATAGAAAGAGAGGCAGAAATTGGAACCGAGAAAGGCAATTTCATTAACAAGGTGCTAGCACGTTTTATATACGAATGGGAAAGTGCAGGATTATTGAATACATCCCGTACAAAACAATCACCAACAGTGTTCATATTCGAAAGTTGTAAATTGAAAAGCAGGGTGGACCAGGGTAGTCACTCCAACGTAGTGGAGCGGTTGCTGGCGAAAGGTTTCAAAGAGGAAGACAAGAACGACAACTTGCACATAGATGTAGTGAAAATAATGGAACAGAATAAATAGCACAAAACGCCATAAAGTAACACATTAGATTTTTAATTTTAGAAAATTATAGTGCTGTATTACAGCAGTATAGCAAACGTATTCCTCCTAAAGGGATACGTTTTTTTTGTGCTACACACAATAACATAAAACAGCACATTTAGGAATAACGAATTATTTTTTTGAATATTTGTACTGCGAATTCAAACCACGTGTACTTCTCCACACACCAGCGCGCTAATATATATATACGGTATGTGAGGTACAGGGCGAGAGGAAGCGAATTGTCTAACAACTAAAAAGAATTAAAAGATGAAAATAATTCTAATAGTAGTGGCACAGTCTGCGATAGCAAATGTGCCAAGTAGTAAATCTGTAGGTGGTAGCGCACGAATGTGTATGCTCAAGCTAAAGGAGCTAGGCACGGAGTATGCTCCATCCTACGCAGTGAAGTTGTTCCCACCATGGAGCAACCAGCAATACCAACCAGGCGAGCTAGTGGCTGTGTCACTACGCTTCAAGGCAACAGAGAACCCCTCCACTGGTCAGATGTACCAAGATGTCATCGCAGAGGAGATAGTTAAAATTAATAACAATATAAACACAAAAGCATATGACGAAAAATTGGAGTCTCATTTCTAATCTAGTGGAAGAAGGTCTCGTGTTTAATGAGGAGCTACATGCTTCCCTACAATGTATCAAGGAAGCGATAGAGAAAGAACCTGGTAGAACAGGTAAGAAGAAGGTTGTAAGCGAAAAGCTGTTAAGTGACAAAATGGATTTCAAGAGAGAGCAGATGTCCAGTGGAACGTTCAGAGTATTGGCTAAGCCCAATCTTGAGTATCCTATGTATGAATACCACCAGCACCTGGCCAGCGCACTACTGTCTACGTACTTTGATTTAATGCAACTCAAGATAGAGCATGACAAGCGAAATGAGTCATTGTTCTATGAGCAAGAGTGCGATGAAGTAAAGAAGCTCCTTGATAGCAAATTCTTTGAATACGTATTGAAAAGTTGCTATTCCTCTACTCCAAACTAATTACCTCTTTCGTAGAAGCCCACTCGCTCACCACATGGGGTGGTGCTTCTACCCTCAATCACAAAGAATAATCAAAACTCAATGATATTAAAAAGTATTAAATTATGACTAATGTAAATTTTGAAACAACAAACGCTGACATGACTAAGGTAATCGACACAGCTATTGAGAAGGCCATCAATGCTCCCTTCCTGTCGTATGTAAACAACGTAAGCGATACCGAGCCTAAGCCTCTGGATATCGAGGTACTCAACCGAATACTGGATGCCAAGGCTACACGAATGCTTGTAGACAACTACCGAGCTTCGGGCGACGAGAACTCTAAAAAGGCACTCAGCGCCGTAATCTTCAACGGACTATATTCACCAGAGCTTGCCAAGGCATATGTGAACGAGGTGGCTAAGCAGGGTGAAAACAGGCACACGTGCCGAGATGCAGAATGCTTCACGCCATCAGACCTCATCGGTCTGGACATCGACCCATGCGAAGGGTGCAATATGACGGCAAGGGAGCAGTACTTCATCACTTGCGAGAGAATCAAGTCTGCCTTTGGAATAATGCCCGACCAAATCATTGCCATGGCATACGCCACCCCCACAGCACCAGGATGGCGCTTGGTAGTAAAACGTACAGCAGGACTTACCATCGAACAGGAGCAAGAACGATGGAATACCATTCTGCCATTTCCATGCGATTCTAAATGCAAGAACCTCAACCGTCTCTACTTCCTGACCTCACGCAATGACCTCTTCTGTCTGAACACAGACCTACTATTCGATCAGGAGAAGAGCGCAGAGATGGATAGTGGAATCTCTGGGCAAGCTACTGCTGAATCACAGGATATAAAGCAAGATGCCGAGCCTACACCTCAACCGATTACAGACGATTACAAGGTTCCCGAATCCTATCAGAATACCTATGGCACTATCACCGATGAGGCTCTGTTGGAGGATATCGTCAACGAGCTAGAGCATTGTGTTGGCGGTGGTGCTGCCAAGAGTGGTAACCGTAACGAACAGGTGTTCAAGATGACTGCCCTAATGCGACACCTTGTGGGGCCTAACGTGGCTATATTGCAGAGGCTAGTACCTACCTATGGACTCTCTCAGACAGAGCATCTCCGTACCATCAACAACGCTCTGAAGGCCAAGATGCTACCCTATATCCCTAGCGACCTACAGCGTGCCATAGAACGAGCTACCAACAAGGCTAACCATGCCTCTAGCGCACCAGAGACCAACGAGACCTTGCCACCTAGCATGCCTGCAGTCTTGCCTCCTGCCATTGCTCATCTAGTAAGCGTTATTCCCGAAAAAGGACGCCCAGCCGCAGCCATCAGCTCCTTTGCAGCATGGCGCATTCACCTGCACGAGGTCAGTTTTCACTATATCGATAATCAGTGTCAAGAGCCTTGCTTCTTCAATATCACCAATGCCACCCAATCCGAGGGCAAAACGGCTACTCGTATGCCTTGCGAGTGCATCCTAGAGTCCATCAGCATAGAAGACGACAAGAACCGTGAGGCAGAAGGACAATGGCGTGAAGAGTGTTCTTGTCGAGGCGCAAGCAAGGACAAACCCAAGGCTCCCTCGCTACCCATTCGTATAGTAGAGGCCAATATGACAGACCCTGCCTTTGTCAAACGTGCCATGGATGCTCAGGGATACTCGCTCTATACCTATGCCGAGGAGTTGGAAAAATTGCAACGCCTCAATGGTCTCTCCGAGATAATGCGTTCCGCTTACGATGGAGCACGCTATGGTCAGGAGCGCGTATCAGCTACGGCAGTATCATTGGTTGTACCCAAATTACGTTGGAGCTTCAATGTGAGCACCACACCAGCTACGGCACGCAGGGTATTCAAAAATGAATTCCACAACGGTACCATTACCCGCGCAACGATAGCTACGCTGATGGTTGACGAGAATGATTTTGGCGACGAGATGCCTGTCTATGGCAACTTTGACGATGAGTACAAGAAAGGACTTGCTCCCTATATCGAGAATCTCCGTTCTGCTACAGGTACCATATATTGCGCCGAAGCAGAAGAATGGGCTGAGCGTGAACGTCTTCGTCAGATAGACACCCTGCGCAAGAAGGATATGAAGTACATGGTCCCCTTTATGAAACGCTCTCTACAGATTGGATTCTGGCGTGCCGTCATGCTCTACATCATGAATGGCAACCAATGGAGCAAGGAGATAGAAGACTTTGCCACATGGAGCATAGATTATGACCTATGGTGCAAGTTATACTACTTTGGAGACCTGATTGAAAGCAGTGTAGGTGCTACGCCCGACAACACACGCTACAATACCTTCCTGCTACCTCTTCTACCCATGGAGTTCACACGCGAACAGGCACGTAATATGCGCAGAGATGCAGGTCGTTCCACCAGTAGCAAGGATGTACGCAATATGCTCTCACAATGGATGTACCGTGGCTTCATACGTTTCGACAAAGAGCGTAACATGTATGTCAAGACTTCAACGGAGAAGAATGCATCACAACTTTAGTAACGTACCCTTCACACCAAGACAAGCATGAGCATAGCATCACCCAACAAGAAAGGCAGGGCGCGCAAGCGCCTCCTTTCACGCTCTAAGTTCCAATTTGGCAACCTCGCCATGCGCTATTACCCAGGCCGTGGATACAAGCGAGCCGTTCACCTCTTCCGCCAGGAACTAGAACACACTCGTGGACTACTTGAAGCCTTGCAGGATGTAGATTATCGTCCGCAGCAGCGCACATTAAACAAACGACAGTTGGAAGTAATCCAAGACTTCCTAGGCGAGCCTTAGACTCGATGAGCGACGGAGTCAATAGCGATTGAGCACCCATACATTACCTACAAGAAATCCGCAGTACCTCTCCATCGGGGTGCTGCGGACTCGTGTATCTTTACTTCAAAGCAAAACTAGTTTCCAGACTCCATCTTAGGGATATCAAAAGAGTTAGTCATGCCATTGTATTGATAGTAATAATATTTACCCTTCTCGTATGTTTCTGAGCCAGTAAATAGCTTTATATTATTATCGTCTGCCTGATTAACAACGAAAGAATAATAGTAAGTCTTACTGATTTGATAGGCATAGGCATAGGCTTTTCCATTCATGAATACCCAATGACAATTATCATCTTTTGCAAGTGTTTTGGAGTAATTATTGGTAAAAGCACGACCTGAATCATCGCCTAGTTCAATAGACTCTGTGTTTGCGGTATCAAACAACAAAAGATATGAGTCATAATTTGCTTTCAATGTAAGTTTTGTCATGTCTTTGGTAACACTTACAACCTCATCAAATGCCATGAATACAGTATCCGAAGGATAATAAAAATCAAAATTACCAACTGATTCTATTTGCATTTCTGAAGGATGAGAATATCCTGATACCTTATATGTACCTTCGGGTAAAACTATTCCGTCCTTCGAGTTCCATGCTGATTTTTTATTCAAGATAACCTCGTTTGTTTCTGTGTTTGTAAAAGTCAGAACATAATTTTGAGGCGTAAGCTTCTTTGTCTTTATATACTTATCGTAGAAATTATTATAAGTATCTTCACCCACTCCTCTAGACATACTACCACTATCAACGAGGGTATAATCTAATGTTAGCTTAACATCCTGTGGTTTGTAAATCTCTTCGTCGCTTGAGCAAGAAAAGAAAGTTAGCCCCGATGCCATAATAAGCACCATAGAAAATAACTTTTTCATATTATTATATTTTTCCGCCTCCCAATCCCCAGAGAAAGCCATTAGAGTATACAATAAAGGTGTGGGAACTCTATTTACTTTATCCGACGTTCAGGTCTTCGCACTACCTTTGGAATGGATAAAGCAATAGCCCACACCAAAGGTTATGTAAGGAGCCAATAATGGCTGTACATACCAAAGATGTGATGCCATTGCTATCATCTTCATTCCGTTATCAAAGTTGCGAAGTTTGAACATCGAAGATAATTTCAATAACACCTTTTTAATAAAGTCATTCTTTTACTGCCGCTGCAATGCCGAACGATACCGCAAAGATATTAAAACTTTTTCAATTCTACCCTAAGAAAATAAAAAATCTGTATGCCCAACGGAAATAGTTGCACAATACTAGCGATGAGCCAAAAAATCATTAGGCTCTGGTGCTTTGGTAAGTCTGAGGCGTTTAGTATCTATACAAAAAAAGAGTCCCTCGCAAACCAATTGGCTTAACAAGGGACTCAGGAGGGAGGGAGGGTGACTAGTGGGATTCGAACCCACGACATTCAGAACCACAATCTGACGCTCTAACCGACTGAACTATAGTCACCATCTTTGTTAGAATTACTTCCAGTTGGCTTGTTGCTTCCTGAAAGCGATTGCAAAGGTATGGCTTTTATTTGATACTGCCAAATGTTTTGCCTACTTTTTGCGTATTTTAGTGTTATTTTCTAACAAAATCATTGTTTGCCACCCCAAAACGTGGGTGTATGGGGTGCAAGATATGTTATAGTTTTGCAAATTGCTTGTATGCCTGGAGGGTGTTTAGCATAAGCATGCAGATGGTCATTGGTCCTACGCCGCCAGGAACGGGTGTGATGGCAGAGCATAGGGGAGAGACTGCATTGAAGTCTACATCGCCTTGCAGACGGAAACCGTTGGCACGTGTGGCATCGGGCACTCTGGTGGTACCTACGTCGATGACTACGGCTCCGGGCTTGACCATATCGGCGGTAACGAAGGCAGGGCTACCGATGGCTGCAATGAGGATGTCTGCCTGGCGGCATTCCTCGGCCAGGTTCTCGGAATGAGAGTGTAGCACGGTAACGGTAGAGTCGCCATATTGCTTCTGCATCATGAGGGATGCCATTGGTTTGCCTACGATATTTGAGCGACCGAGGATGGCTACTTTCTTGCCCTTGGTGGGGATGTTGTAGCGCTGCAATAGGGTGAGGATGCCCAAGGGAGTGGCCGAGATGAAGGCTGGAAGACCGATGGACATACGACCTACGTTGACGGGATGGAAACCATCTACGTCTTTCTCTGGCAGGATGGCTTCGGTGACCTTCTGCTCGTCGATGTGCTTGGGCAGAGGCAGCTGAACGATGAATCCGTCAATAGCGGGATTGTTGTTCAGTTGGTCCACCACGTTGAGCAGTTCTTCCTCGGTGATAGTGTCTTCAAACTTGAGCAAAGTGCTCTCGAAACCGCATGCCTCGCAAGCAAGTACCTTGTTGCGGACGTATGTTTCGCTACCGCCATCGTGGCCCACAAGTACTGCTGCCAAGTGGGGAGCGCGTGCGCCAGAGGCTACGATGTGCTCTACTTCGGCCTTGATTTCGGCCTTGATTTGAGCAGCTGTTGCCTTTCCATCAATTATCTGCATATTCTTGTTTATGAAGATTTATAGATGATTCTATTGTTGTTGTAATTAGGGATAGGGGAGAGATATTACATCTTGCCCTTCATCATTGATGCCATCTGAGCCATCTTGGACTTGTCGGTCATCATCTTCATCATCTTGCGGGTCTGGTCGAACTGCTTGATGAGACGATTCACCTGCTGAAGGTCTACACCAGCACCCTTGGCAATACGATGGCGGCGAGAGGTGTTGAGACACTCGGGATGCTCGCGCTCGTAGGGGGTCATACTCTGGATGATGGCTTCGATGCTCTTGAAGGCATTGTCATCAATCTCTACGTCCTTGAGAGCCTTGCCCACACCGGGAATCATGCTGGCCAGGTCCTTGAGGTTGCCCATCTTCTTGATTTGCTGAATCTGATTGTAGAAGTCGGAGAAGTCGAACTTGTTCTTGCGAATCTTGGCTTCCAGCTTCTTGGCTTCTTCCTCGTCAAACTGTTCCTGTGCACGCTCTACCAACGATACGATATCACCCATGCCCAAGATGCGGTCTGCCATACGAGAGGGGTGGAAGGGGTCTATGGCTTCCATCTTTTCGCCAGTACCAACAAACTTGATGGGCTTATTGACAACGGTGCGGATGGAGAGTGCAGCACCACCACGGGTGTCACCGTCCAACTTGGTGAGAATCACACCGGTGTAGTCCAGTCTGTCGTTGAATTCCTTGGCAGTATTAACGGCATCCTGACCGGTCATGGCATCCACCACGAAGAGGATTTCGTGAGGATTGATGGCATCCTTGATGTCAGAAATCTGTTGCATCAACTCCTCATCGATAGCCAAACGACCAGCGGTATCCACGATGACTACGTCGTATGCCTTTGACTTGGCCTCGCGAATGGCATTGACGGCTACCTGTACGGGGTCGGTGGCACCTTCTTCTATATATACGGGTACGCCTACCTGTTCGCCCAATACGCGCAACTGCTCCATGGCAGCAGGACGGAAGGTATCACATGCAGCCAAGAGAGGAGACTTGTGCTTCTTCTCCTTGAGTAGCTTGGCAAGCTTACCACTCATGGTGGTCTTACCAGAACCGTTCAAACCAGCCATCAGGATGATGGAGGGTTCGCCAGTGCGACCGGGTAGGTTGATTTCGGCTGTTTCGCCACCCATCAGCTCTGCCAACTCGTCGTGCACAATCTTTACCATCAATTGCTGAGGCTTGACGGCGGTGAGCACGTCCTGGCCAAGGGCCTTCTTCTTGACGGTGTCGGTGAAGGTCTTTGCTACCTTGTAGTTGACGTCGGCATCAAGTAGTGCGCGGCGTACGTCTTTGAGGGTTTCGGCTACGTTGATTTCAGTAATCTTGCCTTCACCTTTTAGTATTTTCCATGAACGTTCCAGACGTTCTGAGAGATTTTCAAACATATATTTTCTTTTTTTTAGTTTTTTACTTTTTTTCTAGGATATCCTAGGGAGTTCTAGGAAGACCTAGGAGGGGGAGAGCTAGAGATTCTAGAAATTCTAGAGGTTCTAGATATTCTAGGGGGCTGGAGAGCTAGGGGATACCCAGTATCTTTTCTGCCAGGGGGATGACCACTTTGCCAAGGACGACTCCGTTGAGGTAATGCTCGCCTTCGAAGAGTGACATCTGGGCGGTGCCATAGTGCTTACGGAAATCCGGTTGACAATTGACGTTCTTGTCCTTGGTACCAAACAATCCCCATACGAGGCTTTTCTCCTCGGGTGTGATGCCATCAAAGCTATGCTTTTCCACCTCCTTGAACTCGGAAATCATCTGCTTGTCTATCTTGAAGTCACGTGCACCATCTTCGCGCTTGTTGCGAAACTCGTGACGACCAAGGCCACGGAAGGTGAGCAGCTTGGCCATGTGGAAGGAAGGGTTGACCAGAATGCGAGGCACACCACGAAGTTGCTCGGCATACATGGCGCCCATGGATGTGGCAACGATGAGAGAGGGTTGGTGCTCAGCGATATAGTCGCGAAGGAATTGTATGGCACGAAGCGGTTCTACGGGTACGTCGGGGCTGAGCACTTGTATCCCCTTGGGATAAAAGTGATTGCGCAACTGAGTAGCACTACCAGTGCTTCCTGCCGATGCAAAGCCATGTATGTACACTATCTTCATACGTGCGTGCGTTATAAGTACCTAAAAAAGAATTCCCCAGCAAAGAAATTTCTTTAACCAGGGAATTCCACCACCACTTCAAGGTTGCGGGGGTCCGACTCGAACGGGCGACCTCCAGGTTATGAGCCTGGCGAGCTACCAACTGCTCCACCCCGCGATATTGTTATTTCGTTAGCTAAACAGGCGTTGTTCCCCGTTTGCGAGTGCAAAGGTATAGCTTTTCTGAATTACCACCAAACATTTCTACAAAAAAATGCAAAAAAATTGTTTATCTGCCAAAATAATCATATCTTTGTACCCAAATACACATTATATAAGAATAATACGCATGGCGGTAGAGAAAACGAGAAACAAGTTGATAGAGGTTGCACGTATGCTTTTTGCAAAAAATGGCATCGAGGAGACCACCATGAATGATATTGCTGTGGCCTCGGGTAAGGGTAGGCGTACGCTATACACCTACTTCAAGAGCAAGGAAGACATCTATGATGCCGTGGTTCAGTATGAATTGGACCTGATGGCGGAGAAGATGGCAGAAGTAGCCAAGCAGGAGATGGACCCCGAGGACAAGCTGGTAGCCCTAATTTATGCCCACTTGAATGCCATTAAGGACGTTGTGCAGAGAAATGGCAATATTCGCGCAGAGTTTTTCCGCGATATATGGCGCGTAAGTCTTATCAGACAGCGCTTTGACCACAACGAGAAGATATTGCTCACCACGGTACTCTCGGAGGGAGTGGAGAAGGGACGTTTTGAGATAGACGACCTCGGGCTCATGGTGGATATCATCAGATACTCCGTCAGAGGTATCGAGGTGCCCTACATCTATGGCCGTATAGCCGATGGAATGTCCAAGGGAATGATTAGAGGTGTGGTGCATAAGATTATACACCGCTCCTTGAGCAAGCAGTACAATAAGTGATTTTTAACCAAAATAAGAAAACTAATGAAACTATTGGAAGGAAAAACAGCCCTCGTCACTGGTGCCACACGTGGCATAGGCAAGGCTATCGCTCTGAAGTTTGCCTCTGAGGGCGCAAACATTGCCTTTACAGGTAGAGGCGAGACAGACGAGCAGAAAGCTACAATGGAAGCCACCCGACAGGAGGTGGAAGCCCTGGGAGTCAAGTGCGTTGCCTATTCGGGTAATGCGTCGGACTTTGCTCAGACGGAGGAAATAGTAAAGAGTATCAAGGAAGAATTTGGTACGATAGACATATTGGTGAACAATGCAGGTATCACCAAGGACGGCTTGTTGCTGCGCATGACAGAAGAGCAATGGGATGCCGTAATAGATGTCAATCTGAAGTCGGCCTTCAACTTCATCCACGCCTGTGTGCCCTTTATGATGCGCCAGCGCGGAGGAAGCATTATCAATATGTCAAGCGTAGTGGGCGTGCACGGCAATGCTGGTCAGGCCAATTATGCCGCCTCGAAAGCAGGATTGATAGCTTTGGCAAAGAGTTTGGCGCAGGAAATGGGTCCCAAGGGCATTAGAGCAAACGTTTTGGCCCCTGGTTTTATTGAAACAGACATGACAAGTGCTCTTTCCGATGAAATTCGCGAAGAGTGGAAAAAGAAGATACCCTTGCGCCGAGCAGGACAAGTGGAAGACATTGCCAATGCAGCGCTGTATCTGGCAAGCGACTTGTCAAGCTATGTAACTGGTCAGGTCATTCAGGTGGATGGCGGTATGAATATGTAAGTCGCAATATGACCGTTTTACACGAAGACAATCATCTGATAATAGTCAACAAACGAGCAGGGGAGATAGTGCAGGGAGACAAGACCGGCGATACTCCCCTTTCGGATATTGTAAAGGCATGGATTAAGGAAAAGTACCAGAAGCCTGGCAATGTCTACTTGGGAGTGGTGCACAGATTGGACCGTCCCGTATCAGGCGTGGTATTGTTTGCCAAGACAAGCAAAGCCCTGCCACGACTGAATGCCATGTTTGCCGAGCACAACAAGGTACAGAAAACCTATTGGGCAATAGTGCAGAATCGTCCGCAAAAGGCAGAGGGAACACTCACACATTGGCTCACCCGACATGAAAAGACGAATACGGCAAGGGCTTACGACAAGGAAGTACCCAATTCGAAGAAAGCCGTGCTCGATTACAAGCTCATAGCCTCCAGCGAGAGATACCACCTGCTAGAGATACACCTGCATACGGGCAGACATCATCAAATCAGATGCCAGTTGGCAAAAATGGGTTGTCCCATCAAGGGAGACCTCAAGTACGGTTCTCCAAGGAGCAATCCAGACGGCAGCATCTCTTTGCATGCCAGGAAACTCACTTTTGAGCATCCCGTCAGCCACGAGCAAATCTCCATCACCGCTCCCGTGCCCAATGACAGATTGTGGCAAGAGATAAAGCCCGAGGAGTAATAACACTATCTACGAACGAATTGAAAACAATCAGACGTCTATTCAAATGGATAGGGACAATCCTGTGTATTGCCCTTCTCCTGCCATTGATATTGGTAATGCTTCTGTACGTACCCTCGATACAAAACTGGGCGGTGCAGGAGACCATAGCCGTGGTATCGGAGAAGACAGGATTTGATGTCCAATTGGATAGGATAAGGTTGAACTTCCCACTGGATTTAAAGTTGCTGAACCTGACCGCCATGCAGGAGGGAGATACCCTTTTGCATGCCCATTCAATCATAGTAGACCTGGATTTCAGCAAGGTGCTGGACAAGGAGATAGGAGTGGAGACATTCGAGATAAGGAATGCCACATTCTCCTCAGCCAATCTGGTGCCCGAGATGACCATCAAGGGCAATGCCAAGACCTTGCACGTAGGACCAGAAAGCACCAATCTGGAGCAAGGGAAAGCCCTCCTGAGCAATGCACTGATAGACGGATGCTCGGTGGGCATTAGCATGACGGATACCACCATCATAGATACCACCACCACTGCTCCTCTGGCATGGACAATAGAGGTGGACAATGTAAATCTCCGAAACACCAGCATAGCATTCCAAAGTGCAGGAGACACACTGGCGCTTTCCACCCATATCAACAGAGCACAACTGAGGAGAGCCACCATCGACCTTCTCAATGCAGATTACCGGATAGAGCGCCTGGGAGTACACATTGACACACTGGCCCTGGCAATGCTTGATAGCCTTGGAGAGAGAAAGACGGTGCCCCTTTCCACGGCATCGCTTCATCTGTATGGCATGCACATGGATAGCGTGGGGATTGACGTGCAGAGGTTCGACTTTTCCACCAATACCTCCGTGGAGCCACATAGCCATATTCAGGGAAGCGCACATTTCGACTTTGATGCACTGACACCAGCGAGCGATGGAGAGTTTGCACTATGTGCCTCGGCTTCCATCTCACACACCGATTTGCTGACCTTGGCACAAGACTTCATCCCCAAGGATATAGCCAGGGTTTATCCCGAAAGTCCTCTGAATGCCACCATACAAGTGCGTGGCAATATAGATTCCGTAGCCATAGACACCATGCATGTGCTCATGCCCAAGGTGGCTGACCTTCATGCCAGTGGATATGTCTTCAAGCCCCTGGAAGAGCAGGAGAGGGTGGGAGAGATGCTCCTTTCCGCCAAGACGATGAACCTCAACTTTATCAAGAGATACCTCCAGTTGACGGGTGTGAATATACCCAGCATGACGCTCTCTGCCAAGGCCAATATACAGGGAAATACCTACAAGGCTGATGCCCTTCTGAGACAAGGCAAGGGTACCGTGCATACGAAGGCTTATGTGGACCTGGACAATATGGCATACGAGGCAAAGCTCTTCTCCAACGAACTGAATATTGCCAACTTCCTCCCCAATGATAGTATCGGACACCTCACTCTTCATGCCTCTGTCAAGGGACGCGGCATAGAGCCCTATTCCAAGGCTACGAGGTTCAAAGGCGAGGTGGAGCTGAAACAATTGGAGTATAAGAATCTGAACGTCAGCAATGCACGCCTGGGAGCTATGCTCAAGCAGGGATGGGCAACCGTGGATTTTATCTGTGATAATGACATCCTCACGGCCAATGCATGTGTGGGTGCTGATATTAGCAAGACCAGTTCTAAGGCAGAATTTTCACTATCGCTAAATAGAATCAACCTCCAGGCCTTGGGCGTAGTACAAGACTCGGTTGTTGCCTCCATGGTAATGAACATTGATGGCAATACGGACATGAAGCAAAACCATCGCCTGGATGGTAGCATTCATAGCATGGAGATAGCCACCAGAGATACCACCTTCTATCCTCTGGACCTCAATGTAGAGGTAAAGATGAATGAGAAGAGCATGCTTGCTCGCACCAATGCTGGCGATATGTGGATACAATTCCATGCCGACGAAGGTATTGACTCCCTGCTCATCAAGACAAATGCCTTCATTGAGGAACTGAACGCTCAGGTGAAGGACAAACAACACGATTATGACAAAGCCAAGGCTCTGCTCCCACGAGTGGACGTGCACGTACTTTGTGGCAACAACAATCCTCTGGCCAATGTCACTCGCTCGATGCTGGGTGCTACGTTCAATCACATGAGCCTGGACTTTATCAGTCATCCCACCACGGGTATCAATGGCCAGGGACAGATGAACAAGTTCAATACCTCGGCTGTGGTGCTGGATTCCATTTCCTTCAATCTGAAACAACTCTCCGATGGTCTGGACTTCTTGGCAAGGGTGAAGAATGGTCCTCGCAACAAGGTGGTCAACTTTGAATCCACCATGAAGGCATTCATAAGTCCCAAGGGTATCAATAGCTCGTTCCTCTTCATTGATGGCAAGGGAAGAAAGGGCGTGGACTTTGGTCTTGATGTAGCCTTTACGGACAGTGTGAAGTACGTTCACCTCACTCCGCTGAATCCCATCATAGCATATCGCAGATTTGATGTGAATGCCAACAATTATGTGGCTATTGACACTCAGAATCACGTCTCTGCCGATATGAATCTGATTGCCGATGATGGTACGTCGGTGAGATTATACAGTTCGCCCAACGAGAACGCCATGCAGGATATCACCCTCTCGGTGGCTAACTTCAATCTAGGCGAACTCTCCAACGTAATGCCCTTCATGCCTATGGTTACCGGTATGCTCAGTGGCGATGTGCATGCCGTGAAGGAAGCCGATATGACCACCGTGTCCGTGGATATGGGAGTGAACAAGATGGGATACGAGGGCAGTCCTCTGGGCGATATAGCCATGGAAGCCATATACTTCCCCAATAGCGATGGCTCGCACCTGGTGGATGGTATCCTGTATCAGAATCAGAAAGACATAGCCCAGTTGACGGGTAAGTACTGGTCAACGGAAGAAGACGATTATATAGAAGCCGAGGCCCAACTGATGCGCCTGCCCATGAACATAGCCAATGGTTTTGTGCCCGACAATATGGCACGCCTGGAGGGCTATCTTAGCGGTGTGCTCAATGTATCGGGTTCTGTTTCCTCGCCACAATTGTCTGGCGCCATGGCTACCGATAGCATGCACGTGTGCTCCGACCCCTATAGCATCGACCTCCGTTTGCCCGACGATACCGTGGTTATCAATAATAACTTCGTTGATTTGAACAGGATTCAGGCCTATGCCAATGGCAATAATCCTCTCACTTTGGATGGCACCATTGACTTTAGAGATATGACCTCGCCCAAGCTGGACCTCAGCATCATTGCCCAGGAATTCAATCTCATCAATGCTCCCAAGCGCAAGGGTGCCGAAGCCTATGGCAAGGTGTATGTGGACGTATTCGGACGCATGCAAGGCACGCTCAACGACCTGAGCATACGCGGACGCCTGAATGTCAATGGTAAGACCAACGTCACATACGTGATGAAGGATTCTCCCCTCATCGTGGAGGACCAACTAAGTAGCATGGTCACCTTTACCGACTTCTCCGATACCACCGAGGCTCTGCCTCTGCGCCTTCCCGAGCAAAACATCAAGATGGACTTCCAGGTGAATATTGATGAGGCTACCACCGTGCATTGCCTCATGAGCGAGGACGGACAGGACAAGATAGACCTGGAGGGCGGTGGCGAATTGCGTATGACCTATGATATGCTATCGGGCATGAAACTCTTTGGCAGATACACCGTGCTCTCTGGTCGTATGGATTATAGCCTGGTGGTGGTGTCGCTGAAGAATTTCCAGATAGAGAATGGCAGTTATGTGGAGTTTATGGGCGATATGATGAATCCCAACCTCAATATCAGTGCCAGCGAGAGGAAGAAGGCTTCGGTGACGAGCAATAATACCAGTCGTACGGTCAACTTTGACGTAGGTCTCAAGATTACACAATCGCTTGCCGACCTGGGTCTTGAATTCACACTGAAGGCACCGGAAGACATCACCGTACAGAACGAACTCTCGGCCATGTCGGTGGAAGAACGTGGACGTGCTGCCGTCACCATGCTCACCACGGGCATGTACCTGTCGCCCAATTCCACTGGTAATGGAGGCAATTTTGATGCCACCAGCGCTCTCAACTCTTTCCTGAATAGTCAGATTTCCAATATTGCCGGCAAGGCACTCTCCACCATAGACATTGGTTTTGGTATAGACAATTCCACCAGTGCTACGGGTGCTACGCAAACGGATTACAACTTCTCCTTTGCCAAGCGCTTCTGGGGTAATCGCATCAGTGTAATCATCGGTGGCAAGGTGAGCTCGGGCAATGACGTGCAAAACACGGGCATGAGCATCATAGACAATGTGTCGGTGGAGTATCGCTTGGACAATTCGGGCACCCGTTATGTCAAGGCCTTCTACAACAGAGATACCGAATCCATCCTGGATTCCGAAGTGATGGAGATGGGCGGTAGCCTTGTGCTCAGACGCAAGACGGAGAATCTGAGCGAACTGTTCATCTTCCGCGATACCAAGAAGACATTGCAGAATCTATTCCGTTTCAAGCCCTCCACTCTGGAAGACAAGAAAGACCATGATGCGGAGCCAGAGAATGACGTGAAGAGCAATAACGAAGCGACCCCACCCCTCAGAAGCAATGATACAGGCTCTGGCAATACAAACAACGATACGAAATGAAGCGACATTTATATAATAGGTATACCTTCGGTCCCCTGGTACTTCTGATGCTGGTGTCATTTGTATTGTGTGGATGCTATCAAACCAAAAACATCCCCGAGGACGAATATCTCTATGCCGGCATACAGGAGATAGCCTATGGATACAGATGGGGAGAGAAGAAGAAAAAGGATAAGGACAAGGACAGCACCGGTGTCATCACCGCCGTGGCCGATGCCTATGATGCCGTGGAGAGTGTGCTCAAGGGCAATGCCTCTGCTTCCGAATCTCTGGAAAGCCTTGACGTGCACATACTGAGCCAGGCAGAGCAAGACAGCCTTCGCCTGCAAGCACTTGCCGATAATGAAGCCTATGCCACCACCAAGGCTGAGGTGCTGGGAGCCTTGCATTATGCTCCCAATGGTTCTATCATGGGTTCCAGCCAATGGACACACCCCTTTACCGTGGGCCTGTGGGTATGGAACAGATATGCCGAGAGCAGGAGTTTCTTTGGCAAATGGATGATGAACACCCTTGGTTCCACACCAAAATACATCAGTTCTGCCAATCCCAAGGTGCGCACCCAGGTGGCTCAAAATACCTTGCGCAACTATGGATACTTCCGTGGCACGGCACAATACCGTATAGACGATGTCAAGCATCCTCGCAAGAAGAAGATTTCGTATCAGGTACTGCCTGGCGAGCTGTTTCATCTGGACGATGTGCGCTATATGCACTTCCCCACCAGCATAGACACCATCATCAGTCGCTCGGCACAGGAGTCGCTCCTGCATCGTGGGGCTCCATTCAGCGTGTCCACACTCTCTCAGGAGCGTGACCGCATAGCTGCCATCCTGCGCAATCAGGGCTTCTATTACTTCCGTAGCGACCATATCGCTTACCAGGCAGATACCATCCAGGTGCCCGACATGGTGCAATTGCACGTGATGCCTTCGTCCACGATGAGCAATGCTGCCAAGCAACCCTTCCACGTGGGCAATACCAATATCACCATACTAAAGTATAATACGCGCGAGATAACCGACTCGCTCTCTCTGCGCAGCATGAAGATGAAATGGAGCGGTGGAGACAAGGGCAAGCCCTCTCTGCGCCCTAGTGCCTTCTATAGGTATATTTATAATAAGAAGGGTGACCTCTATAGCCAGGACACTCAGAACACCATTCAGAATCAGCTCTCTGCCATGGGTATATTCTCGTCGGTGCAGGTCAGTTATGTGCCCAGAGACAGTGCTCTCTTGCGCGGACATTACAATGGTCGCACCATAGCGGATACACTGGATTTGAACATACAATGTACTTTGGACAAACCATACGATAGCGAATTTGAGGCCAAGATTACCAACAAGACCAATGGTCTTCTGGGCCCTGGTGCTTCGTATTCTATCAACAAGCGCAATGCCTTCCGTGGTGCAGAAACTCTCACTCTCGGTGCCAATGCCTCGTATGAATGGCAAACGGGTGCCAATATGAAGGGCGACAAGACGGGCATCAATTCGTGGGAATTGGGTGCCAACTTGAATCTCAATTATCCACGCTTTGTCTTCTTTGGCAATCTGTGGCGCAAGCTAGACCGCAATACTATCTCCTCCACTCTGTTCAAGCTGGATGCCAAGTGGATGAATCGTGCAGGATATTACGGCAGTGCCAGTGTGGGTGCTCGTATCAAGTGGACCTTCCGCAAGGGCGAAAACATCATTCACGAATTCACCCCCGTGCGCCTGGAATTCAATCGTTTGCTGAGCACCTCGGCACGCTTCGATAGCCTCATGACAGAGAATCCAGCCCTCTACGAGAGCCTTCGCGACAAGTTGGTGCCAAGCATGGAATATGGCTTCACATGGACAAGTCCCAAGGTGCAGCGCCATCAGGGACGCATCTCGCTCTTTACCAAGCAAGCCATCCAGTTTCAGAAATATACGGCTGATTACTCCCACATGCTTCGCCTCACACCCAGAAGCCAGTTGGTGGTGCATGCCTTCCTGGGAGGCATCTGGAATTATGGTTCGAAGACAGCTCCCTATGCCGACCTCTTTGCCTCTGGTGGTGCCAATAGCATACGAGCCTTTGGTGTGAGAGGCATAGGTCCAGGTAGCTACAATCCCGTGCATAGCAGTTATTCATACCTTGACCAGGTGGGCAACATACGCTTTGAGTGCAATGCCGAATACCGTTTCCCCATAGTGGGTAATCTCTTCGGTGCCGTCTTTCTGGATGCAGGCAATGTGTGGCTCACCGAGGAAGACCCAGCACGCCCGGGAGGCAAATTCCAATGGAAGAATCTGCCCAACGAACTGGCGCTGGGCACGGGTGCAGGCTTGCGTTACGACCTGGAATTTCTGGTCATCCGTCTGGACGTAGGTGTGGGTATTCATGCTCCCTATGACACGGGCAAGAAGGGCTACTATAATATGCCCTCGTTTGGCAGGTCACTGGGCTATCATTTTGCCGTGGGTTATCCCTTCTGATAGTGAAGAAAAACCCGCAAATCATCCCCTTTATGCACAAAAAGGGAGCAAGAAGCGTAATTTTTAACAGTTTAGTGGTCAAAACAGGAGCAGTTACCACAAATTATTTGTATATTTGTTACGAAAAACAAGATTCTTAAATAAAATTTAAACTTTTTACACAATGAAACCTACACTATTCCTTTTGGCTGCTGGTATGGGTAGCCGTTACGGTGGTTTGAAGCAGTTGGACACCCTAGGTCCTCAGGGCCAGAGCATCATGGATTACAGCATTTACGATGCTATCCAGGCTGGTTTTGGTAAGATTGTATGGGTTATCCGTCGTGACTTCGAGGAGCAGTTCCGCACTCAGATTTTGGCTAAGTACGAAGGTCATGTACCTTGCGAGCTATGCTTCCAGGCATTGGATGCACTTCCAGAGGGCTTCACCGTACCCGAGGGTCGTGAAAAGCCTTGGGGCACCAACCACGCAGTAATGATGGGTAAGGACGTTATCAACGAGCCCTTCGCCGTTCTTAATTGTGACGACTTCTATGATCGTGATGCATTCCAGGTAATGGCCAAGTTCTTGACCTCTCTTCCCGAGGGTAGCAAGGGCAAGTATGCTATGGTAGGCTTCCGTGTGGACAACACCTTGTCAGAGAGCGGTACCGTGAGCCGTGGTATCTGCGAGATGGATCCCGAGACTCACTTGCTCACAGGTGTAGTAGAGCGCACCAAGATTGAACGTCACAATGGCGTGGTAGAGTACCTTGACGAGGATGGTACTACATGGGTAGGTATCCCCGACACAGCTCCCACCAGCATGAACTTCTGGGGCTTCACTCCTGATTACTTCCAGTACAGCGAGGAGTTCTTCAAGCAGTTCCTCTCTGACCCCAAGAATCAGACCAACCTCAAGAGCGAGTTCTTCATCCCCTTGATGGTAGACACATTGATCAAGGAAGGCAAGGCTACTTGCGAGGTGCTTGATACAACATCTAAGTGGTTCGGCGTAACTTATCCCGAGGATCGTCCAGAGACAGTTGCCAAGCTAGCTGCTCTTCACGAGGCTGGTCAGTATCCCGACAAGATGTTCTAATACGATAGAAAATAGTTTTTTTTGTATATCATAGATTTGTAATGCGGGGGTGCGTGCGCGTGATGCGTATGCACCCTTTTTCTGTTTTGTGTGATTATTGATGTTGGAATATTTCTGCAGGTATAGATATATTTTCATTCGTGTCAGAATATTTCTGTTCGTGTCATAGAATTTCACGTTGTCGTTTTTTGACGTTTCAAAACCACCTCAGAAAACCGCGTTTTTGAGTAGAAAAAGTGCTGATTCGTGGTGTAAAAGTGCTTGTTTTGGTGCTCCGAGGTGCTGATTTTGCCCTCCTTTGTTTTTCAGCATTTTGTGGCTATTCAGATTTTTCAAGTAAGTAAAGTTGGAGGATTTCAGACGAGGTCGGAATTCACGACCTCAGCCCGTTGGTCACAAAAAGGGAAGTAGACCAGACTCGTTGATGAACGATGGTATCTGCTGAATTCCGCTTGTGGTGGGGGTGGGACGTTTCGTACCATCCCCCATCCACGACTATAGATGAGGCGGTATTTTACCGCGTCGTCAAACGAGGTCACGTTCAGAACCTCAACCTGTTGGTCATATAAAGAGGGGAATAGGGACCCGACTCGTTGATGAAAAGCATCTGCTGAATCCGCTAGTAGTAGGGGTGTTCCGTTTTAGGACATCCCCCACCTCCAAACTTTCTGGGCAAAAAAATGCCCCATTTCGGGACAGATTTTAGGTGTGTTTGGTAATGAGGGAGATAGGTTTCAGAGGGGTCAGTAGCGGATGATTTGGACATTAGGGCAGTCCTTGAAGGCGTCTTCATCCACATTGCACCCATTAGGGATGCGCACTTCGGTGAGGCTGGTGCAACCACTGAATGCCCATTCTCCAATCTTCGTTACCGATGGTGGGATGGTGATACAAGTGAGGCTGGAGCAACCAGAGAAAGTCGCATTATAATACGCCCCTCCCTTTATCTCTGTCACCGATGGTGGGATGGAGATGCTTGTGAGACTGGAGCAATCAGAGAATGCCCAGTCCCCAATCTTCGTCACCGATGAAGGGATGATGGTGTTCTCGCATCCTCGCATCAGTGTATTGCTCTCCGTATGGATTATGGCATTGCAGTCCTCTCTGGAGTCATATGCCTTGTTGTCCTTGGAAACGGAGATGCTCGTGAGGCTGGAGCAACCATGGAAAGCATATTCCCCAATCTTCGTCACCGATTCTGGGATGGTGATGCTCGTGAGGCTGGAGCAACGATAGAAAGCACTTTCCCCAATCTCCGTCACCGATGGGGGGATGGAGATACTCGTGAGGCTGGAGCAATCAGAGAAAGCACAGCTCCCAATCTCCGTCACCGATTCTGGGATGGTGATGCTCGTGAGGCTGGAGCAACCATCGAAAGCATATCCCCCAATCTTCGTCACCGATTCTGGAATGGTGATGCTCGTGAGGCTCTCGCAACCACAGAAAGCC
>JAFOCV010000092.1 GCA_017381015.1 Bacteroidaceae bacterium
AATACATCTATTTGAGGTAAACCGTGCCCTCGGACGGGCCAAATACATCTATTTGAGGTAAACAGTGCCCTCGGACGGGGCCAAATACATCTATTTGAAGTTGTCAGCAGTCTTTTCAAAGAACAATCTCGTGTGTGCCGCCTTTGAAGCTCTGTCCTTTGGCAGAATTAGCGACGGGTTATACACTCGGGTTAATTCACTCTATCTTGGTGCTTTGGTTACTGTACACCGCACACCATTTATCAAATATCAGTTGGACTCCTGAAAATATTCCAATGCCTCATCTATGCCCTTTCTATACAATCTGCTGTCGCTCTCATAGAGTTCACCTACCTTATTGTAGGCGGTAAAGTCATCTACCATCCAATTGCCATTCTCAAATACAAGGTCCAAACGTATCTTTGATGTGGATATTATTTCTTCTTCTTCTGGCGTTTGATTTATGTCAAATACAATCACGTCTGCAATGGCCTTTGATGGGCTTATAACCTTTATAGTGCCTATCTTATACTCCAGTTTGTACCAGTCCTGCAGACGAATCCAACAATCAACACCAATAATCATTTCGCCCAATTTAATTTGCCAATAATCTACCTCGTTGTATAATTTAAGGAACCGTTGCGAAAGGTATTTCTTAAGTACATCTGTATCTGTGTTATGATTATCAGATGCGGCAATGCTAGCAACCTCCTTGTATATCTTCTCAAGGCGGTGAGCTATCATAGCTGTGTCTACCTTTATCTCTTCTCCAACTTGTACCTCCTTTTCTTGCTGTGAGAATATTGGTAGCACCGAGAATGTCAAAGCGATAATCAAAGCAAACTTTTTCATAATTATATTGTATCTCTGGATTGGCGTTGACTTTTTTTGTTTATCTCGCTCACTTCATGTAGGTCATGATACCGCCGGAGATGAGGTGTAGGGAAATCTCGCAGAGCTTGGTATTGTACTGAGCCACCAGGATGCGTTCTTCGGCATCTAGAAGTGATTGCTGGGCTTCGCGCATCTCAATACCGGAGAGGTCGCCCAGCATGTAGCGCTCGTGGGCAATGTAGTGATTCTCTTGTGCAGTAATGAGGTTTTCACGCTCGAGAGAGAGGAGACGAAGGTTGTTCTTGTAGGCCTGCCATAGGTCGGCAAGGTCAGCCTTCAGAGTTTGCTCCAGTTGCAGGCGTGCCAAGTCGGCATTCTCGATGTTCAGTTGAGCATTTCTGCGCTCTCGGGTTCTGTTGCCATCGAACAGTTTATAACCCATCTTTACACCAAAGTCTGCTCCCCATGTGCTACGGCTCTGATTGTCGCCAGCACCGTATGAGGTGTGCTGATAGTTGTAACCAGCA
The DNA here is from genome assembly GCA_017381015.1 of Bacteroidaceae bacterium. GTDB lineage: Bacteria > Bacteroidota > Bacteroidia > Bacteroidales > Bacteroidaceae > Physcousia. The sequence continues at coordinate 1,341 of JAFOCV010000092.1, forward strand.
TTCAGCTTGATATAGGGATAATCTCTGCTCATTGTGGCTTTGTAGTCCAGTTCTGCCAACTTGATATCGTGCTTGCTATTGAGCAATTGAGCATTCAGGAGCATGGTAGCTTCCAGCAGAGTGTCGTGGCTAAGCGAAGCATCTACCTCGATGGTAGAGTCTTGCAGGGCTAGGGGAGTTTGCATATCCTTTACTGCCATCAAGTCATAGAGACGTATTCTGGACGTAGCCATCAATTCGTGTTGTTTCAGACTCTGAGCACTGTCAGCGTTGAAGTCAACCTGAGCCTGCTGAAGGTCCAGACGAGAAGCACTACCGATGCTGTATCTCTCCACTACTATGCGCAGACGCTCTTTGGAAAGTTTTACTGCATTGCGCAGATTCTTCATGCGAATCTTTTGTTGAATCAGATTGTAATACTCTGAAGTAACAGAAGCCACATAGTCCTCGATGTCAATGCGGGTGCGTATTGCTCCCTGGCGCTTGAGTTCTTGTAGTTTGCTGTATGTCGCCTGAATTTTGAAACCATCAAATACGGTCCATTCTGCATTCACACCCACTTGCAATCCGTTGTCCAAACTGGAACCAGTGCTCACTGTGCTTCCGTCCGAGCGGCGCTGGCTTTGACTACCTCCATAGGCTCCATTGTATCCAGCCGTGGCATTGACCACGGGCAGGTAGCCGGCATTGGCGGCCGTAGCATTGTTTTGGCGGATAGCCTCCTCGTTGCGAGTAATCTTCAGATTGTAATTGTTTTCCAATCCCATGGAGATAAAGTCGCTCAAGGTCTGTGCCTGTGCCCAGCAACTGGTTATCAGTGCAAGGGCCAAAGTATAGAATCTTATGTGTTTCATTTCTGTTTCTTAGTTTGAAGTGAAGTTGCCACGAACGAATAAATGGCTGGTACCACAAACATGGTGAGCATGGTGGAGATGAGCATACCGCCCACTACGGCAGTACCCATGGCCACACGTCCTGCCGAGCCTTCGCCCGAAGCAAACATCAAGGGCAATAGACCCAGGATGGTGGATACTGACGTCATAAGGATGGGACGCAATCGCTGAACGGAAGCCTCCTGAATAGCCACCATCTTGTCCTCGCCCATGCGCTGACGCTGGTTGGCAAACTCTACAATCAGAATACCATTCTTTGCCACCAAACCGATGAGCATGATGATACCAATCTGGCTAAAGATGTTCATCGTCTCACCACCCACGAGCATGAATATCAATGCACCAGCAATAGCCAGGGGCACTGTGAGCATGATGACGAAGGGGTCTTTGAAACTTTCAAACTGAGCCGCCAGAATCAGGTAGATGAGCACCAAAGCCAGACCAAAGGCGAAGAACAGGCTGGAAGAACTCTCGCGGAATTCCTTGGAGTCGCCAGCCAAAGCCGTGCGGAATGTCTCGTCCAAAGTCTCCTTGGCTATCTTGTCCATTTCGTTAAGACCGTCACCAATGGTATAACCAGGTGCCAGACCAGCCGAAACGGTAGCCGAACAGAAACGGTTGTATCTGTATAGCTTGGGAGGAGCAATGCTTTCTACCAGGTCCACCAGGTTCTCCATCTGTATCATCTGTCCATCACTGGAGCGCATGTAGATGGCTTTCAGGTTGGCAGGGTCATTACGCTGCTGACGATTAATCTCGCCTACGATTTCGTACTGCTTGCCATTGAGATACAGATAACCCATGCGCTGACCGCTCAAGCCATACTGCAATGTCTGAGCAATATCCTTGGTGGAAACGCCCATCAGATTGGCCTTCTCTCTGTTTACGCTAAGACGAACTTCGGGCTTTGAGAACTTCAAGTCTACATCGGCCATCTGGAAGGTGGGGTTGTCATAAACCTTAGCCATGAATTCTGGCAAAACCTTTTCCAACTTTTCTATGCTGGTGGCCTGAAGCACGTATTGTACGGGCATAGAGCCTCGGCGGCCGCCAAAGGTACTCTGTTGCTGTACGAAGGCACGTGCATCCGTCTTGGTTCTTACTGCCTGACTGAGCTTGTTTGCCACTTCCATCTGCGAGTAATCGCGCTCGGCCAGGTTTCTCAGAGTAATCTGGATGTTACCACCACCATCAGACACACGAGCCGTGATAAATTCGGCATCGGGCATCAACGAGTCGGCCAGACGATTGATATCCTCAGTATAATCTCTCATATATTCATAGGTAACACCCTCGGGACCCATGGTGCGAATAGTGATGCTGGAGCGGTCTTCCAATGGAGCCATCTCGGCAGGTACGTTCATCCACATAGCCACACAGGCAATCATGCTAACCACCATAATGGCTACAGCTATCCAACGGCGACGAAGGAAGGCTGCCAGCATTCTTGAATACACATTGTTAAGGCCAGCAAAGAAAGGCTCTGTCTTGCGATAGAACCAGTTCTTCTCTTCTCTGTTGACCAACAATTTGGTGGCCAGCATAGGAGTAATGGTAAGAGCAGCAAATGAAGAGATGACAACAGAACCAGCCACAACGAAGCTAAATTCGCGGAAGAGTCTGCCCGTCTGTCCTTCCATGAATACGATAGGCAGGAATACGGCCAAAAGGGTAACGGTGGTAGAGATTACAGCAAAGAAAATCTCCTTGGCACCATCAATACCAGCATCGAAGGGTTTCATGCCACGCTCTATTCGAATGTAGATATTCTCCGTCATTACAATGGCATCGTCCACCACTAGACCTACTGATAGCACTACGGCCAGCATGGATAGCACGTTGATGGAGAAGTCCAGGAGGTACATGACAAAGAATGCACCAATCAGTGAAACGGGGATGACAAGACATGGAATCAATGTCACACGCCAGTCTCTGAGGAAGAGGAAGATGATAATGATAACCAGTATGAATGCCTCGTACACGGTGGTTTCCACCTCGGAGATAGAGGCGCGGATAAACTTGGTGTTGTCAAAACCATAGTCGTAATGCACATCTTCGGGAAGGTCCTTCTCCATTATCTTCATGCGCTCGTGCACAGCATCGGCTATGTCGATATGGTTGGCACCTGGTTGGGGTACTACCACCACGCCCACCATGGGCACGCCATTCATCTTCATGTAGCTCTTGATATCTCGAGGTGATAGTTCAGCTCTACCAATGTCGCTGAAGCGTATGATACGACCGTCTGATTCCTTAACCACGAGATTGTTGAATTCCTCCGTAGAAGACATCTGTCCCATGGTACGGATACTCAATTCGCGAGTATTACCTTCGATAGAACCAGAGGGTAATTCCACGTTCTCTCGGTCAAGAGCGCTCTTCACGTCCATGGGAGTGATGCCATAGCCAGACATCTTTACGGGGTCTAGCCAGAGGCGCATACAATACTTCTTCTCGCCCCATATCATTACGCTGGAGACGTCCTTGATGGTTTGCAATTGCTCCTTAACGGTGAGGTCGGCAATTTCGCTTAGTTCTAGCAAACTACGCTTATCGCTCTGCAGGGCCACCATCAGGATGGGAGTGGCATCGGCATCGGCCTTGGATACCGTGGGAGGGTCGCAATCTCGGGGAAGGAAGCGCTGAGCGCGTGATACCTTGTCACGTACGTCGTTGGCAGCTGTTTCCAGGTCAACCGAGAGTTCAAATTCTACAGTTATTCTACAAGAACCCTGTTGGCTCACACTCGTCAGTGAGCGAATGCCAGGAATACCATTGATATTCTGTTCCAGGGGTTCGGTGATTTGGTTTTCTATCACGTCAGCATTGGCACCAGGGTAGGAGCACGAGACGGAGATAATGGGATTGTCCACCGAGGGGTATTCCCTCACACCCAATGACAAATAGCCTACCGCACCAAAGATAAGGATGAGCAGCGTCATCACGGTGGCCAGCACTGGGCGTCTAATGGAAAGTTCTGAAATATTCATGTCTTTTAAACGGAAATCGGAAAACGGAAATCGGAAAACGGACTTGCTTTAGCTTGATGAGCGTAGGCGAATAAATCGGAAAGCTAGTCCTTGATAGGTGTTCCTTACGTTTTACGGTTTATACTTAATTCTTTTAAACGAAATCGGAAAACGGACTTGCTTTAGCTTGATGAGCGTAGGCGAATAAATCGGAAAACTATTCTTTGATAGGTTGTTCCTTACGTTTTACGGTTTTTATACTTGATGTTATTATAGCAATAATTTCTTTTAAATCGTCGTTGAGAGACGAGAACATATTATCATCAATAATGTTGCTTTCAAGAAGGATTTCTAACCAGTATTGTGTTTCGTCTGCTTCTTTTAGAGCAATAGATAACTTGTTGGCAAAGTCGGCATT
>JAFOCV010000093.1 GCA_017381015.1 Bacteroidaceae bacterium
ACTCTGATGGTACTGAAGCTGCAGTAATACAAATTCGTCTTTAGTCATAATTAATAGCAGTTTTAACATTGTTGCAATTTTGCAGGGCAAAGGTACAACAATAATAAAACTGCTAAAATATGTAGTTTATCGGATGCTTACGTAGCAGTATATATCATTAAATAATACCCGATAAGGTGAACCAGATATTAAATCTTTTGGGCAGTAAAGTCGGTGTCGTACGGCAGACTAGACCCAACAAATGATGAAACAGGCTGCTGTATATATGCTATCAACCGCATTGGTTATGCCAGAAGACACAGAAGAATTGGCATTTACCCTTAATGGGAAGAAACGCCAAAAACTGGAAATCTTTAGCCATGCGCAATAAGTAGGTCCGCCGCGTAGATGCGAGCAAAAAAAAGTATTTGGGAGATTTATAGCACCAAGGCAAGAAACTCACTTCGGACAACAAGCAAGAATAAAGAAATACACTATTCACACAAGAGGGGTTGGCGCAATGCCAACCCCTCTTTATGTACTATTTCTCTGTAACGATACTCATCCCAATAGTTTTGGGTGAATCTATTGTTCCAATAGTGCCATCAACGATAAAATTCATTGTTGTATTTGATTGGTACATATATTTAGTTGTATTGCTGTAATACTTAAAAGAAAGGACCTCTAAAGTATTATTGCCATAGACCATTGCCATCCAGACATTTCTACCAGCGTATACTTCTATTCTGTCTGCAACACCTCTACAATCATCGCCAACAAATACAGCCAATTTATCTACCGGTTGTTCTCCACTAACAAGAGAATCAGGTAAAACAACAGAAACTGTCATTGTGTGTTCAAATGTACTGATGTTTGATACAAACCAATTAGGACTATCAAAGGTTGGATATGAAGGCGGATTTGGAACGTCAGGATTAACAACAGGTGGATTAGGAACTATCGATTCATCATCTCCACCCTTGCTGCAGGAAACTCCCATGAGGGAGAATACTATCAGTAACAGTGTTGTATATAAAATATTCTTTTTCATGTCATTTATCATTTAATAAATTTGGTTACACACGTATTTCCGTCTTTCTCATAGTATATGATATAAGTTCCTGTAGGAATGTTATTCAAACGTCTCGTGCCCATCTTTATGCCACTGATACTATAGATTGCTTTAATATTTTCAATACCACCATCAATACTCATGTCATCAGTTATGAACGTAATTGCAGCTGGAGCATCGCTTGTACCCCAAACTCTGTTGCTTTGGTAGTCAATAATATTGCTCGCAGTGGCAACAATCTCACCATCACGTACAAGGACTATAGCCATTTTTGCATTTTCGTCACCTTGAACAGTAAGGAACACCTTCTGTTTTCTCTCCAGACGGCATGCGCCACGCACCTCACCATTGACATAAGCCACAAGGCTGTCGTCCTCTTCTACGCAGATGCCCTTAACCTCACCAATAATATTCATATTGTCTGCATAGCGGTATGACTTGGCTGTAGCAGGAGCCTTAACAGATGTTTCAGAAGATTCGACAGGATAGGTAAATGTTGTCTGCGAGGCATTGGCACTACGCTTCAGCATATATCCACGTCCTAATGCCAGCGTGGTCAAATCACCTTCCCAGCCATTAGTAGCAGAGTAGGTAGCAAAAGCATCTTGTGATTTGATCACATCACCATTCTCTGCTCTATAGTTTTTAAGGGCATCGTTAACGCTCATGCTTGTCAAAGGCAAATAGCTGATGTAATTCCAGCCTGAAGCAACGGTAATATTAGTTTCTCTTGGATGAACAGCTTCTCCTGCTAAACTGAGTGTCTGTGACTTAGAAGAACGAACCTTATACATCTGTGTATTGTTAAGAGCACCTTGTTTAGACAACGTACCTATCCATTGCTTTTGCTTGGCCGAATACATATCAACATACTTATTGTCCTTGATGATGTCATCTGATGTCCATGTTCCTGATGCCATAGCAGTGTTTACAGAACTTAGATTATCATCCTTCATATTGAAAGAGATCCAATTCCAACCATCATTTAACGAAACTCCCATCTTACTCTGAAGGATGTTATAAATAAATGTCACCACTTCGCTTGCATCACCTTCTGCATTTTCGGCCATTGCCTTCAACACCATATCAGAATTAATTACTATTGGCTCCGTGTATTGCTTGCGAGAGTTCTCATCACAGGGACAGGTTCCATCGGTTGTGTACCAAATTTTCAAATCCTTACTATCGACCATTAACTCGACACTTGTACCGCGATATACAGAAGAGCCTGATATCAGCGATGCTTTTGGTACATTAACGATATAAGTTTCAAAGTCATCCACATTTGCAATCATTGTTGCGGTAGTCTTAACACCATTGATGCTAAATGTGATACTTGTGGTACCTGGTAGTTCACCAATAATCTCAAACTGAGCCATGCCATTCTCATCTATCGTTACATCTTTCTGTACTAATGATGCCAACATTTCAGATGAGCTTTCGGCATGCATCATCTTTCCTACTGCTGCATCTGCTGGCAAAACATAGAGCGTAACAACCTTACTGCCCTGATAGGGAACCTTCACGAGACTATCTGCAACAATGCTCTTTACTTCCTTCTCTATGTCAAAGCTCTGTGTATAGGTTTCCGCCATCTGAATACCAGCATAGCTCTTTATTCGGTTGTTGACTATCAGCGTGATTTCCGGTTCTGTAAATGGCTGTGCCGCATTGAAACGTATCTTTGAGGCGAAGGTCTCAGTCTCACCTTCGTATGTTACTTCTTCATCCAGCAGTTCCACAGTTCCTTCTACGGCTGTGTCGTTCTGCATCACCATGATGTTTTCAATATTCAGTAGCTTTGGCATCATATATTTATCGAACTCTACCTCCACGGCTTCCTCATATGCACGAGCACTCTTCACGTTTGGCTGGCGGTTCTGCTTCATAGCAATGTTAACTTCAAGCTGTGGCGGAGGCACAGGAAGCCATTCTGAGTAGGTCGTCTCATAGCCTTCCTTCTCGAACTTCACCTGCCAGAGACCTTGCGGAACGTCCCAAGCATACATGCCATACTCATCTGTAAACAGCGGGTTCTCCTGAGCGTACTCTTCTGCATCCCATTTCACGACATTTTCGTGAAGGTCGCCATACATGTCCTCAACCATTTCCTTGTAATATGCTGTAGCGGTTACGCCTTCTATTCGGTTGGAAGCAACGCCTTCGTAAACATAGCCAGACGGGTCGTGAATGGGTGGAATCTGAGGATAGGGAGGTGGGCATACACATGGACTCTGTCCACATTTCGGACATTTTTCAGGACAAGTACATGGTCTGCTTCCGCATCTTGGACATTTATCCTTACATTCACATGGATCTTTACCACATCTTGGACATTTGTCATCACTACACTTTATCTTGCGACTTTCATTCTCAAATATTTCTTTATTTTTATCAAATTGCCAAGAATATGCTAATTCTGCTGCAAAACTTGCAGCAGCAATGCCCAATGCAATGCCTACAGCTGTTAATGACGTTCCACCAGTAGGCACTGCTCCTGTCACACCCACGACAACGGAATTAATTTGTACAATATCAGCTGCTAATTTTCCTGCGTAAAAAGCGAAGCAACCAATACCCCAGTTGCGAATTCTACTTCTTAAATTGTCATCGTTTGAATCTTTAGGACAGTCAGGAACAGCATAATAGAGATCTATTATTTCATTTCCATCTGCTTTTATTCCATTTGTTATGCTATAAATGTCAAACAAACTAAAGGCAACACCTGCACCATTCGAGACTCTAAAATTCTTTAGATTTTTAGAAAGCCAATTACTTATTGCCTCACACTGTTTGATTTGCTTTGACAATTTTGCATTTGCTTTGGTCAAATCGTTAATCTCTTTTTGAGTTAAGAATGGTTCTTCTGCATTTTGAAGAAATTTTCCTAAATTTTCTGATAACTGAGTTTGACAATTGCCTTTAAGTGCATCTACCTGACTTATTACTCCATCAACAGCATTTGTCACTGCCGATACGACTGTGTTTAGTTTATCACATAATAAATAAACCTTTCCTTGCCATGTTGTCAGATCACTAACATCATTAGCTCGACGCATTCGTGAAAGTGAAGTTTCATTCTCGTTCTCTATATTTTGAAGATCATATACAATATATTTAGACAAAGGCAAGTACGCAATTATATATTCTTTATCTGTGTACTTATAGTAGTATTCTTTCCCATCCGTGCAGTTAATTGTTTGGAAGCCATCATTTATCAATGTCTCTTCATCCAAATCACTTCGTGTCTCAATTGAAAATCCATCCAAATAATTAGAAATTTCTTCAAAATTGTTATAATCTATATTAAACAAACCTGTAAGATCTGTGCTTAACAAATTTTCGGTTTCATTCAATAAAGTAGAGACAGATTTGTCATTTGGAGAAATAGTTTCATTGAAGTGAATAGTACCCAGAAGCTCCTCCACCAACGCATTAATTTCTTCATTAGAGTATTCTTCAGAATCAATAATGCCCATTATCTTGGAAGCAAGTTCATTTGTTAATGAGGTAGAATGCTCAATTGCTTCTTGGAGGTCTTTTGCACCTTCAAACCCCTTTTCAAAGACATTTGCGTCTAAATAAGATACTACATTTGCATAAATTTCAATTTCTACTCCCACTGGCAATTCAGTGCTTCCAAATTGACTAACGGCAACCCATCTGTCTTTCTTTGCATCATAATGAGCCTCAAGATTACGCCAATTATTCTTGTCCGTATAGACGCGAATGGTTACACTATTAACAACTGTTGTATCATTATTAGTCAGGTCTGCTACAAATGTAATGTCAGTTGTAGTATAGAACATGTAGGATGATTGGTCTATCGTTTTGTTCTGCAAGTCAAAAACAACCTGAATTTCCTTTTTTAACCATCCATTGTAGAATGACATTGTGACTGTTTTTGCTTCGATAGCATTCATATCATACGTGCAATCTAACGTCTCCGATTGTAGCTCCAAACCAGCCTTTGTTGTCACTTTAGTTTGAATTTGGTGATGTGACAAATTATACGGTTCATTCAACTCACACGTCGTTGCCCATGTGCCATTTGCCAGCGAGGTTGTCTGGCCAATCAACACACCGTTATCATAGATTTCAATGTTAGATGTGCCAATAGCCGTGCCGCTTACAGGGATAGCAGTCTTTGCCACAATTGAAGGCACAGAGATAGATAAATCCTTAGCTGTATAGTTGGCGGAGCCGATGGGCTGCGTGATAGTTTCCCCGTCAAGGTCGAACTGGACAAAGGCACTGGGAGCATACTCACCACCAAGCGTGGGGATGATGCAGAAGCGTATACGGTCGGTATAGCGGGTCATAGGGATGGTGATGCGGTTGCCATTCAGCGTGTAACTGCTGGTGGAGTTGCCCACCATGACGGAGTTCTCGACAAACTCACACGACTCTGGCAAATCGACAATCATCTGCACATTGCTGGCGCTCGTTGCGTAAGCAGGCTTAAAGTCGATGCGACCCGTCAAGGTGAGGTAGTTACCTGCCACGATGCTTGGCTTATTGACCGTAAACGAGGCGTTATCGCCTGTGTAGTAGAGCTTGCTTTCATCGAGTGTAGGCACTTCGTCAATGTTTATCTGACTAACTGCTCCACTCTTCACCTCTACAGTATTCAGCACATAGTCCGCCCCCCCAACGAGTCCAGTCTTTGGCAGTTGTGCCAAGTCGTAGATAGTATTAAACAGACTGCTACTGCCCATTGACACCAACGTATAGTTTCCATCGACAAGGTCGCTGATGGTCAGCGATACCTCAGAGTAGTTGTACGTCTTCAATAGCTTGCCGGTAGCATCATAGAGTGAGCCAACCACGGACGCATTACTGGTAGAAGTAAAGGAGGACTGAATCTTGCCTAACTCCAAAATGGCAAACGTTGCCTCTGCCTTCTGCTCATCAATGGTAATTGTTGCCGTAACAGGCATAAAGGAATTAGTGAGGCTTGTAGCTGTTAATTTCAGTACGTCGCCATCATCCACATCCTCCAAGAGCACAATCTGCGGGTACTGTACAATGTACTGGCTGATGGTCTTATTCTTTGTAACATTGAACAATTCATAACCTACATTCTGATAGTCGCTATACCAGCTTTGCGTCTCACCATCGCAGGTGGTGTATGTGAAGTCCACAGTGATAGTAGCACCAGTTATGGTCTTCAACAAAACGTCTGGTAAAGTAACTGCTCCTGTTCCTATCAACATCGAGTCACAATTGACTGTTTGACTGATATAATCGGAAGCAGCAAATGCCACAGAGGTGGGCACATTAGCGATGTCAAGCGTGAAAACGCCATCGCCGCCGGTCTTTGCATTGAGTGTTTTGCTATACTTTCCGCCAAATGTCTGTGATGCGCTGATAACGGCTCCGCTAAGCGCAAGTCCTGTTGATGCATCCTTTACCTTGCCAGTAATCTTTACCTGTGAAATAGTTTTGAGCTGACAAGTGATTCTATTGTTGCCATCCGTAAGGGTATAATCTACAGGTTGAGGTGTATTGTATGCCATAGCCAGTTCCTGTGACAACACAATGCGATAGGAGGTTTGATAGCCTGCAGGCAGACCTGTAAGTGATACGCCTTGGGCGAGATAATTGCCTTGAGAATCCGTCCATGTCACCTGTGTCTGATCCGTAACATCCTGTCCGTCAGGAGTAAGCACAGATAGGACAACTGTTTGAGGTTTTGATAGTGAGGTGAATGCAACACTAACGTCCGCATCTTTCACCACCACATTGTCAATCTGCCCGAAGATGTCGCCTCGCTCATTGCGTAGCGTAACGTTCCACGACGTATTGCGGATAATGTTGGCAAAGGTGTAAGTCTGGCGGTCGGTCATAACATAGTGCATGCGCTGGCCACTCTTTGTATTGGTCAGTTCTAACCACATCTGAGCATAGTCAGCTGCATTTTCCCCTTCTGGCAGGGAAATGGAAATACAGCGGATATCCTCTTGAATAGGCAGCAACGTGAACTTCCTCCACACTTCTACATCCTGATATAGAGCGATGGCGGCTGCGGGAACATAGACAACCAATCCTTCGGGTACACCTTGGAAGACATTGCTTTCAAGGGCAGGTGGGGTCATGGCATAGATAGTCAGCGATGACAGATTGGTGCATTCTGCAAAAGCACGTACGCCAATCTTTTCAATCGTTGCAGGGAGATAGACCGTTTCAAGATTCGTGTAGTCAAAGGCATAGGAGGGTACTTCTGTAATACCTGTCACACGGCTTAAGTCAAGCAACATGCAATTCTTGTAGTTGTTGGCAATGCCAAAGTCGTTGCTGGTGATTTGTCCAGACACAATGATCGACAGCACATCATTACTACTACTGCTACCACTGATTACCGAAGATATGGCACTCGACAAACTGCCAGGAGTGAAATCATCAACAATCACCTCGCCAGTCTGCTTGTCCCAATGGTTGCGGTTCGGGTTGGCAGGGCTTGCCGGATTATACTCGAATACTCCGACCATCTGCACATTGTGCGACGGCATAACGAAATCCATGTTCGGATTCGTTGACAAGACGGAGTCGCCAATCATCCAACGTTTGAACACAAAGTCCGTGTTTGCATAGGCTCTAAGGGAGTTGTTACTTCCTACTGCCAACCGCTCTTTACTGATGTTGAAACTTCCGCTATTCATCGGAGTGGCCGTCAAAGACAACTGATATTTTAGAGCCTGTTCCTGTGGATCGGAGGGATTCGACGGGCTATAGGTAAACACACCTATAATTTCCACATCGTGATACGGCATGGTGTAGGTGTATGTAGAAGATTTGGAAAGTGTGTCGCCATTGCATAGCCATGCAACAAAGGCAAAGTCCGTGTTGGGATATGCGCGCAATGTATATGTTTTGCCACCAGCAAGGTTTGTGCTGGCGGTATTGAAGTTGCCGCCATTTGTTGGCGAAGCTTTAAGTGTCAGCGTATATTCCTGTGTGGGGTTTCCTGGGTCGGAAGGATTCGATGGATTATAGTCACCTCCGATTTGTGCCCAAGAATACAGGGACATTAATAACAGGAATACCGCAAGAGATATTCTGCTCTTCATTATTTTACCACGATTTTGCGTTTTACTTCCTTGCTATTGATAATATAAATGCCTTTAGAGAGGTTGGCTATGGTACCGGCGTTATAGTTTCCAACCAAGCGGCCATCAGTAGTGTATACAGCGTATGGACTGTTGGCAGAAATCGCTTTATCTTCTGCGTTGATGGTACCGATGCCTGTGGCTCCACCAAAGATTATGGTGAAACGATTGTCGTTGTAACCTGCTTTTGCAGTAAAGTGATATTCTCCAGACAAGGAAGTCTCTGTATTTGCTTCATGGTCAATCAAAATTAGAGACTCTTCCTCTGCTGTATTTAACGACAGCGTGAAATCACCATCTGTAGGAGCATAGAAGCCTATGTTGATGATTCCATCTGCCATAGGACGCTCATTGATAGCATACTTCACACCATCTTCAACCGTATAAACAAGCATGGCTGCGTTGTCATCGGCAATAAACTTGGAGGCATCCTTGTCGAGTTCATATGCAAGAGATGCATTGCCGTTTACAACGAAACGGGTACGATCTTCAACTATCCCATTGCTCATAAGAACATTGAAAATCCTTCTATGAGAATTGGCAGCAGCACGTCTTCTTGCATTTGCCTGCAACTTTTTAACCGTAGCATTCTTCTGGCGGCCAGCCTTATCAAATGTGATGGCAGCCTGGTCAACAGGACGCTGCACGAAGAACGATTGAGCAGGGTGCAGAATGTAGGAGTCATCCACAGGTGAGTAAGCATCATAACGCTTGTTATATCTGTTCCAGACGGTTATCGGAGCCGTGAAATCCATGCGACGAGTGTCGTAATAGCAAGGATATGGATTGCCAATCAAGTTCCAAGAGCGGTTATGCTCAAATTCGCTAAGGTATTCACTGAGAGGCACTACCACGCTTTCATGCTCAAACACTTTATTCTTGTTGGTGTTGTTGATAGCGGGGAAAATGAACTCAGCATCCCGCTTGTTACATCTGAGAATATATCCTTCGTACGCATTCATCGTGTCATCTGCCGTAAGGTTAACCCAAGTGCCTCCAGTTTGTATAGCGCGATTATTACCTGAGTATTTGCGAATGGCAAATTGTGTACCATTGGTGTATGTAATGTCAGAGACCTTTACATCGTAGGGAAGCGAAATGAAATACCATGTGTCCGTGTCGGCAATTTGTAATATGGTCTGCACATTATCCGAACGCATTGGGCCATTGGAAATGAGGGAAGTGAATTGTGCTTCGTAGGAATATGGCTTGTTACTGTTGCTGCCACCCATGTGCTGATACTGCTTATAATTGTGCATTGAAAGCGTTGAGTTTCCGTTATAATCCAAGGCGCCACAATAATATTTTGATGAGCCATTACGATATTGATACGTCCAGCCGATTGAAAGTTCTAAGTCATTGGTAAATTCTGTGGCATCATCAATAGTAGCATAGTCATATATGTACGCGTATGAAGTCTTTTCTTCCAACGGAAGAATAGTATAAAATGTCTTCCAGCCACTCTCTGCACGGTATCGGTCAATTGACATGGCTGGAACGTACAACTTTACGTTAGTCATATCACAGCCATTGAGAATGGGCTGTCCATTCTCGTGAGTTGGTGGTGTAACAGCCCGACATATTACTTTTTTGACCTTAGTGCAATAACAAAATGCATCTCCGGTCATACTCATGAAAGTGCTGGGTAAATCTATTTCTGTCAGAGCTCTACAATTCAAAAAAGCCTCATCCTCCATACTTTCAAGACCTTCAGCAAATTTTACATCTGCAAGCTGTTTGCAATCGCGAAATGCAAAAGAACGTATAGTTGTGACTCCAGGAAGGCTTATAGAAGTCAAACCTGTTTCACTAAATGCCTCGTAACCAATCTTTGTGACGGAAGCAGGAATAGAAGCAGATTTCAATTGCTCACAATAGCTAAAACAATAATCACTGATTTCTGTAATGGATGAAGGAAGCGTTATGCTTTCCAAATCACTACAGTAGAATGCATAGTCTCCAATTGACGTAATTCCTTCAGGCAGAGTAATCTGACTTGCGCCCAAGTCTTCAAACGCTCTATAGCCAAGAGATTTGACCTTGGGCATCGTTATATTCTTTAAGCGAGTGCATCCTGCAAAGGCGTAGTCTCCAATGCTATTCACCTCTGGCAGAATCAATTCTTCCAATATATTGAAACCCTCATATCCATATTCATAGGAATCATATCCGCAGAAGTCCTTAGGAATATCTGTAATCACAGCACGTGACAGATCAAGTTTAGTCAGTTGCTTCATGCGTTTGAAGACATTCAAATCATCAGTGTTAAGGTCGCCAACGACGGTCAGTTCATTAACCTTATACCAATTGTCGGTCTGTTGCAGAAGTAGTTGGGCAAATTCTCCAGGCTTACCCATAGTCACTGTTATTTTCGAAGGTTCTGTCCCTTCTGCATTGATAAGAACATAGTGGCTCCATCTGGTGTCACCATAGTATGAGGCGAGGTTAGCCTCAGGAACAAGGACCTTAGTTAAGTTAGAAAAATAAGTATCAGATTTTATGTAGCTGTTGACATGGAGAACCTTGACCGTAGTAGGAAATTCGTAAATTATCTCCATTGTAGGGGGTAATACCAATGAAGTTACACTTTGTGCATTGTCAAAATCACAAAAACCATAATCACCCATACTTTTTACAGCATATTGATCTCCATAACAGGATATGCTGTCTGGAATTGTTAGTTCAGCCTTTTGGGAAACAGCGCCGCAGAAACTGATACCATCGTAAGCATAACTACCTGTAAAGCCTAGCACGGTACCATCATCATAAGTGACGGTCATGTAAGCACCTTCAATACCTGATGATTCATTATAAACAGCCTCTACAGTTATTGCACTACTTCTTACTGGCACTGCTGCGAGCACTGCTCCCAGAAAAACTAATGCCAAAATGGATTTAATTTTCTTCATTTTATTCATTTACTTTATCTTTAACCAAATAACACTTTGTTAGTTCTTGAGCGACATTAAGTTGCCCAGGATTCTTCCTTTTCAATAAATTCACTTGACTAAGTGTCGCAAATAAAAGCAAGCAAACCGTTTGACTAGCATGGCAAATGTATAAACCCAAATCGGTCATTGTATATTCCAATATCCTTTATACTTTTGCATTTGTTAACGACATCAAGAAGTGGAATAAGGCCGTTCGGTCATTCGTCGTAAAGACTGTGTCTAATGTTTAGCCCCCACTACTTAACATCCGAATCCGGACAGTTCACTGGGCTTTGACCCCGCATTTGCAATGATGGTTCCAAGATGTTTCGATGTTGCATATTTGTTTAAATACATTTGTTATGACTTACATTGGTATTGACGTCAGCAAGGACACTTTTGTCGTAGCTTATTCTTCTGATAAGAACAGCAAGACGAAAGTATTCAAGAATACCACCAAAGGTATTCATGAGTTTATTACGACCATCTCCAAGGATGAGCACCACTGCGTCATGGAGGCGACAGGCAATTACAGTGCTCTGCTTGTTTATCTGCTCTCAGAGGCTGGTATCACCACAAGCCTGGAGAATCCGCTTAAGGTAAAGAACTTCGCCCGTGCCATGCTATCCACCGTCAAGACGGATGAAATAGACGCACGTCTGATAGTTCTTTACGGAGAGAAGATGCAGCCCGCACCCTATAGGCTCCGCAGTGATGCCATCCTAACGCTCAAGCAGAAGCGTACAGTCATTCGACAGCTCAAGAAACAGCTCATTGCCACAAGAAACCTCAAGGGTTCTATGGAAGTGATGCCCTTCTTTGATGCCAAGTGCAAGAAGTCTATCGAGAAGACCATAGCCTTTCTTGAGAAGCAGGTTAAGGAACTCGAAGAAAATCTTACTACACTTGCCCGTTCTGAGTACAAGAAGCAGATGGATTTGCTAACCTCTATAAAAGGTATCGGTGTCACCCTTGCCGCTGCACTCATTATGGCCACTGGCGGCTTCACTTACTTTGATAATGCCAAGCAACTCACCCGTCATCTGGGTTTGTCGCCTACATATCAGCAGTCCGGTACTTCTGTCAATTTCAAAGGTCACATCAACCGCAACGGGGACTCGTCTTTAAGGGGGCAGCTCTATGTGGCAGCATTCGCTTCATTAAGGTGCAACACTGAGTGTAAAGCCTGTTATGACCGATTGCGGTCTAATGGCAAGCCAGGGAAAGTAGCTGTTATTGCAGTAGCAAATAAACTTATCCGGCAGGCTTTTGCCGTTGTCACTCAGGAAAAACCTTACGTCGACGGTTATGTATCTTCAAAGAAGTAGTTCCTGCTATTTCCCGAAGTGTATCAGCATAGATAGTCTAATACCTGAAAACACCGAGGGGTTTGGGGGCGAGAAGCCCCCATGAGAGAGTACAAATCGGTACAAAACGCTAATAATTGTTAACAGCATACATTTTTTTATTACAGTTCATTAGATTGTTATGCGCTAATGATCGATTTGGGGTAAATAAGGGGGACTTTGAAATATAGACCCTTAAGTATACTGGGAAGTGGAAAATTATCAGCATATAGGTCAAATTTCTTTAGTCAACAAAGCATATTGATATGCCCGATTGGGCATTTTCTTAATTCGAGGTATAGGAATATACTGGACGAATGGAGAAACCTAAGAAAGCAGCAGTATTATTACCATAACTTAAAGATATACTATTGTTATCATTAGAGTAAAGAGTATAAGGATAATAATATTCTGAATAATAATAACTTGAATAACTACCCATATAACCTGTCCAATAATAGAGTCTATATGTATATCTTGTAGAATTTCCGTCTCTATATCCACAGATAGGAAGATGAATGCTATTTCCATTGGGTCCCACTACCTCGTAATAGGTCTCCTTCCATGTCCAAGTACATTTGCTCTTCAATTCACTCATTTCGCTATAAGTTGGCATTCTCCAATTTTTCCCCCATTTCACTCTGGCAATATCATTGGAACCTCCCCAAATACTATTCTGACCATAATATTTATAGCTATTTGAGAATTGAGTCTCAGTTATATCGCCATAACCATATAAGCCGCCAGGTTCGTCAATGGATGTTGCACCAACATTCCATGATGCCCATTTTACGCTCAGGCCAAGATCAACTGGCTCTGCAGTGGAATGAGGTTTGGTGGTAAAGGTTTCTTCCTTGGTTCTTCTGCCATCAACTTCTGCAAAGCAGGTATATTTTGTATTGGCTTTGAGCAAGGGTAGTTTTGCGACAAAAGTGTACTCGTCCTTAACTCCAGTAAAGGTGTAGCTTCCATTGGCACTGATGTAATGGAATACAACCTTATCGGCTAATTCTGAGTTGTACTTCAGCGTTGCAGTTGCGGTGGAAACATCTGTGATAGTGATGGTACCTGTTGCGGTAGGTTTGTCGTCTGGAGTGACCTGACCTGCAACAAACTCCTCTGGCAATTCAAAATCCTTACATCCAACAAACGAAAATGATGCACAAAGTAGCAATAGTGTATTAATAAAGTTTTTCATACCAATTCTTTAATTCTTAAAAAAACATACCTATTCCGACATGGCTATACATTCCGAGGTCATTTTCTAGGAAACTCACTTGTAAGCCACCATTTACAAACATTTTTTTGTATCTCAACATTAGGCCTAATTCTGCATACATGCTATTCTGAAAGTGAAATCCATCAAATGTCAAGCCATAGCCATAGCCGTCGCCATAGTCTCTCCATTTGTTATCAGTACATTCAACAGTATACTTGTGCCAAAGCCATCCCATACCAAAATAAAGATAAAGGGGAGAGCCAATGCGGACTATAGCGCCACCTCCAACAGAGTTATGTATGGTCTTCGTTGCCCCCGTTAATAGAATATTTTCTCTTTCTGCATCACCTTCGGTCCAATAGTCATCTTCTGTTTTTTTACTTCCAAATTCATAGACACCACGAACATAAAAACCGAAGTATTTTACATAACCGGCCATAATACCGAATGAAGTTTCGTTGTATTCTGGAATGTGCATCTGAAGACCGACAAACCATTGACCACGTTCAGGCTTCTTGTTCCACCACGTCTGCGGCTTTAATTTTATTGTATTATCGGACCATGCCTTAACGGTATTGTAATTCATTCCAGCGTATTCTGCTTTGATACGCTTCACTCCATTTGGGATTTCCAATTCATAGGTACCATCCATATTAGTAAAAGTGTAGCGTGATGAACCAACACCCTCTACCCTTGCACCATAAATAGGATTGCCGTACTTGTCTACAACCGTGCCCGTTACCGTTTTTTGCGCCGATGTTGTAATGCAGGTTGCCAATAGTAATAAGAATAATTTGATTTTCATTTTAATTTAATGATTATTTTTTGTTATTTAAGCTTCATATATTTCCAGGTTTGCATCAACTCGGAGGAAACCTTAATGACAGGAGTCTGTTGCATGTCGAAATAGGCAGATTTATTTGAAACATTGTCCGTTATGTAGCTGCTCAGCTCTCCCATCGTAGTTTCACCCTTAGTGTCTTGAAGCTTCTTAAGCAGATAATATGTAAACAGACCATGCTTCTTCTCTTTAAGCGGCCAAGATTTCTGATTATTAGAAGCAGAACTAAAAATAATCATGTTGCCTTTGGGAGTTGCAGGCTGTACTTTACGGACCATAGCACGTGTACCATCTTTAGCATTTACCATAGCCATGTCGTTTGTGCTCTTGGCATAACCGCTGAAACATGCATCAAGGAAGATTGTTGTGCTTTTGGCCTGCATACCCCTAAATGTCTCTATTAACTCATCTTGACTGATACAATATTTGGTTTTACTGCCATTCACGTCAATGGGTAAAAGGTAGGAGCTATTTCTGTTTATATCCTCGTCAGGAACTCCATGTCCTGAATAAAAGAAGATAATGTTTGCCTTTGCAGAACCCATTCCCGATGCTATAGCACGTACTCGGTCCATACCATGCTCTATCTGTGCCTTAGTAGCATTTGTCAGTAGTATGACATTACGTTCTTCAAGACCAAGAGTCTTCTTGCAGTATTCCGAGAATTTTCTTGCATCATTGATAGCAAATGGCACATCTGCTATCATACCGTTGCTATTATGGCTATAGTTTTCATTACCAATAATCAGGGCAATGGCATTCTTGTTAATTGTTTCAGAAACGGGCAGGTTAACATCTACTTCACTAAATGCCGAGGACATTTCTATGGTATTTCTGTCATTTCTGTTGATTTCGCCATTTCCATTTATATCAATGGCTGGGGTTATTTCTGCAAGCCAACTATCAAATTCGGCATTACGTTGTTTTTTTGACATTATAAGTAACTGTTCTGTTGCCTTTGCGTATCCGCAGTTATGCGCAACCAAAAGCCATGACCTACACTCTTCCTCGGGGTAAGAGTATAACCTTGCTATTTGGAAGTAAGCATATCCGGTGCCTTGAGCCATGAAGATTTCTTTAGCTCTATTGCGATATCCTTCATTTGCTTTACAATCTAATTCGTACATTTTTACGCAGGCCTCTGGTATATTCTTTTCTGCAGCCATTCGCAGGTATTTCTTGCCCTTACCGATACTTTGACTGACATTAGCAGTATGACCGTCAAGATAACAACATGCAACAATGTACATGGCATGCGCATCGCCCTCGTCGGCTTGGGTTAATATACGCTTAAACTCGGACTTGGTGTTTGGCATTTTGAAGCTGCTTTGTCCAAAACTGTTTGTCCATGATACAATCAATAATAGACAAATCACTGTAAGTTTCATTGCTTTTATCATATTATCTAACGAGATTAATATTTATATTTTCATTTCATATTTCATTAGGAAGGTTGCTTCTAAGCTACTTTACAAAGAGGAGAGCTTATAACTCTTACCGTAATCTATCTTTGATAATTTAATTACCTTGACATCGCTATTTCCTGTCTCTTCAGAGATCCACCCTACGGGAGCTCCATTTGTGCATGTAGGTTCACAGGCAACATATTTATCCTCGCCTATTGAAATATATGTTCCTTCTACATTATCGGTAAACCTGACGGCAGTAAATAGATGGCCTGGCGAATATACTAAAGCGACGTCTAATCCCAATAAATCCCTCATCAAATGCGAGAACAGAATACTGCGGTCTTCGCAATCGCAATATGGATATATCAAAGACTCCTCTGCAAAGAATGCCCTATCCCTGCCCCAAACTTCATCATCATATTTATACACAAAGCCTGTCTGAACAAAGTTGAGCAGCATATTTGCGGCTTCCAACTCACCCTTGCCGGATATCAGCGATGTAAGCTGAGCATACAATTCTTCTCGTGTTGCAACATCCAATGGCGTCTGAGCATATATCGCCCATTTAGTCATAAAGTTCTCTCCTAATTGGGAAGCCGGATAAGTATCATAGAAAGAAATCAGGTTTTTATTTGCGTGTACAGACACCTTAACCTGCGGATACTGTATGGATTGTAATGTGCGGGAATCTGTCAGCATGGCACTAATCTTCATATCTGCAGATATTTCCAAGGACAGAGGCTGTTCCTTAGGGAAACCCACCTCACAGATGTACAAAGACTGTTCTGAACAATTCAGCGGATAGTATTTTTCCCCCTTTATCCGGTAGTACGGCATGTTATAAATATCATGGCGACTATTGAACATTAGGTAAAGACGTCCATTTGTTCCAATTCCGAACCTCATCTTATAACCAGACTGGCAATATATATATGCTGTTAGCAAAGTAGCTTCATTCGTATCTCTTCCAAAATACTCACTACTCAACTCCAGTAGCATCTGCAGATATGCCCAATCGCCTAAGCCATGCTTTATGCGCAACTCCAAGCAATCACGTATAACATTGTCATATTTATCAGTGGACAATTCTCTCCATACGGCTGCCACACTTTTCTCCGAGACAGCGCTTAGTTTGAAACGATGCCTATCCGACAAGCGGACCTTTCCCTCTGTACCAAAGAAAAAGAATGTGATTCGCTCTTCATCTGGTTGCGGTTGCTCAAGGATTGGTTCTATAGGAGTAGGCTGAGGAACTGGTGGAGCAACAGGAATCATGTCCAAGTATTGCAGTTCCTTGTCCTTGATGCTATCCTCTTTGCCTTTATAAGGCATTGGAGGAGTGGGCATGTCCTTAACAGGTGGCTGTATTGAAGGAAGAACCTTGTATTGTTGCCATGCTTTCTCCACGAATTCTGCATATTCCATGTTGCAGCGAGTACGAAAAGTTCTAAAATCCTCTATTGCTTGCCTACGGAAAGCATCATATACCTCTCTAAAATCCTGAGCAAATGCATACATGTTGGCAAAAGCCAATACGGCAACAATGAACATCCTCCTGTACATAAGGCTATTTAGTTATTGTTAGTAATCGAGTTAAATGCAACATCTCCCTATCCCTTTGCTTACCTTTAGCCAACCATTTGTGAAACTCCTTAAATGGCAATCCTGGCGGCAGCCTGTCGCCCACCTTATTAGAAATGGCCTTCGCAAATTTATTTGTGGAAAATATAATATATAATGTATTGCGCTCAATTGGAGCGCTACATTCCATCTGATATTCATCTACCAAATAAGCATTATCACCTGCATGCTTGCGTGAAAAGAATATGTATGAAGAGTCTTTTTCAATGGAAACTATAGACTCGGAAGAACCTTCGTATGGAAGGTAACAATTAACCATCTGAGTTGCCTCGTCCAACAAGTATACTGCCAGATAACCATTCACAGGCGATTGGAAGTACAAATAAATATCATCACCGTGTTTGAAGTCTGTTCGTGCAAACTTCAAATCTGTACCGTTACAAAGCACTTCTGCCTTAATGTCTATTTGTGCAGAAATGATTTCTCGGATACGACCAGTAACAACAACCTTCACCACCAACATGCCTTGTTCGTAGAAGATGGAGAATTCCGGTTGGCCTATGGTTTCTATCCAGTCTCCCTTCACTTGGCTTTCTGCCGAAGAAGAGAAATCAACAGAAGATTCACCATTACGATTACTTATAAACGTAGTGTTGCTTTGAGATATAAGCCTTCCAAACCTCTTTTCAATGGCTTGTGTCTGTGCTCTCTCTAAGGCTATGCGCTTTGCATCGTCCAAAGACATATTCCCTGGGGGATAGTAAACATATTCCTCGCATACTCTTTCTGTCCGCTGGGCAAATACCACAACGGACAGAAATAGCATGCAACATAATACTACTTTACGATACATTCCGTCAAGTTTACCAACCTAAAGCCTTATCCAACTTATCATGAAGAGCCTCACCCCTCTTTTCCAACTCTTCCTTGACAACCTTTTGGGCTATTTTTTTTGCCATTTCTCTGTTATAAGCTACACGAACAAGCACCACTTTATTCTTGTTATCCAAAGTTCGATACAACTCTACAAAAGGAGGAGCGTATCCTAAACTCTGAACAATGAGATTCTTACTTGCCATAACGGTACGAGTAACAGAAACTGCCTCATCTGCAGACAATTGTTCATTAGCAACAGTTGTTTCTATTAAAGCCGTCACCTCTGTCTGTATTTGACCTGCCACATTATTCTTAGCAATATCCATGGCCTGTACTTTAGCTGCATCATAGTGCCTAGCATTACTCATACCTTCACCCACGATATACTTAGGAGACATATCCTCAGCTAATTCATATTGCATCAGGTATACCCTATCCAATTGCTTTTCCATAGGCAATGCTCCTGGAACTGTTTTCCAACCTTCCTTCCTGTACTTTTTGGCATCCTTGCGTGCATCCTTAGAGGCCTTTCTGTTCAATTCGCTCTTTGATGCTTTAATCAACTCCTTACGTTCCTTAGCCAATTCCTTTGCAGACTGCGCAAAACCAACACCACTTGCCACTATGGACAATACAATGCAGAATAAAAGCTTTTTCATATCCTTAATATTTAAAGTTAATAATAATACACACATCAAGGAAGCTAAAAGCGAAGCGGTATCCTAAGTCCCTCGGGCACAAAAAGAGCGTAGATGTCATCTTTTTATGCCCTTCATCTGCTGAGGTCTTAGGATACCTGTGTATATAAAGAACAAAGATGCACCTACGCTATGCGTAGGCATCTGCAATCTTATTCTTAATCATATACACGTGAAAGTTCCTAAGTTCCAACAGATGATATAGAATAATAGCAAACGCTAATATCTCCGATAAGAGGCCATTGCCCGACGCTTCGGGCATACAGCCGTTACAAAAGTAGTGAATATATTTAACACTACAAAACAAAAAGGCACAAAAATTAAGTATCAATGATACCTAAGATATGTAAAAAGCTTCCATCATACCTTAGTATATATTTCCATTATCCCAGTCCGGCTAAAAAAATATTTATTCCGGACTGCAGTCCTTGCATACTAGGACTGCAGTCCGGATATTGAATGAACACAATCCGAACTCAGAAGGATTGATTTAGGAGTGCGGTGCCTCTTATAATGCTATCTATTTCATCAACGAATCCACATAGGCATAGAACTCGGGGGACTCGCCAAGGATGGTCTTGAGGATACGGCCTTCGGGATCGAGGATTACCTTTGTGGGGTAACCCGTCACGGCATACTGGGATGAGACATCGGCATCGTCCTTGCCGTTCAACAGGTTGGTCCAGGGCAAGGCCTTCTCGGCAACACACTTTTTCCATGCCTCCTCGGTATCGCCACATGCTATACCAACCACTTCAAGGCGCTGGCCGTACTTGGCATACATCTCCTTCATCTCGGGGATGCCCTTGATGCACCATCCGCACCATGTGCCCCAGAAGTCGAGAACTACATACTTGCCACGCAGGGAAGAAAGTGAAACTGGATTACCATCTACGTTGTTCAAAGTGAACTCAGGAGCCAGCATACCGTCTGCCACTCTCTTCTCAGCCTCTCTCTGCTTAAGCAACGCCTGATAGTCCGCCACCTGTTCGGCATACACGTTAGCCAACACTCCGGTGCGCACACACTCGCAGAACTCGTCGAGGCAGTCATGATGCTTCTCCAGATTGCCATACATATAAAAAGCATAGAGTCCAGCCTCGGAATCTGGGCGGTAGTACACATATTCTGCCACAAGGTCCTGTATGCTATCCTTGTAGGCCTCGGAAAGTGCCATGAGGGAGTCGCGCTCTGCCTGTGGTTTGGTGCTGTCGTATGCAGCACGTGCTGCCTGCATTGACTTTTCTGTCAGAGGTTTGATATGCGAGTAAATGAGTTCGAGATCCTTGTAGAAGGGAATAGAACCAGTAATGGTGTGATTGCCAAAATCTCCTTCTACCTTGATATCTGCTCCTGGCATAACAGGTACATTTATACCAACCATGCTCATGGC
>JAFOCV010000094.1 GCA_017381015.1 Bacteroidaceae bacterium
CTAATCGCTCGTCGCTAATCTCTAATCGAATATATATTAGAAGATTATATTTCTGTGAGAGATTATTAGTGGTTGCAGCGAGAGGACGGAAAACGAAAGTAGGAAGAAAACTATTTCGTTTTCCTCCTACTCGATTGTATGGTGTCTATATTACAAGATTACCAGCTTGATTTTATTAACAATTTTTACTTGTTAACAGACATTACTTGATTTCTTCGATTGCTTTCATTACGAAGCTCAGGTTGATGCTTTCCACACGTGCTTCCATATCGGCATATACCTTCGCAACGGCATCAGTATCAGTTGGGTCGAGCTTGCCCTCTGCAATCAAATCAGGAATTCCCAAGTTCGCAAAGTAGTTGACGAACGAAGAAGTAGGCATATAGATATGCAATTGGCTATCGTCTTTGTCTTGGAACATATACATTTCCACATTGCGGCAAGCAGGGTTTATGGCGCTCATATCCAATGTAACCTTGTTACCTTCAACAGTAATTGGGGTTTCAACTTCTATGTCTTGTCCATTAGGGCGGAATTTATGTTTGATAGAGTTAGCATTTAATTCTATACAGTATAGGTCTGCGCCAAATATCACGTCAAAGTCGCTTGCTTTAATATTGGCCATGTTGAAAGTGTGACCCAAAATTTTGAAATCCTCATCAGTTCCTTTTGCGTAGGGTATATATGCTGAGCTATAACCATATACTTTGCCTGTGGGGTTGAGACCTTGCTTTACACGGAGCATAGAAGATGCAACCTCTACCACTTTGCCATCATTAAATCTTTGTGATTTCTGCACGATAATATCGCCATAAGCATTTCCATCAGGAGCATAAGTCAATCTCTTTATAATATAAGGTCTCACACCCTCTGGAAGCATATCTTGTGGCAATTCGTAGAAAAGTATATCACCAACTACTTTATAGTTTGTCTCATCATTTACCAAAAATTCATCCACATATGAACCGAAGCCAGTGTAGGTTGCTTTGCCATTCTCCTTATATGTCTGAACAGTCATAATATCACCATTTGCTGTTGGAGCATCATGACATACCCACATACCAACAATCTCGTCAGCAAGGTCGTTTTCACAATAATAATAATTATAGCGAACATCAAGGTAATCGTCAACCAAAGCAAAGGCTATACCTTCTACCATCTCAAAACGAGTCTCAAGATAGTCTCCATCTTCATAAGATAGAGTCATTTTATTGTCCTTAACTTTAATCGAACCTTTTTTCTCCCAGAACTCTCCGTCAAACACACCGATTGATGTTACAGAACCATCATCATTGATGACTAAAGCCTCTGCATATTCGTTCTCGGGCTCTATGCAAGTCCAAGTACCAGCAAGTTTCTTGCTATAGTCCACTTCAATGTAATTGTGGTTGCAATCTTCTGAACAGCTGTTCAATCCACATATAGCCACAAGGGCAATAGCCATTAA
Organism: Bacteroidaceae bacterium; assembly: GCA_017381015.1. GTDB lineage: Bacteria > Bacteroidota > Bacteroidia > Bacteroidales > Bacteroidaceae > Physcousia. The sequence continues at coordinate 1,448 of JAFOCV010000094.1, forward strand.
CTTAAATAATTTCATATTTGATGTTTTTATTGTTTGTTACAATTACTCCAGAGGAATTTCCGGATGCTGAACGGTCAAATTCATACCCTCTTGTGACAGGTAGAACATGTAAAGCACAACGGGGTCTGTACCATTGTTTACGCCATGATGGATGGCATCTACCATTTCCACCACTACCTCACCGGCACGCAACACCTTGGTCTTTCCGTCCTGTGAATTGATGGTCAGTTCGCCTTGCACCAACACACCGTGGTTCATAGCCACATGATGATGCCATCCCAACTTCTTGCCGGGTGGGATGATGTATTTTATTGCCACTAATTCGGGTTTTCCTTTTGGATAATCTGGCAAGTCCACCTCATTCCAGCTTTGGCTGGTGCGCAGCAATTCAATACTTTGCACTTCGCTATCTGCAACATCTACGTTACTGCAACCGATGATGCAGATAGCAAAGAGTATAAGACCACCAAACAACCATTTGGCTAACTTATTCATATCTTGATTTTATGAACAATTTTTACTTGTTTTCAGACATTACTTGATTTCTTCGATTGCTTTCATTACGAAGCTCACGTTGATGCTTTCCACACGTGCTTCCATATCGGCATAAACCTTCGCTACGGCAGCAGCATCAGTTGGGTCAATCTTGCCATCTTGCATCATAGTAATAACCTCCAAGTTAGCAAAGTAGTTGATGAACGAAGAGGTAGGCATATACATATGCAACTGGGTATCGTCAGCATCTTGGAACATATACATATCCACCTTGCGCAAAACAGGGATTGAAGCTCTCATATCAAGAGTTACCTTATTGTCCTCTACGGTGATAGGAATATCAATTACTACATCTTGACCATTAGAGCGGTAAATATGCTTGATGGTGTTAGCATCTGGGAAATTAACACAGAAAAGTTCTGAGCGGAACAACATGTCAAAGTTGCCATTTGCTATATGGGCCATGTTGAAGGTGTGACCCAAAATATTGAAGTCCTCGTCTGTACCCTTTGCGTTGCTTACATAAGCAGAGTTATAGGTATAGAGCTTGTTTGTGAGGTTGAGACCTTGCTTGATGCGGAGCCAAGAGCCCACATTCTCAATCACCCCATTTTCAGAAGGAATATACATCTTATGTGTCATAACATCGCCCATTTCCGTTGCATCAGGAGTATAAACTATACGGGCTATGAGATATCTAAAATTGCCCTCAGCAGGGATTTTACGGAACACCAGATCGCCTATGACCTTATACTCACTCTCCTGATTAACAAGAGAGTTGTCTGTGACCAGGCCAACAGCCGTGGTAATAGTTGATTTGCCATCATTGGAATAGGTCTGAATAGTTATGTCGTCTGCCCAGTTGTCGTTGCATACCCACATACCTACAACTTCATCAGAGAGGTCTTCCTTGCAATAGTTGAAAGTTAAATAATCACCATTATCTGTGAAGATAGAAAATGCAACACCAGGGACGATGTCAAAGTGACCCTTCCAGTTGTTACCATCTTCAAAGGTCAAATTAATCTTACCATTCTCCACAACGACGTTACCTGCTACATTCTCCCAATATTCTTCACCATCGTAACCTGTAGAAAGTGCTGAGCCATCAGCCTTGATAATGAGAGCTTCAGCATAGCCTTCCTGAAGGCAAGTCCATGTACCTACAAGGTCTGCACTATGGTCGTGTTCATTGATAACGTGGTCGCAATCTTCCGAACAGCTGTTCAAGCCCACCATTGCCACAAGGGCAAGCATCATTAATTTAAAAATTTTCATACTTTTTTTTGATTATTAGTTAAAAAATTATACATGTTCAAAGCCACAAATTTACGTCAACATTTCGGAATCGACAAAAAGCGGCAAAATGTGATCCCCCTCATAGGGTAGATATTTACGCTTGCGAGATTACTTCGAAGCCTTGAAGGTGAAGCTCACGTTGATGCTTTCCACACGTTCGTCCATACGCTTGAAGATAGCCTCTACGGCTGCTTCATCGGTCAAGTCGATTTCGCCGGCAAAGGCCAATGCAGCGAGGTCCATATTGGCAAAGTAGTTGATGAACGCATAGGTAGGCATATACATGTGCAACTGTGTGTTGTCCTTGTCTTGGTACATATACATATCCACATCACGGTAATAGCTTGAGAATTCGCTCATCTTGATGGTTACCTTGTTGCCGTCCACCACGATAGGAGCCTCGAAAACAAGGTTCTGACCATTGTAGTGGTACTGATACTTGATGGTATTGGCATTTGGGAACTCAACGGCAAAGAGAAGTGTCTTGAGCATCTTGTCGAGGTTTTTACCTTCCATCTTGCCGATGTTGAAGGTGTAACCCATCATCGTCATGTCTTCGTCCAAGCCCTTTACGTTGCTTACATAAGTATTGTTGTAGTCGTACTTTTGGCCGGGGAGGTCTAGATGCTGCTTGACGCGGAGCCAGGTAGTGGTAGCCGGTACAAAATTTTCACCCACTCTGGCATTAGCAAGAAGATACATCAAATCACCATACGAATTTGCATTGGGAGCATATATAAGTTTCATAACAGAATATTGAGCAACTCCCGTTTCCAGAGCATTATCTGGTTGCCTGTGGAACAACAAGTCGCCGATAACCTTATAGCTTCCTTTTGCATTAACCCAAAAATCGCGTGCTTCATAGAAATAGCCTGAAAATAAAGTAGTGCCATCGGCTTTATAGTTTATAATGAGCATGTCATTCTCCACAGGAGTTGGGGTCTCATTACAAACCCACATACCCAAAATCTCATCAGAAAGGTCATTCTGGCAATAGTCATAAGTCAGGCAGATGTCATAATCCTTATTAAAAACAATAGACATAGATTTGCCTGATACCAATTCTAGGCGACCCTCAAATGTGTTGCCATCCTCGTATGCGAGAGTAACCTTGTTATGTACCACCTTGATATTACCTTTCTCCTCGTATAGATTGCCATTTCCATTAATACCAATTATGACAAAGGAACCATTTTCCTTGATTACCATAGCTTCTGCTTGACCATTATCTGCGAGATAAGTCCAAGTACCTACCAGTGCCTTGTTGTAGTCATACTCAATGAAATCGTGGTCGCAATCCTCAGAACAGCTGCTAAAACCGCACATTGCCACAAGGGCAATAGCCATTAACTTAAAAATCTTCATAAGTCTTTGATTGTTGTTAAAATTATTCTTGTTTCCCTCTGCAAAGGTACTCCAAATATTCAGAGAATGCAAAAAACTTAGTCCTACAAAATTGTATACAAGAGGCATTTATAGGCAAAAAAGGCCCATTTGTAAACCGATTTGTAAACACCCAATATATCGTCCACACCCCAAAAAGTGCTTTAATCACAGCATCAGAATGCACTTTCATAGTTGTTGTCTTAGTATCGGGAGCAAAAAAATCAATGATTTCTCAGGTATTCACCAAAATCATTAAGATATAGATTACCGTAGAAATCTGAGTTGTACATCATCACGTGCGAACCATTAGTCTTGTCGAAGGCATGATGATACAGGTCGTAGATACTGCTTTCCGGTTTGCGCTCCAATAGTGATAATATAGAAGCAGTAAAAGTATTGGAGAGGTATACACGCAATTCGTCATCAAAGGCATCAGCCTTGGAAGGTTCGTATGGATTGGCCGCCGTCATCATCAGCAGACCTGGGATGCCAGTACACTCTTGCGCCACAGCACCGGAATAACATGTCTCGATGATGGCAAACATCTTGCGGAACTGCATTTCGGAGAACAGAGTCTTGGCAAAGTCAGAATCCAGGGTTTCCGTCCTTCTCCATTCCCAGCCACTTTGTGTGCCATGTCCGCTCCAGAAGAAAAGTACATTGTCGCTGGCACTGCTGCCCAAGGTCACAGGATATTCCTCAGAGGGTTCGGATGTAAGAATCTGCTTGAGATTATCCAATGAGAGGTTGCCCAATCGGTAATCTATCTGCACATTCTCGTACAGGTTAATGCCCGTCTGCTCGCGTCTCACCACTCCTGGCAAGATGTTTCGTTCGTTATAGGCAATGTCGTCAGCAAGAATCAGTATTATATGGTCGTCGTCATAACCATGATTCTTCAGATAATGATAGAAGCCCAGCACATCCGCCTGGTGGCGATAGTTGCTCCAGCCTTCGGAGGCACCTATCAGAACGGCATAGTTGTCCTTCAGTTCTGGATAATTTATCACGGTAGAGTTTTCGCCGATGTCTTGCATGTGTAGTTTCTTCCACTCCCATGCAGCTACGGGCGAAGATGAATGGTTTGCGCTGTGTCGGCTATAATAGTCAAGTATCACCATCTTGCCGTCGTAGACCAACCAATGGGCATAGGTGGTGGAGCGTGTGGTGGTGTAGTATTCCGAATTAAAGTCCAGCAATCCCGTAGCACCACTGATGGCAGGAGTTTTACCAGTCATAATCTGATGATAGTAGTTGCTAATCATACCTGAGGTCCATCCGCCTTGCGAATGGCTCTCCTGGTTGAGCAATGCAGATATGGCTCGGTTCAGGTCTTTCTCTCCGTTCTGTTCTGCCCACAGGGATGCAAGCGTAGTAATCATTACTGCATCATACACTTCGGCTTCGCCATTATAGGGTAGGCGACCATAGAGAGTTTCGTATGAAACGCTGAAGCCCGAGCCAGGGTCGCTGGATGGTGCCACACCCGTGAGTATATGCATGGGCAAGTCAGAGTTCAGTATGGCTTTGTTATGCGCCTTGTCCGAGAATTTTATGGTGATAAAATTTTCGTACGAGCAGGTCTCGTTCCACTTGTTGATATAATTACCCACTGTCAGCACATCATTCACGGCAGCAGGTACGCACACCAGGGCATCGGTTCCGCTTTGTGTGATTTCCTCCAAACGTGATTGCAGTTCGTGGGCATTTTTGTAGGTCAGTACGCACACGGGTTGCATCTCAAGCTCTACCGCCTGAAAGGCAAACCAATCCACAAATGTCTGACCGTAGATATCTTCCGAAGCCAGAAGAGCCACCTTCTTGATGTCATCAAATTCGAAAGAGAGGCTGGAGAGAAGTATTTCGCTTTGCGAGATATCCGTTTCACACAAGCCCCAAAGGAAACCGCGATGTCCGAATATTCTGGGCAACTCTTGCGAGGTGGAAAAGGTAAAGAGCGGTTTGATGTTTTCCTTCTTTCTGGCCAGCGCAAAGGCCAGCTCTTGTGTGTTGGCAGAGATATTACAACCGATGATACTTTTTATATCCTCGCGTTCGGATAGAGTCTTGCCCAAATCGGTCAGGTCAACATTCTCTTCGTCGTACCATTCATACACAACTTTTACTCCAATGTTGGCCTTCTGTATGTTTTCCGCCACCCAATTGAGGGAGTTTTTCCATATAGTTTGGCGGTCCTTCTGAGGCAGAACTACTGCTATTCTCACTTCCTCCAGGTCCGTAGGCTCTACTATTACGGGTGATTCTTCGCACGACAGGAATGCCACCATCAGCACGAGAAGGACGAACAGATTACTGATTAGCTTCTTCATAGGCTTGTTCTATCTCAATAATACGCTTTTTAAATTCAGAAATATTCAGGAAAGAACTTTCCGTAACGATTGTGGAAAATACCAGTTCTTCGTATCCCGATGAGTAGGTAAATTTCTGGTGGAAAGGCACGTACCAATTCTTAATCAATGCACCAATGATGTCTGCAACGGCCCTGTCCATATGTTTTGCCACCGAGAAGAACATCATGGAGGAATAGGCACTCATGTCGCGGTCCATTCCCACAACAAAATCCCAATATTCTCGCGAATAGCGATACACACCCTTGTTGGACAAACCGGCTACGGGGAAGTAAAACATATATTCGCCACGCCTTTCCATGCATGCTATGTAGGCACTATCCTGCATGTTGTATCCTCCGTCCAGTTGGTTGCTCAGATAAAGCACGTCGCATCCATTACCTCCGGCAGCCAGATATCCGTCTCTGTATCCGTCTACGGAGCGCTTTACATTCTTGTCGTACGGATTGGCTGCAATGACCAGGGCTTTCTGCTCTTCGCCTTGGGTATCCAGCACACTGATTGCACCAGCCAGATAACTGGCAGCATAAGTGCCTACGTTGAAGGTGTAGATGCCTTCCACCTCCTTATCTGTTTCAAACATGATGATATCCTTGCGCTCATCTTCCGGTAGAGAAATAGAATCCAAAAGATATTCATATTCGCTGCCAGCGAAGACGAACAGAGCCCTGTTGCAATTGTCCTCCAGCTGACGATGCAACCACTCCTCGTATATGTCCTTGGCTTGTTCTTTTTCCTGAGGCATGTGTATGGCCAGAACAAAACCATACTTGATGGATGCTTGTTGCAATCCAGCCAGAATATTGTCGTTATAGCCTTGGTCACCAATACCATTGGGAGAGAAAACCACCTCTACGTGTCTGGTGTATAAATCAACAGCTTCCTTCTTTTCGCATCCCGAAAGCAGGATGACGATGGCAGAAAGCGTTATGAGCAGAAATGTCCAGTGTTGTTTCAGCTTCATAGTTTTTTTTTAGAGTTAGACTATTTTATTATCTTCGAAGATTTCATTATCATTTTTCCGCATCAGGAGACGTTTGTCGGAATTCCGATAGTCCTTTCCTGATTCGGGAAACGATTTCCGAAGTTTCGTTATTGCATTTTGCTCGGCAAAGGTAAAGTTTTTACAGAAAACAAAGGCAATCTTCCGAAAATATTAATGCATAATACACATAATTTATATATAAGGGGCACAAAAACACTCCAATGCAGTCATCCCTCGGCATACAAATAGCGCCAACTTAGCTTTGTGCTAGGTTGGCGCAGATTCTTCTTTTATGAAACAATTAGATGATTACCATTTTTTGCGAGGAATGATACGAATGTACATGTATCGATATTCATTTAACCAGAAACCACCGTCTAGTACAACGTCACAAATCTTACCCTTTTTAGCATCGAGGTCCAAGCACTTTATAGTATTTGCTCCATCCTCATATCCATTGAGAATGAACTCAGAGTTATAGGTAGTAGAAAAATCAAGGCTGAATTTAGGACTCCATTGATATCCCTTAGCATCCATTTGGTCCAACATGTATTCCCATCGCTTTCCATGTTCGTTGTAGCAGTCAAGTAATTTTTGAGCTTCTGCTACAGTAGGAAGGTGTCGGTAAACCTTATGGTGTACATACCACTTTGGAAGGCAGTAGTAACCTTCTTTGTCAGGGCTTAACCATACCAAGATAGCCTCTTTTTGGTCTACATTGCCTTGAATACAATAGTATTCTTCGGGTCTTTGTTTAATAGAAGCATAATGATGTGTACCAGCACCTGGGCCATATTTTGCCACACTAAACTCAATAACCGGAGTGAGGAAAACGTAGGTGTGACCTGTTTGGTAAATAGTTTCGGATGCATTATTTTCCCAGTGCTCAGCATTAATGAATTGTATTTCTGACACTAGCTTCAAGTCAGTACCATCTGCTACGGTCATTACTGCAATAACTCGAGCGTCATCCTCTACAGCACGGAACGATACGCTACCCTGTGCATTGCCTTTAGCATCGGTCAGGTTGTAGTCATAGCCGCCATCTACCTTGGTAGCTTCCTTACCAGGAGCAACCCAACTGAGGAATATTTCTTCGGCACCGGCATAGTCTTTTACAGGTACGGAAAGAACAGTAGGCTGAGACGCATCTAGAGGCTCGCCGTAAATTCTTCTGATAACTACATTGCTATCGTCCACTACTACGATGTTGCCTTGCAACCAATCTAGCGCATCATAGCTTGTTACTTCAATCTGGTCTGCGTCAGATTCAGGGTCGTGCTTTTGTTCTTGTTCGGGCTTAGGCTCGTCTTCTTTGTCACACGAAGTCAATGGCATTGCTACGATTGCCATCAACATGAATAGATAAAACCAATTCTTTTTCATTGTATTGTTATCATTTGTTATAAATTACTCATAATAGGGGTCACAGAGACGGATGTGCATGTAGCGGTAATAAAAAGTACTTGTAAGCGCTAATGCCCAGTCTATTTCACCCGTTTCATTCAAATCTAAATCCATGCAATATATTTTTTCGTTCCAAAGCAGAAAATCCCACCACAATAATTCGGTTTTATTAATCATGAATTCACAATTGCCCGTAGCATTGGGCCAATCTTGAGCACCCCAGTCAAGTCCTTTTGAATCCATTTCGTTCAACATCTTAATCCAGAAGGGTTTATTGTTGTTGAAGAAGTCGACCACCTTTTTAGCCTCTTGTTCAGAAGGGAGATATTCAAGAGCATCACGCCAATAGTAATGGGGTCTAGGATGTAGCTGGTCATCGTCAGCGTCGGGAGAGAGC
>JAFOCV010000095.1 GCA_017381015.1 Bacteroidaceae bacterium
CGTCACCACAGATATGCTTATGGAGGGCGTGCATTTCGACCTCACCTATATGCCCTTGCGTCATTTGGGCTATAAGTCGGTGATGGTTAATCTGAGTGACATCTATGCCATGAATGGTAGTCCAAAGCAGATTACCGTGAGCCTGGCTATCAGCAAGCGCTTCAAGGTGGAAGACATAGAGGATTTGTATAGCGGCATGCGTCTGGCATGCGAGCAACATGGCGTAGATATCGTAGGTGGTGACACCACTAGCAGTTTGACCGGTCTTGCTATCAGCATCACCGCCATCGGTGTGGGCAAGAAGGACGAGGTGGCCTATCGTAGTGGCGCCAACGAGACAGACTTGATATGCGTTTCGGGCAACCTGGGTGCAGCATATATGGGTCTGCAGATTCTCGAGCGCGAGAAGGCCGTTTACAATCAGCAGGTCATCGAAGCCCAGCAACAGGCTCAGCGCACTGGCGGTAGTGTGGACGAGGCCATTGCACAGATACCCCAACCCGATTTTATGGGTAAGGAATATCTCTTGGAGAGACAGATGAAGCCGGAGGCACGCAAGGATATAATCGAGCGTTTGCACAACGCGGGAGTAAAGATTACCTCCATGATTGATATCTCTGATGGTCTCAGTAGCGAACTGATGCACATCTGTGAGCAGAGCAGTTGTGGTTGTCGTATTTATGAAGAAAGAATACCCTTGGATTATCAGACAGCCGTTGCTGCCGAGGAGTTTAACCTGAATGTGAGCACCTGCGCACTGAATGGTGGTGAGGATTATGAACTATTGTTCACCGTGCCCCTTACCGCCAATGAATTGGTTAGCGCCATAGAGGATGTCAAGGTAATCGGATATATCACCAAGCAGAGTCATGGTATGGCATTGATTAGCAGAGATGGTGGTGAATTCGAGCTTAAAGCCCAGGGCTGGAATCCTCTGAAGGAATAGCAAACGATGCTAACGCGCAGGTTTAAACAAATATGCAGCTAATAACAATAAGCGTGAGTTCGGATGAGCTCACGCTTATTGTTATGTCTATTTTACTTCTAGAGAGTCAGAGTTTTCCGTAATAGGAAAGTCTAGATAAGGCTTTAACTTTTCAATGTCTTCATCCGAGAAATGAGACAAATTGCGGAGGACATGGATGTTAGTAATAGGTCCGTGTACGCGACGATAATCCACAATGGCAGAGGCACGATAATACCCAATGTAGGGATGCTTCATCAATTGGCGGATACTTAGGTTGTTGATGTTTAATCGTTTGATAGATACAGAATCAGATACAACAAGCCAGGCAAGAGCCTCAGTAGGGAAATTCTCTATTTGTAGTAATTGTGTAGTGGAAACGTAGCCTCCAAGTTTATTTCGATAGCGAATAATCTGTCGGGAATAGTATGGTCCTATGCCAGGTACTCGGCATAACTGAGCGCTGTCTGATGTATTTATGTCAATAGTCTCATCTCCCGAAAGTTTACGAGGATAGGCTTTTGGTTCAGGTAGATGTGTTGGTGTGGCGCAAGAAGCCTTGTTGGCAGTATCTGCTTGTATGTTTTGTGCCAATGTGTTCTGAATATTTTCTTTCTGCTTAGGCTTTACGTCCACCAACTGGTATTTCTTGTCAATTGTAATGAGCGGAGAGAGGTGCTCCCACTGCTCATTGGTCAAGCGATATACTTTGCGGAAATCATCCTTGGTGCTGAAACGTCCTCCTTTTGCCCTGTAGCGATATATACTTCTAACCTGAAAAGGTACCAAACCAAGGCGCAGAAGCATGGTACTATCTGCTACATTGGGGTCAAAGGTGAACGATTCGGGTTGGCTATACTCCACGGCATAGTATTGTGCGGTTGGTTCAGTAGACTTGCCTGATGAAATGGTTTTCAACGCCACGCTCGCATCACTATGAGTGCCATTCTTGTATCTGGATAAGAATATTATGCCCAATACGAGCAGGCAGGCATTCAGCACCAGGAGCAAGAACCATAGTTGAGAACGTGTAAACCAACCGCGTTTCTTCATCTTGTTACTTGTTGAACATTTCTATCAAGCCCTTGATAAACATAGAGAGAATGGCTATGGGGGCTACCCATCGCAAGAGGAAGATGATGATGGGGAAGATGCGTTGTGACACCTCGCCATTGTTGGTAATTTCCTGGCGTACCAATTCTCTGTTTAGATACCAACCAACAAACAATGCTAGCAGTACGCCACCAAGTGGCAGGATGATGTTGGAAGAAACAGTATCAAAGAGGTCAAAGATGGTCAGCCCGAAGATAGTCCAATGGCTCAGCACACCAAAACTTAGGCAGCAGAAAATTCCTAAGGTCATGGCACAAGCTGATACGATGGTGGATGCCTTCTTACGGCTCATTTTCCAGTTCTGGAGTACATAGGCGGTAACTGCCTCATGCAGAGAAATGGCACTGGTCAGCGCGGCCAGAAAAAGGAGTACGTAGAATAGTCCGCTGAAGATGTATCCGAGAATGGGGATATTGCCAAACGCCATATTGAAGACATAGGGTAGAGTCTGGAATACAAGACCAGGACCAGCATTGGCTTCCACGTGGGGAACGGAGAATACTGCTGGGAAAATGATAAAACCACTCAGGATGGCCACCAATGTGTCAATAGAACTGACACTGAGGGCTGAGGAAACGAGACGTGTATTCTTGTTGAAATAACTGGCATAGGTACACAGACATCCCATGGCTACTGACAGAGAGTAAAAGGCTTGTCCCATAGCTGCCAGTATCACGGAAAAGTTCAACTTGGAAAAATCGGGTTTGAGCAAGAAAGTCAAACCCTCATTGATACCAGGCATGCTGAATGTACACACCACCAGGATGCCAATGATGAGCAGAAGCATGGGCATTAGTATCTTGGAGCATTTTTCTATACCCTCTTGTACACCACGGATGATGATTAGATGTGTCATCAGCATGAATACTACTGCTGAGATGAGGCTTAACCAAGGATTGGCTACATAGTCGCCAAAGAAAGCTCCGTAGTCGCAATCTGGATTGGACAAAGCTCCGCTAAAACTGCTGTAGGCATAGTATAGGGTCCATCCGCTAACCACCAGATAATAACTGAGAATGATAAAGGCTACACCAATACCCATCACACCTATGATGCGCCACCATTTGCCTGGGGCCAACTGGCGAAAAGCATCAATCATATTACTCTGCGTGTGACGACCGATAACAAATTCGCCCACCATGATGGGGATGCCAACCAGCAAAATACACATTATATATATTAATATAAAGGCTGCACCACCATTGTCGCCCACCAGCATGGGGAAGCGCCAGATATTACCCAAACCTACAGCACTGCCTGCTGCTGCAAAGATAGCTCCCATTCGGCTACCAAAATTTACATGTTTCTCCATTATTTACTAATCAATCCGTATACAAATATTATACCTATACCTATTGGTGCCACCCAACTGAAGAGTAACATCAGCAGGGGTGTGAATCTTGAATTCAATTCGTTTGCCACCATCTTCTTGTTCATGTCCCAACCAACGAATGTGCAGATAAGCAGACCACCCAATGGCATCAGGAACTTGGCCGTGATGAAATCAAACAAGTCAAAAAATCCCATGCCGGCCACAGTAATGTGTTTCCAGATACCAAACGAAAGGCTACATACTATGCCAAGAAGCAGGCATACGATGGTGACGATGGTGGCTGCCTTCTGGCGAGTCAGTTTGAATGTTTCATGTATGTAAGCTGTGCTTATCTCGTGCATAGAGATGCTACTGGTAAGTGCAGCTAGTAACAAGAGTATGTAAAAGAGTCCCGAGAAGATGTACTCAAGTACGGGCAAGTCGCCAAATGCTTTCTGAAACACATAGGGCAGAGTGATGAATACAAGGCCAGGACCAGAGTTGGCAGATACTCCCACACTGAATACGGCTGGAAATATGATGAAACCAGCCGAGATGGCCACTATGGTGTCTATGGTACATACGCCTAGGGCAGAGGGTATGAGCTTGGTCTCCTTTTTGAAATAACTGGCGTATGTGGCCAGCGTACCCATGCCTACACTCAGGGTGAAAAAGGCTTGTCCCATGGCGCTGAGTACAACATCTTTGGTGACTTTGGAAAAGTCGGGTTTGAGCATGAATCGGATTCCCTCAGCGGCATTTGGCATATTCAGGGAGAATCCCATCAAGATGAATATTATCAACAAAAGCATGGGCATCATTATCTTGCTGCATCGCTCAATGCCTTTTTCTATGCCAGCAGCTACCACGATGTGTGTAAGTAACAGGAAGACGCTAAGAAAGATGACGGGGCGCCAGGGACTGCTCACAAAGTCGTTGAACATGGTGCCAAAGTTATCGCTGGTCATCAGACCGCCCGTTAATGATTCGAACGTGTAATCCAATGTCCAACCTGCTACAACGCTATAGTATGACAATACCAGGAAACCGGCCAGCACGCCAAGGAATCCAGACACCACCCATGGCTTGCCCGGAGCCAGCACACGGTATGAACCTACTGTATTGGAACGACTGGCTCTGCCTATCACGAATTCTGCTATCATTACGGGCATGGCCAGTAGCAATATGCACAGCAGATATATCAAAATAAAAGCGGCACCACCATTGCTGCCACATTCTGTTGGAAATCGCCAAATATTACCTAGTCCTACAGCACTGCCGGCCGAAGCCAGCACTGCTCCTATTTTGCTGCCAAAATTTCCTCTTTCCATATCTTGTACGGATTCGTGCGCATGTGACTATTGTAGAAGCGGCGGTCACCTGTTACTTCTCTGCCGATGAAGTCTGGCTTCTGAAAGGGTTCTTCTTCGTATGCCAATTCTATTTCGGCCAGGATGAGGCCTTCGTTGTCACCATAAAACTCGTCTATCTCCCAGGTGTGCTTGCCATCGGGAGATTTAACGAGGAAACGAGTCTTGTCGATGATGCCCGGTTCGCAGATTCTCATCAGGTCATAAGCGTCCTCCAGCGGTATCTCCATGTCATATTCATATCGAGTAAGACCGGCCAATCCGCTGGGACCTTTGATGGTGAGATATCCTTTGTTGTCTCTGATGCGAACTCGTACGGTGCGACCATTGGTACTGCAGATATATCCCTGCTGTATTCTGGTGGCATCGTATGATTGAGATTTGAAGTCACCGATAACAAGAAATTTTCTTTCCGTCTCGTAATGCGCCATTTGTCCTTATCTGAAAAATGATTTATTCTCCACCGAACTCCATTAGGTAAGCCTTGATGAAGGCATCAATCTTACCATCCATCACGCCACCTACATCACTGGTTTGATAATTGGTGCGATGGTCCTTGACACGGCGGTCGTCGAAGACATAACTTCTTATCTGACTGCCCCATTCAATCTTGCGCTTGCCTGCTTCAATCTTTGCTTGCTCCTCCATGCGGTGCTGCAATTCTTTGTCGTATAGCATAGAGCGCAATAGGCGCAAGGCATTCTCCTTGTTCTTGGGTTGGTCTCGAGTTTCGGTGTTTTCGATGAGGATTTCTTCTTCTTCCCCAGTGTAGGGGTCTTTGTACATATAGCGAAGGCGTACACCGGATTCAACCTTGTTTACATTCTGACCACCAGCACCAGAGCTACGGAATGTGTCCCATGAAATACGGGCTTGCTCAATGTTGACCTCGATGGTGTCATCAACCAATGGAGTTACGAAGACAGATGCAAAGGATGTCATTCGCTTGCCCTGAGCATTGTAGGGAGATACGCGCACCAGACGATGCACTCCGTTTTCGCTCTTGAGGTAACCATAGGCAAATTCGCCCTCTAGCTCCAAAGTGCATGATTTAATACCGGCATCATCGCCTTCAAGCAAGTTGGCAATACGGATTTTATAACCATTCTTGTCAGCCCATTGCATGTACATGCGCATGAGCATTTGTGCCCAGTCTTGTGCCTCGGTGCCACCTGCGCCGGAGTTAATCTTGAGCACAGCATCCATAGAGTCCTCTTCCTTGCGAAGCATATTCTTCAGTTCGAGGTCCTCGATGGTGGTGATGGCGCGTGTGTATAGCTCGTCAACTTCTTGTTCGGTAACCAGTTCTTCTTTGTAAAATTCGAAGGCAGTGGCAAGTTCTTCCGCCAAGGTGCTCACCTCGTCGTAACCTTTAATCCACTTTTCCAGTCCTTTGACTAATTTCATCTGCTCTTCGGCACGCTTTTGGTCTTCCCAGAACTCAGGTGCCTGAGTGCGAAGTTGCTCTTCTTCGTACTGGATTTTCTTTGCGGGAATGTTTAGATAATGGTTCAGTTGCTCTACTCTTTCCTGAACCTCTTTCAGTTGGTCTTGTGTAATCATTCTTCTTCGTACATCTTTTCTATCTGCTCCCTATAGTTTTTGTAAAGTACGCTTCGTTTTACCTTAAGCGTATTGGTTAGCTCACCCTTATCGAGGCTAAATGGTTGGGGTAGCAGGGTTATTTTCTTAATTTGTTCATAGTGGGCAAACTCTTGTTGGAGGGTTTCGATGCGATACATCATAAATTTCACCACTCTCTCGTTTGCGCATAATTCTTCATTGGTGGTACAATCCACTCCGTAGTCGCGTGCCAATTCCTTCAGTAGGTCGTACTGAGGAATGACTAGTGCAGAGACAAATTTGCGCTGCTCGGCCACTACAACTATCTGGTCAATGTATTTGTCTACACATAATTTGGATTCTATCAATTGTGGCGAGATGTATTTGCCGTTGCTCGTTTTGAAGAGGTCCTTGATACGGTCGGTCAGGAACAATTCTCCATCCTCCATATATCCGGCATCACCTGTGTGGAACCATCCGTCCTCGTCGATAGACAGGGCGGTTACCTCTGCCTTGCGATAATATCCTTTGGTGATGGTTTTGCCCTTAAGCAAAATCTCATCGTTTTCGCCAAATTTGATTTCTATTCCGTCAAGCAATCGTCCCACGCTTCCGATGGTGATGGGCATATTTGGGCGGTCGACACTAACGGTTGCCGTGCTTTCTGTCAGGCCATATCCTACGACCATCATCAGGCCTGCCGAGCGAACGAAATCCTCTATCGTTGGAGGAACTGCTGCTCCTGCCGTGGGGAAGAAGTTGGCGCGCTCCAATCCCAGTTGCTTCTTGAGGAAGGCTATCATGGTGTTCTCGTAGATAGAGTATTGCATGCGCAAGCCAACGGGAGGCAGCAGGCCCTTCATCTTGTATTCTACATTGTATTCGTGGCCAATACGCAAGGCATCGAGCAACAACTTCTTCTGCATCTGATTGCTCTTCTCTATTCTTTCTTGCACGGCGGCATATATTTTCTCCCAAAAGCGTGGCACGGCACACATGCAGGTGGGGTGTATCTCGCGCATGGATTGCAATATTTCGGATGGTTTTTGGTTGATGGCCATTGTGCATCCGTTGGCAATGCAGAGGTATGACCATCCTCTTTCCAATACGTGAGTAAAGGGTAGGAAGTTAAGTATCACGTCCTTATCCGTCAGGGGAAATACTCCGCAATGTGAAGACACGGCCGTATTGTACATTTCGTGGGTGAGCATTACGCCCTTGGAAAGTCCGGTGGTGCCGCTCGTGTATAGAATGTTGGCCAGGTCTTCCGGTTGTACCGACTCCGTGCGTATGGCTATTTCTGCCTGATGCACTTCTTCGTACGAGTCGATGAAGTCTTGGAGGTATTCGCTTATCTGGTCCTCTGGATTTCTTACTACTTTGGGGTCAAAGATGATGAGTTTCTCCAATGTGGAGCCGTGCTTTAGCACTCGGAAGGCTATATCGTATTGTTCCTGTTCGCCCACAAAGATGTATCGCACGTTGGCATCGCTCACGATATATTTGACCTGCATCTCGCTACTGGTAGCATACATGGGGATAGTCACCGCTCTGATGGCATAGGCGGCAAAGTCTACGAACAGACTTTCGGGCATATTCTGAGCAAAAACGGCCATATTTTCTTGCTCTTTTATGCCTACTGCTATCATGGCGTTGGACAATCTTTTAACTCGTGCCGAGAATTCATTCCAGGAAATGTCTTTCCAGATTCCCTCGGCATAATCCTTGTAGCGAAGAGCCACGCGATTGCCGTAGACATGTGCTTGGTCATGTACCAAAAGCGGTAAAGGACTGAAGTTCTGCATGATGTTACCTAATATATTATTAAGCGCAAAGATAACGCTTTCTGAGCACATTGACGGAATATTCTCAATAATAATTTCTTTATTGGTTCAAAAATGTATAACTTTGCCTTGTCAATATATCTTTTGTGCACGATATGAATATAGAAAGTCTGACCTCAGATGCAGTAAAACTACTTTGTCAATTGATAGAGATTCCTCGCTTCAGTCGCGAGGAAACACAAGCGGCCGATATGCTCGAGCAGGTGATGTCTTCCGAGTATGGTTTTGATGTCAATCGCGAGGGAAACAACCTATGGTGTGTTCATCCCGATTATCAGCCAAATCGTTCCACTCTCTTGCTTAATGCTCATATTGATACCGTTAAGCCAACTGCTGCATGGACAAGGAATCCTCATGAGGCCTCAATAGAGGATGGAATCATCTACGGACTTGGTAGCAACGATGATGGCGCATCGCTTGTTAGTTTAATACAGGTGTTTCGTGTGCTTTCTCAAAAAACATTGCCATACAATCTCATTCTTGCTCTCAGTGCCGAGGAGGAGGTGAGCGGGAAAAATGGTATGGAGCATCTGCTCACCGTTATGCCCAAGATTGATGTGGCTCTGGTGGGAGAACCCACTGGCATGCATCCTGCTATAGCCGAAAAGGGTCTGATGGTGCTCGATCTCACGGCTCATGGCAAGGCCGGTCATGCCGCTCGCAATGAGGGTGATAATGCCATATATCATGCTATGGACGATATTGCATGGTTTCGCAATTATCAGTTCCCAAAACAGAGCGAATTGTTAGGTCCGGTCAAGATGTCTGTTACCATCGTCAATGCGGGTACCCAGCACAATGTTGTGCCTGCCGAATGCACTTTTACTGTTGATGTCCGTAGCAATGAGTGTTACTCTAATGAGGAATTGTTTTCCATTATCAGTCAGAACGTTAAGAGCGAGGTTAAGGCTCGTAGCTTCCGCCTCTCTTCTTCTGGCATTGATATTAATCATCCTCTAGTGCAGAGGGCAATTACTTTGGGGAGAAAACCATTCGGAAGTCCAACGCTTAGCGACCAGGCGCTCATGCGATTCCCTTCTTTCAAGATGGGGCCTGGCGAAAGTCCTCGAAGCCACACCGCCAACGAGTTTGTCAAGATTGACGAGATACGTGAAGCCATATCTATATACTTGAATATGCTGGATGCATCTCAGAATCCCATTTTCTAAGCCTCGGAAATGCAATTTTGGCTACAGAAATCCATTTCAGACTCTTCGGAAGTGCTATTTTGCCTGCAAAAATTGATTTTCGGAACTTCGCAGCTCCTCTCCCGTGCCGTAAATCGCACTTAGGCTTCTTTCGCATACGCGATATATAAATAGGTAGCGCTTGCTCTATAAATGTGTTTGTTGTTGGATTTACACTTAATTTTGTAAAATTTTGTAAAATTCTTCATTATTTTTTTTGCTGGTTTGTGAAAAAGCTATACCTTTGCACTCGCAAAACGGGAACAACCTCCTAAGTCATGAGATGCGGAGGTGTTTTTCTTGCGCTAAAAAAGAAAGAGTTCTTTGATA
>JAFOCV010000096.1 GCA_017381015.1 Bacteroidaceae bacterium
AATGTGAGCAAAATCTTATATTCAGGATGCTCCTTGCGCAAACGCTCCATTATTGGGCGGCCCTGCTCAAATTCACCGAGCGATGCGGCATGAAACCAAACATACTTATCGTCTGGTTTCACCTTGCTGCGCAGTATGCTCAGAGCCTGACGCTCTCCCTGCCACAATTTCTTTACCTTCTTATTAAACAGGCTTGCTATGGCAATGCCAAAAAGGTAGATATAGATGATTATATTATACATAAAGCCCCCCTTTACTGCCCCCGAGGGGGCCTCAATTGCTTTAGTCATTTAATTTTTCTTTTATAACCTTCAATACATACTCAATATTCTTCAGCACTTCATCATTAGAGAATCTTATCACTGTAAATCCCTTTTTCTCTAACCATTCTGTACGAGCTGCATCGCTTCTTTGCTGTTGTGGTAATTGATGATGTCTACCATCCAATTCTATTAACAGCCTATTAGACAAACACACAAAATCAGCAATGTAATCGCCTATAATATGTTGTCGTTTAAATGTTTTCCCCAAACCATCGGAACTTATATAGTTCCAAAGTAATTCCTCTGCTGGTGTAGGATTATTCCTATTGTGCCTTGCGTATTCCTTTAATAAAGGATACAGCAAAGGATCTGCTGTCTGATAGTCATACATAATGTCTAATACAAATCACATGTAGCCCCCTCGGGGGCTGAATGGGGGGCTTAAAGCTCTGCTATCGCCCTCTTCATTCTCGCAATGGTTTCTTCCTTTCCGAGGAATGCTGATATGTCAAACATACCTGGTCCCTTGCCCTCGCCAACGAGAGTCAGACGCCATGCGTTCATGATATTGCCCATCTTGTATTCGTTGTCCTCAATCCACTTGTGGACAACCTCCTCCTGATGTGCCAGTGAGAAATCGTCGAGCGATTCAAGTACACCAATCAGTTCTGTAAGCTGAGCGGCTGAGTCTTCCTTCCAGCGCTTCTTGCGTGTCTTTTCATCATATTCTGTTGGTGCCACAAAGAAGAATGAACACAGTGCCCATAACTCATGCACAAAGTTCACACGGTCTTTCATCATTGCCACCACCTGAGTGATGCGCTCCATGGTTTCGTCTATGCCGTGAGCCTTTACCATTGGTGCAAACACTTCAGCAATCTCCTCAGCCGACTTATTGAGAATATACTCATGGTTAAACCAAATACCCTTCTGATAGTCGAAGCGTGCACCAGCTTTTGAGCACTTGCTGATGTCAAACAGACCTACCAGTTCGTCAAGGCTATACAACTCACGCTCTGTACCTGGGTTCCAACCGAGGAAAGCAAGGAAGTTGATTACTGCCTCTGGGAAATATCCGCTCTCACGGAAACCTGAACTCACCTCGCCGCTCTTTGGGTCGTGCCACTCAAGTGGGAACACTGGGAATCCCAAGCGGTCGCCATCGCGCTTAGACAGTTTGCCCTTGCCTTCTGGTTTCAGAAGCAATGGCAGGTGGGCAAAGCGTGGCATGGTGTCTTCCCAGCCGAATGCCTTATAGAGAAGCACGTGCAGCGGAGCACTTGGCAACCACTCCTCACCACGAATAACGTGTGTTATCTCCATCAGATGGTCGTCAACGATATTTGCCAGATGGTATGTTGGCAGTTCGTCAGCACTCTTATACAGCACCTTATCGTCGAGGATATCGCTCATTATCTTCACATCGCCACGGATAAGGTCGTCAACGTGTACTGCCTCGCCCGCCTCTATCTTGAAACGAACCACATACTGGTTGCCAGCAGCTATCAGAGCGTCAACCTCTTCCTTAGTCATGGTGAGCGAGTTGCGCATCATGCCACGAGTACGAGCATCATACTGGAAATTCTCTATCTCAGCGCGCTTTGCCTCCAGTTCCTCTGGAGTATCGAAAGCGATATATGCCTTGCCAGCATCAAGCAACTGCTTTACATAAACCTTGTATATCTCGCGGCGCTCGCTCTGACGGTATGGACCATGCTCGCCACCAAAGCTGACACCCTCGTCAAACTTAATGCCAAGCCATTTGAATGATTCTATGATATATTCCTCTGCGCCCGGAACAAAACGGCTTGAGTCGGTATCCTCGATACGGAATACGAAATCACCGCCATGCTGACGCGCAAACAGATAGTTGTACAATGCGGTACGAACACCGCCTATATGCAATGCCCCTGTTGGGCTTGGTGCGAAGCGCACCCTTACTCTTCTTTCGCTCATTTCTATCTTATATATCTATTTTAGTAGAGGAATCTGGGGAATAAGGTACCTTATTAGGTAAAACCTCACGCCTTAAATCCTCATAACCTTTCCAATTTGCAAAATTAATGTTTTTTTTCTAATTAACTTTGCCGTATGGAATATTTTTACTATTTTCGCATTCATAATCAACATAGAGCAAGTTATCATGAACGGAACAATATTAAAAGGCGAACTCACTTGGCAGCAGTTTATATTCAGAATATTTATCGTCATTGCAACGATTGCGCTTATCGTATGGTTAAAGCCAGGCGATAATAACACAAATAATTTTCATGCCGAGATAGGAAAACCATGGAAATACGGTGAGTTGACAGCTCCTTTTGATTTCCCGATATATAAATCAGAAGATGAAATCAACAAGGAACGCGACAGTTTGCTAAAGACTTATGAACCATATTATGACTACAAGGAAACCGTTGCCAATGAGCAGATTGCAAAGTTTAATTCCGATTTCAGCAATGGCATACCTGGATTAGGCAAGAGATACACAGAGATAATAGCCAAGAGACTGAACACTATCTATCAAAACGGCATAATCAGCTCTCCAGAATATTCCGACCTTGGAACAGATACCACCAGTTTTATAAGGATAGTAAGAGACCGTACAGCCACAAGTGTGCAGATTACCCACATCTATTCCACAAAGCTGGCCTATGAGATGCTCTATGATGATAAAGAATTGGCGCCATACAGGCAGATATTACAGAAATGCAATCTCAATAATTACATTGTTCCAAACCTGATTTATAATGAGATACACAGTGAGTCAAGCCTGAACGACCTCATGAACAGTATTCCGCTGGCCATGGGAGTGGCACAGAAAGGACAGAAACTCATTGACCGTGGCGATATAGTAGATGAGAAGGATTATCAGATAATAGAATCGCTCAAGAAGGAGAGCAGCAGGCGCAATCACTATTCCAGACAGCAAGGTTTGAAACTCACTGGCAGCATCTTGTATGTTATGGTGCTGATATCGGTGTTTACGCTCTACCTCATAATGTTCCGCAGAAAGCATTTTGAGCAGCTCAGAAGCATGACCATGC
>JAFOCV010000097.1 GCA_017381015.1 Bacteroidaceae bacterium
CTCAACCCATTGGCGTAAGAAAACTACATTCCTGAATATCTCTTCGCTGGACGCATCAAACGATACCCCCATACCATTTTTTAGAACAAACACATTGGCAGAGTCAACCTTCACCTCCTTGGGCAAGGGGATGACATCATATTCAGCACGCTGGGCATTGGCAGAAAGAGTGCCTGCAATGACTAAGGCGATAAAAAGAAAGAAAGAGAGTTTCTTCATAGTATTATTATATAATGTATAGATTTCAGTCGTTCAATTCATTTATCCATCCGACCATATCACTGAGCACCTCCTCGGATATAGTTTCTTCTATTGCCCCGTAATTCAAGGCCGTAGCAGGGGTGCAGTGCTGGAAAAGATGGTTTAGAGATTCGTATTCCTTGATGATGTTCTTGAAATTTACAAGTAGATTATCCATAAGTAAATATATTTTACTACTTCTCTGTGAGTGCTATACAAACCTGATCCTGGAAATCACGACCTATGCTTCCTCTCTGTACTCCCTGGTTTATAATACAGAAAGATATCACATGTCCGTTACCGCCATTGGCATATCCGCTGAGTGAAGATATACCACTCACTGTACCTGTCTTGGCAAAGATATTGTTGTATGCCGTGGTGCCATGAAAACGCTTTTTCAATGTTCCATCTACTCCGCCTATAGGAAGAGCTGGTATTAGATGAGCACGTATATCCTGTTGCCACCATGCATATACAAGGAGTGCATTGAGCATCTGAGGAGTGATGTAATTATATAGTGAAAGCCCACTTCCATCAGCTATTTTATATCCGCTATCTTTTGGAATTCCAGCACGTTGAAGAACGCCTTCAATATTAAAAACAGCAGACTCCAGATTGCCAAATTTACCACCTCCTAATGTGGAAAGTTGCCAGAAAAGACTCTCGGCAATCTTATTGTCACTATCCTTCATCATGGGTAAAAGTATTTCATTCATGTGCCACTTCCTGCGTTCGCGATATGGCATTTGGGATGTTATATCATCGTCCCAACACCAACCCTCTCCAGCCTCATCTATACGTGGCACAAAACTATATTCGCCACCCAATAGGTCAAGTGCAGATATAGCAGTAACAAGTTTCTGACACGATGCAGGACGCATACGATGATCACCATTTATTGTAAAAATATATTTACTATCTGTAATATCATATACTACCAACCCCAACTGGCTACTCTGGAACATCGGAGAATTACATAATTCCAAAAGACGAGCCTGAAGTTTGCCCTCCCAAGTATCGGCAGAATACAATGGTGATGTACTGAAGTTACGGAATCCCTGCTTAAGCATATTAAGAAGCATAAGATCATCGTCCGAAACCTTGTTACGTTCTATATAAACAGTTCTAATTTCAGGTTCTAACTGGATAACCTCACGCTTGGAACCACAGGATAGAAGAAGAAAAACGGAGAGAAGGTAAAATAGGGTTCTTTTCATTGGATTACATTGCAATAC
Organism: Bacteroidaceae bacterium; assembly: GCA_017381015.1. Lineage (GTDB taxonomy): Bacteria > Bacteroidota > Bacteroidia > Bacteroidales > Bacteroidaceae > Physcousia. The sequence goes on from JAFOCV010000097.1 coordinate 1,476, forward strand.
ACTATATAAGGACAAAAATACGTATTTTTATCAACATTTTTATTTCAATGAGTGATATTGGATAAAATGAATGTTAATTAGACTGATTTCGCGGGCGCGTGCTTGCGTGTATGGAGTTATTTTTATAACTTTGTGCAGATAACGGATACTGAATTCCGCGCACACCAAACATTAAATGAAGGCGGACACTGGATTCACGACCAAATTAAAAAAGTAACGAAATGATCAAGAAATTTGATTTTCTCATTATTGGAGGGGGCGTAGCTGGTATGAGCTACGCATTAAAGGTGAGCCAGAGTGGTAAGGGTAAAGTTGCCCTTGTGTGCAAGACTTCTTTTGAGGAGTCAAACACTTCCAAGGCACAAGGTGGTATTGCTTCGGTAACTAACCTGATTGTTGACAATTTCGACAAACACATTCAGGATACCATGATTGCTGGAGACTACATTTCTGACCCTGTTGCAGTAGAACAAGTGGTAAAAGGTGGACCTGCAGGAATAAATGACCTGGTAAAGTGGGGTGTCAACTTCGATAAAAAGGAGAACGGAGAATTTGACCTGCACAGAGAAGGCGGTCATTCGGAGTTCCGTATTCTGCATCATGCCGACGACACTGGCTTTGAAATACAGCGTGGACTTATGGAAGCCGTGCGCAACGACGAAAACATAACGGTGCTTGAACATCACTTTGCTGTGGAAATAATCACACAGCATCATATGGGCATAAGGGTAACCAGAAGAACCCCAGATGTAGAATGTTTCGGTGCATACATATTGAATCCAGAAACTGGTAAGGTGGATACCTACCTCTCCAAAATAACAGTAATAGCTACTGGAGGTACAGGTGCTGTATATTCCTCAACAACTAACCCTGTAATAGCTACAGGGGATGGTATTGCCATGGTATACCGTGCAAAGGGTAAGGTACAGGATATGGAATTCGTACAATTCCATCCCACTGCCCTTTATAATCCAAAAGAGAAGCATCCTGCATATCTCATCACTGAAGCCATGAGAGGATATGGCGGTATATTGAGATTGCCAAATGGAAAGGAATTCATGCAGAAGTATGACGAACGACTGAGTCTTGCACCTCGCGACATAGTAGCACGTGCCATAGACAATGAGATGAAAATTCATGGCCTGGATCATGTCTGCCTGGATGTAACTCACAAAGATCCTGAAGAAACAAAGAAACACTTCCCAAACATATATGCAAAGTGCATGAGCATAGGTCTGGATATTACTAAAGACTATATACCTGTTTCTCCATGTGCACACTATATGTGTGGAGGTATCAAGGTTGATCTTGACGGACAAAGTAGCATACGCCGCCTGTATGCAATAGGAGAGTGTTCTTGCACAGGTCTTCATGGAGGCAATCGTCTGGCAAGCAATTCACTGATAGAAGCTGTAGTGTATGCCGATGCAGCAGTAAAACATTCTGTAGAGGTAGTGGACGGATATAAATTCAATGATAACATACCGGAATGGAATGATGAGGGCACACTGACAAATGAAGAACAGGTGCTGATAGCCCAGGATAAGAAAGAGGTGAATCAGATAATGTCCACATATGTAGGAATTGTGCGTAGCGACCTGCGACTACACAGAGCATGGGAACGTCTTGATCTGCTTTACGAAGAGACAGAACATTTGTTCAAGCGTGTGAAGCCAACGAAAGACATATGCGAACTCAGAAATATGATAAACGTAGGTTATCTTATTACACGTCACGCCCTGGAAAGAAAAGAAAGCAGAGGACTGCACTATACAATAGACTATCCGAAGCACGCATACGATAAATGAAGAAAAGTATCTTCGGCACACTACTGCAACTGGAATCTGTTTTCCTGATTCTTACTGCCTCAGTCAGTTTTCTATATAATGAAAAAGACTGGTGGGTGTTCATGCTATGTGCCACACTGAGCTTTGTGATAGGTGCCATTACCATAAGCATAGGAAAATGGAAAGCAAGGCACAACAATGAAGACCAAGGCAAATACTTCTCAAGAGCAGACAGTTTCTTGGTAGTAACACTTACCTGGGTGTTATTCTCCATAATAGGCATGATTCCATACATAGTGCTGGAAAACATGAGTGTGACGGATGCTATGTTTGAAGCAATGTCTGGATTTACAACCACAGGAGCCTCGGTAATATCAGATGTGGACGGATTGAGCAATGGATTGAAATTCTGGAGATGCATAACCCAGTGGATGGGAGGTTTGGGAATAGTGGTGTTTACATTTGCTCTTGTACCTACAGGGGAAATGCGAAACAATAATATATTCTCTGCCGAAGC
>JAFOCV010000010.1 GCA_017381015.1 Bacteroidaceae bacterium
ATACAAGAGGCAATAGCCAAAGGCTATGATGTTTATATTGGAGAGTTATATAGCGACAATGACGAGGTAGAAACAGTTTTTTGCTGTGATGCCTTTGTTATTGAAGGAAATACCCTTATTATTGATGCTACAGAAGATGCGTGGTGATATTATTATAAATGAACATCCCAAGTCACATTACAAAACTCTATTTAGCAGAGACACGGGTTTTTTTGCACGAATAGAGAATGATGGCTATCCAGAACCATTCTGGTCTGAGGATGGTCCAGAGTTATTGGATGTTGCAATTACAAACTATTGTGAGCATGGCTGCACATTCTGTTATAGACAGTCAAATAGGGACGGCAAGCACATGTCCATTGATGACATTTGTACAATTGTTGAACAAGCTAAGAATGCAGGTGTACTACAAATAGCATTGGGTGGTGGAAATCCTAATCAGCATCCGCAGTTTGTCGAAATCTTGAAACTTATCAGAGAAGCAGGTATCGTTCCTTCCTACACTTCTAATGGAGAAGGTTTGACTGATGAGATCTTAATTGCTACAAAGAAATATTGTGGGGCAATGGCTCTGAGTCTATATCCCCCTTTTGATGCTTACGAACGCATTACCAATAAGATAAAAGAGTATAAGATAAGACTCAATCTGCACGTAATCCTTAAAAAGGACACTATAGACTTATTGACAGAATGGTTACAAAACCCACCATGTTGGTTTAGAAATCTCAATGCTCTGATTGTTTTGAATTATAAGCCTATAGCTTCATCAACATCTTTTATGGTTACAGATTCAGATAAGTTGAAAGCATTTTATCTTGCAGTATCTAACTGTAAATGTGTCAAGGTTGGTTTTGATAGTTGTTGCGTACCAGGTATCGTAACATGGATGGATGTAAATCCCAAGCTTATTGAATCGTGTGAATCTGCAAGATTCTCTGCTTTTATTTCAGAAGACATGAAAATGTACCCATGTTCATTCATGACAAACACCGATTTGTGGGGCGATTTAAGAACTACATCTTTGCTAAATATATGGCAGAATAGTCCTGCATTTAAAAACCACAGGACCAAAATCTTAAATAGTAAATGCGGAAGTTGTAAACACTATCATATATGTAATGGGGGATGTGTGTTTATTCCAGAGATTAACCAATGCAAAAATAATTATAACGATTTGTGATTATTGTGTATGAATTAAGACTATTGTGGTGCTTAAACTTCAATTACGGATTCTACCTATAACTTTGTTTGACAAAGCTAATCCAAATCAATAAAATGTAGCAGTTTTGTGCTTTTTATGCCTTTTCTTTTGGTTGTTCGGGTAGAATATCATACCTTTGCATTGGTTTTGTAACATGTTGATTATCAATGCTTATTTTGATTCTTGCAACATGGACGCAACATCCGGTGCTAACCATTGATAGTGAATAATAGTTGACTTCGAGGAAGTCAAGTAATAAAAAGGTTAATATATTAAAAGTTTTACCGGACAGCAATAGTTAAAGATATAAGGAAAAGTGCCTTGACGCAGTTCGGTTTACACTACCCTGTATGGCATTGCATGGAATGGATATGTCGTAGTCCGATGTCGCTGATGGACTGAGGATTAGTTCCTTCCGTATGTTTCTGGTTCCTCGGCAACCCTTTGCATATGTTGCTCTTCGGAGGTGTATGGACGGGAGTGATTTTGGATGAAGATGCGATACAGGGCGTGGGCAATGGATTCCAAGGTCTGCTGGCGGACTTGAGGTTTTAGCTGGCACTCCCATACGGTGATGCAGTGCCATCCCAAAGTGGACAGTTTGCGCCGGTCCTCTGCATCCCTCGTCTTGTTGCGCTCTATTTTCTTTTGCCAGAAATCAGTGTTGCTTTTGGGGAGGACGTAATACCAGCAGCCCTCATGTCCGTGCCAGAAGCAACCGTTTACGAAGATGACGGTTCTGTACTTGCGCAGGACCAGGTTCGGATGTCTGGGTAGGCGAGGGTGGTTGAGCCTGTAGCGGAAACCACGGCCGAAAAGGAACTTCCTTACCATCAATTCTGGTTTTGTGTTCTTGCCCTTAATTGCCGACATACATCGGTGCCGTTGTTCCTTTGTAAGCTTATCCATGCTCTAAACGCTTAACCCCAAATAGGTCATTAGACTGTTACGCACTAACTAAGCCGTCCTTTCTCCTTTAATCCCGCTTTGCGGTCTTGAATCTGCTCACGCTCGGCAATTAAAGTAAACTTCATTGCTCTCGCTTACTCGCAGATTTCTCCTTTCACTTTCCTTCCTCCTCCAGCGGTTCAAGGTGAGCTTTGGGTATGTAGTTGCTGGCAAAGGACATTACTCCGGGGATGGTCACGACCACACGTTGTTGTGAGTGGATGCGTGCCACGCGACCAATGATGCCTTTGAACGGACCATCTGTTACACGGACCAAACCTCCTGGTTTATAGTGTATCTCCTGAGGAGTTACGCTGTACGACTGTGGTACGGCAGCTTGTACGATGCGTATGAAATTCTCCATTTCACGAAAAGGTATTGTCATGATTTTGTCTCTTCCGTTTGCTTCCTTTCTGGTGTGGTCGAAGACGAAATCAACAAAGGGGATGCTGTCGTTAGTTTGGGTGTTGCGGTGTGTGAAGGAGAAAGCTTTTTCATATGTACCATACACGAAAAACAATGTGGTGGTGCAAGGCACTTTCTTCCAGTGTCTGACACCTTTGATAACTTTGCTCTTGCACTCCATGGGCAGGAATGTTGGCGTGCCAGTTTGTAAAACTATTTCTGCCGCTATTTTTGCCCTGTTGTATGATGCGCGAAGCACGTACCATCTGTGGTCGGGAAGTTCGCATGCGTTTGGATGCAGGATGTCAGTTTGTGCCAACCCTTCGGGCGAACATGACGGATCATTAAGCAATGACTCCATAATATATTGGTTATAATAGCGTTGTTTTGATAACTTTAAGATACAATTCTTCTTGACAAAGGTATGTAAATAGGAAAAGACTCAGTTCACCGCCCTCCATCTTTTTTTGTATATCTTGAGATAAAAGGGATTTTTTGTTTCAAAACCTTTGCTGGTTACTGAATTAGTTGTATATTTATTGGTAATTTTCATGAGTAGAATCCAGTAAATGTGACGATGAATATATATATAACGTTGATCATACTTCTTTCCATGCTAACGTCTCTGTTGGCAGTTTGTTGGATATTCTTTAAGATTCTTAAGATAGCAAAGGAGAAGAATCTTGTAGATAATCCTGACGCACGTAAGTTGCAGAAGACTCCTGTTCCCCTGGTGGGCGGCATAGCAGTGTTTTTTTGGTGTAGTATTTGGGGTCCTTTTTGGTGTGTCCTTGTTTTTCCTGTGTGGCCAATATCTGGAATGCCCAGACTTCTCCATGGCGCGCCTGTTGCCGATTGTTTTGGCCATGAGTATTATGCTCTATGCAGGAGCTATTGACGACATTCTTGGTCTGCCCCCGATGGCTCGTTTTATCATAGAGATATTGGTAGTCCTGGGAGTTGTCTTCTCCACCGGAACATGTGTTGATTCTTTGCATGGGCTTTGGGGAATGTCAGCTTTTCCTTGGTGGTTTGCTGTACCTCTGACTGTTTTTGCTGGAGTTGGCATTATTAACTCGGTTAACATGGTGGATGGCGTAAACGGCCTGTCATCAGGGCTTTGTGCTGTATGCTCGTTCCTGTTCGGCGCTGTTTTTGTCTCGGTTGGCGATTATGCCAATGCCCTTTTGGCTTTTGTTATGTCTGCTGCTTTGTTGCCATTCTTGGTACATAATGTTTTTGGCAATACCAGCCGCATGTTCATAGGTGATGCGGGTACTATGGTCATGGGAATGCTCATGGCATGGTTTGTGATATCCGCATTGCATAATGCAACTCCGCTTTTACCCTATGCCGATGGCTGTTGTATTGTGGCTCTTGTGTTGGCGGTGCTCGCAGTTCCGGTGTCAGATACCCTTAGGGTGATGACAATGCGTATACTTCGAGGAAGGAGTCCGTTTAGCCCAGACAGGACTCATCTGCATCATGCTTTTGTCGCCATAGGTGTCAGTCACAGTATTACTGCATTGTCAGAGATTTGTATCAATCTTTTGGTAGTGCTTGCATGGTATCTGTCGGTTGTTTTGGGAGCTCCCAAGCAGTGCCAGCTTTATGTGGTCGTTCTTGTTGCAGCATTTTTGGTGTGGGGGACATATTTTTTCCTGGAACACGAGCGCTCGTCTAATAGCCGTAAGGCTCGCTGGCTCAGGAACTTCTCTCCCAAGACTCATTTTGGATCTCGCGAATGGTGGCAAAGGATATCTTTCTTCCTGGACTCTCCGGAATACAGTGAGCACGAACGCAAAAATCTTCGCGAGCGCCTTGAGCGCAAGTTCATGAACAGGTAGTAGTGGCGTTAACGATTAGCAGTAGTTTTAGCGAGTTTGGCCCTCTATCAGTCGTTCATTTTACCTCTATCAGTCGTTCGTTTTGTCGCTATTAGCCGTTCGCCGAACCGCTATCAGCCGTTCATTTTACCGCTATCAGCCGTTCGCCGAACCGCTACTATCTGTTCGGCGGGCTACTAACAGCCGTTCTTTGCCCCTCATTGTCTGTTCACAAAAAGATAAAATAATTATTGGTGTCCGATAAAAGTTTTTTTGCTAGAATAAAAATTAGGGCTGTTTCCATTTGCAGGATTCAGCCCTTTTTCGTTATTTAGCGGTTACCACACCAAATCCAAATAACTATGGGCAAAAGTACACATTTTATCG
>JAFOCV010000098.1 GCA_017381015.1 Bacteroidaceae bacterium
GTGCGACTCCATGGGTATGATGGTCATGGCCGAGAGTTTCGACATGTGGCTGTATCCCAAGTGCAAGAACGGCTATGCCCTGCATTTCAGGGATTGGGCCGAACGTGATATGACTAATCTAATCTTGTGCCACCGCAACCATCCCTGTATAGTGATGTGGAGCATTGGCAACGAAATACCTGAGCAGTGGAGCGTGCAAGGGCGGCAGTTGAGCCGTTGGCTTCAAAATATCTGTCACCGCCTGGACCCCACACGTCCTGTAACACAAGGCATGGACAAGGCCGAGGTTTCCTTGCAGAGCGGCTTTGCACAGGTGATGGACGTAGCAGGTTTCAATTATCGCGTGCATAAGTTTGACCAAAGCATATCCCAGTTGCCGCAGGGGGTACTGCTCGGTAGTGAAAGTGCCAGTACCGTTTCTTCCCGTGGCGTCTACGATATCTCCTGCTCCTCTCCGCGTGAGGCCAAGGCTGTGACATCAGGAGGTTTTCCCCTTGAGGGACAGTGCTCCTCCTATGATACAGACTTCTGCTATTGGAGCAATTTGCCTGAAGCAGACTTTATCATGATGGACGACCGTCCATGGACCATGGGACAGTTCGTGTGGACAGGCTTTGACTATCTTGGCGAACCTACTCCATACGATGAATATTGGCCCAGCCGTAGCAGTTATTTTGGTATTTGTGACTTAGCTGGATTACCCAAAGATAGATACTATCTCTATCGTTCGCAGTGGAATAAAAAGGATCATACTTTGCATATCCTTCCGCACTGGAACTGGAAGAAAGGTAATGAAATTCCAGTAATGGTATATACTGATTTCCCCGAGGCAGAACTGTTTTTGAACGGACGTAGTTTGGGAAAGCAGAAAAAACAACCTTATGCTATTCCACCTGGTACTGCTGAGCAGACAAAATCTCTTGTGGAAGCAAAGGCATTGCTCCGTCGTTATCGTCTGATTTGGGATGCCGTGAAGTATGAACCGGGCGAATTACGTGTAGTGGCCTACGATGCAGATGGGCGTCCTGCCTTGGAGAAGAAAATATGCACGTCAGGTGTTCCGTCGGAACTGAAACTGGAGGCAGACCGTACCACTATAAAGGCAGGGGAAGACGACCTATCCTTCATTACCGTGAGTATGCATGATTCAAAAGGCATACTATGCCCAGATGCATCGGACAAAGTTTCCTTTAATGTCAGCGGTGCCGGTACGTTGCGTGGTCTGTGCAATGGCGATCCCACTTCCATGGAATCTTTCCTCGGTTCGGAAATGCAGTTGTTCCATGGTCAACTTGTATTGGTAGTGCAGTCTTCTGCTCATCCTGGGAAGATAAGGATAGATGCAACCTCGGGAAAAATTACCTCCACCATAGAAATTTCTGTAGAGTAATTCGGTTATAAAAAGGAGTGGCGGCACGAGTCCTTGTCTTCGTGTCGCCACATATTTTTGTTCTTTATTCTCCGTGTATAAGTCTGTGCGCTAATGAACCAGCTGGTGGAGTGGCAGGGCAATCGTTGCGAGGGAACCATGCAGCGCTCTGAAGTTCGTTTTCCTGAATCTTTATTTCTCCACTCTCATACTCGGCCGTAAAACCAAGCATCAACTGGGTAGGGAAGGGCCAACTTTGGCTACCGAAATATTGGATATTGCGAACATGGATACCCGTTTCCTCAAGAATCTCGCGTCTGACGGCATGCTCTACCGACTCGCCTGCTTCGATGAAGCCAGCCAGGCAGGAATGATACTGAGTGGTGCGTTGACGATGGAGAGCCAGGAGAATATCGTCTCCCTTGCTTACCAAAACTATGATGCAAGGCTCTATGCGAGGGAAGATAATATTCTTGCATGAGGGGCATTCGAGATACGTTTCCGTGGGCGAGGTGCCAGGCACCAATTTGTTGCCACACTTGGGACAATAGCGATTCCTTGAGAGCCATTCATACAAGGCCTTGGCACGGAAATATGGCATGGCGGCCATCTCGCCATGAAGGGCAAAGTAAGCCCTCAGGGGGAGGCGGATGAGGTGCTGGGGCAGGGCTTCTGTGGTATTAAAACCTAGAGCACAAATACCCGAGCAAGGCTCTTCAAAGAGGAGCGAGTCAGGTATTTGTGCCCTAAGATGAAGCAGGTCTGTAAAGTCCAGTGCGCTATTGTCCTGCTTGAGCAATACATCGCTTCCGCAGATGGCAATGCAGAGGCATTCTGACTTTTCGGGTGAAAGTATTATTGCCATAATGCTTGGATGAGAGGTGGATGGTATATGATAGCCTTAGCGCGTGGAGCGCATGATGATGCGATAGAGATTGCAACCGAGGAAGTTGCCCGAAGCTATTGCCAACCAAAAGGTGAGCACCTGAGGCAGGTGGGCAAGGGTAAAGTCGACAGGTACGCACAGATAGAAGAACGAATCTGCCACACAATGGGGGAAACCACAATTGATGAAGACGGGGATACCAAAGAGCATGGGTAGATTCTTGCCTTCGCGAGCAAAGGTCACTATCGTGGTCATGATGAAACCGCATCCGATGGCCAGTATGCCGCCTCTGAGCGGACCTAGTGCCAGGCGTCCTTCCAATATCGCCTGAGCCGTCTCCTGCAGGGGCATGGGCGAGCATCTCAATATCAGAGACATGGCTCCGCAACCGATGATGTTGCCACAAAGAATCAGTAGCACTTGATGGAATTCGCCTTTCTTGAAGAAACCTGCCGTACCGGTGTAGAGCTTCAATCCATATCCCACCACGGCCAAAAGACCGAAGGAGAAGAGTGTGGCACCTATGATATTTTTCTCGGCTAGATAGCCAAAACCCGCTATACCGATGCACAAACCTGCTATGAAGGCTGAGCGCATGATAAACCAAAAATCTTTCAATTTCATCCTGGAATAAACTGCTTTTGCTAGCGTCTGTTAATATAATAATGTCTAATCGTTTGCAAAAGTATGAAAATCTGAGCGGAAGGCAAAAGATTGAATCATGTATTTGGAGAAATCCCCCCACAATGTAGTAAAAATACCCTCTTCTTTTATATAAAATCCTTAGTAGGGGTTGTTTTCTAGCCGTATCTTTGCAATGTGAAAAATCAGAAACGCAACAAACCCCTAAAACAATAAGACTATGAAAAAGAGAATGATTTTGGCATTTGCAATGATAATGGCAAGCATGCTAGGCAATGTTAGTGAGGTTAAGGCTCAGCGCAACAATAAAGAGCGTGCCAGAGTGGAGCACAGAGATGCTCGTGGACATGAGAGAGACGCTCGCAAGGGTAAGGCCATGCGCCCAGATAATAGGAAGGGCAAGAACAAGCACCACGTGGCACATGCTCCCAAGCCAATGGGAAAAGACCACTCTTATTTCTTGCCCAAGGGCGGTCGTATGGTAAAGTGTGCTCCTCCAAAAGTACACAGAGGTTGTGCCGTACCAGAATGGGAAGGCAGAGTGCGCAGACATCATGATGGTAGATGGGGATACTATGTAAACGGAGCATGGAGATACTTCGATTGCTACTATGATCCATATCACTTCTTTGCAGTACCCGTACCTGCACCAGTTCATCCAAGACCAATGGTATATTATAATGACGCATCTGCCGGTCAGGTAGCAGCAGGCGTGGCTGTAGGAGCCGTCATAGGTGGTATAATAGGTGCATTGGCACATTAATAAGCATTTACCCCCTCAGATAGTTGTTTTCCACAGATTGTTTTTATATATTTGTGTCATGAAACCATAGAAAATTGTGGTTAATTGGATAAAAATACCATGTAACATGAGCAATAGAAACTTTTGTTTGATACTGGCTGGAGGCATAGGAAAGAGGTTGTGGCCAGTGAGCCGTTCCAGCAAGCCAAAGCAATTTTTGGACCTTTGCGGCACGGGACGTACCTTGCTTCAGCAGACATACGACCGAGTATCTCAATTTGTGGATGCGGACAAGATTTATATTAGCACCAATGTGCAATACCTGCCCCTCGTGTATGAGCAATTGCCACAGGTGGACGACATGCATATCCTGGAGGAACCGCTCAGACGCGGCACTTTGGCCTCGGTGACCTGGGGCATGGCCATGATTCGCAAGATAGAGCCTGAGGCGAGAGTATTGGTTACTCCGGCCGACCAACTGATTCTGCGTGAGGACGTCTTTGCCAAGGATATGCTGGAAGGACTGGACTTTGTGGGCAATACAGGTAATATGCTGGTAATGGGTATCAAAGCCACACGTCCCGAGACGGGATATGGCTACATACAGAAGAGTGATGTGGGGCACAAGAACGATATCTACAGGGTGAAGACCTTCTCTGAGAAACCTGCACCCGAATTTGCCCGAATGTTCGTACAAGATGGTGGTTTTTTGTGGAATACGGGGTTGCAAGTATTCCGGGCAGATACATTCCTGAATACCGTCCTGGACCTGCAATCAGATTATCAGGTAGGCTTGCCACGTATGTTGGCACAAGCCGAGAGCGATGACCCCAAGTTGGTGCCAGAGGTATTCCAGATATTGCCCAATCTGAGTCTTGCCGTGGGTGTTTTGGAGAAGGCCAATAATGTTTATGTCAAGGAATGCACCTTTGGGTGGGCAGACATGGGCACATGGGCATCACTCTACGAAGACCTTCCTGCCGATGAGAGTGGCAATGTGGTGATGAACTCAAAGGCATACTTGTATGAATGCACCAACAATATCATCAGTTTGCCCAAGGATAGGATAGCCGTGGTGAAGGGTTTGGACGACTATGTCATAGCCGAGGAAGGCGAGATATTGATGATATGCCCTCGTGGAGATGCCGCAACAATGAGAAGAATGCATACAGACACCAAATTCAAGTAGGTCCAAGGAACCTGCGCACTCCTTCAGACTGATTATATATACATTCCTCCCTCCGAATTTTAGTATTGCGTTACACAATACACAAATTTCGGAGGGATATTTTAGTATTCTGCTACACGATACTAAAATTTAGATTCTATTTTTTAGTATTCTGTTACACAATACACAAATTTTGGCTTGAGATTTTAGTATTGTGTTACACGATACTAAAAAATGAGGCCGTTTTATGCCCTGCTACACTCATTTCTCGTTAGAAAAAGTTGTGAAGCAGAGCCAAAGCCTTGTCTTCAGCCATTCGCATCTCTTGTGCCTCTTCATCGGTGAGGTCGTCTATACCACAGAGGTGAAGTACGCTATGTATTACTACGCGGAGTAATTCTTGGTCGTAGGGAGTGGAAAACCGTTCCGAATTGGTGCGTACGGTGTCAAGAGAGATGAACGTATCGCCCGAGAGAAGATTGCCCTGGCAGGTGTCAAAGCCAATGTGGTCGGTATAGTAGTCGTGACCGATAAACTGACGGTTGATGCGCAGAATTTCCTCGTCGTCCACGAAGATATAGTTGATGGTGTCCACTCGCTTGCCATAACCAAAGGCCACCTCCTCTATCCACTTGGAGATGGCCTCTTGATTGAAATCAGGCAAGTTGACGTTTATTGCATTGTATGTAATCATATCGTCTGTGTTGCCTGGTTTATTCCTCTAGTAATTGCAAGGCTTTCTTGACGATGTCATCGTCCTCGTAGATGATGGCAAAGTACTCGTTGGTGTCCCAAATGTCACGTGCGATGAGTGCTCTGAGCATCTGTTTCACCAAGCCCTTGGTCTTCTCGGTATCTTCTTCGGAGACCTCCTCCTTCATGCTCTTCTTGCCCTCGGCGATGATATTGGCGATGATATTTTCGGGCACCACAAAATTCTTCCTGTAATCATCAAAGGTGGGATACTTGGCCTTGAGCGACTTTCTGTTCTTGCTCATAAATCTCATGTTCTCTTCCACCAGTATTCTCTTGGCCACAATCTGACGGTACAGCTTGGTATTCTTTGTGGTATCGAGAGGAACGAAATAGTCGGGCATGATGCCACCACCGCCATATACGGTGCGACCCTCGCGAAGTGTCTGGAACTTGAGCGAATCAGGGAAGTGAATGCTATCGGCATTGGTGAGCTCACCCTTGTTGAAACGATTGATTACGTCCATGCGATACTCCTTCTGCTTACCCATCTCGTAGGGCTTTTGGATGCAACGACCGCTGGGGGTGTAGTATTTAGAGATGGTAAGGCGAATCATACTGCCATCGGGCAGATTGACTGGTCTTTGAACAAGACCCTTGCCAAAGGTACGACGACCAACCACAAGGCCTCTATCCTGGTCCTGAATGGCACCAGCAAGAATCTCTGCCGCCGAAGCCGAGTATTCGTCCACGAGCACTATTACCTTGCCTTCCTGGAAAGCATTGCCACCACGGCTCTTGAAGTTCTGACTGGGGTAAGCTCTGCCCTTGGTGTACACAATCATATCCCCCTGAGGCAAGAATTCGCTGGCTATCTCGGCAGCAGCCTGCAGATAACCGCCACCATTTTGAGTGACGTCGATAATCAGGTTTTTCATTCCCATGCCCTTTAGCTTTTCAATAGCCTCTACCACCTCCTTGTGTGTGGTAGCTGCAAAGTTGCTAAAACGGATGAGGCCCGTTTCCTCGTTTACCATGAAAGACGCGTCAACCGAGTTGAGAGGAATCTTATCGCGAACCACATCTATAAATATGGTCTCGTCAATGCCATCGCGCAAGATGCCCAGGTGAGCCTTGGTGCCACGAGGACCTCTCAATCGCTTTACAATCTCCTCCTGAGGCATCTTCACACCGGCAATGGCGGTATCGTTGACCGAGATTATACGGTCGCCAGGCATTACGCCAGCCTTTTCCGAAGGACCACCAGTGACGGTTTGTACCACCAGCAGGGTGTCGTCAAGAATATTGAATTGAATACCAATACCGTCAAACGAGCCTTGAAGAGGTTCGTTCAGTTTCTTCGTCTCCTCGGGGGTGCTGTAGGCAGAGTGAGGGTCCAGCTTCTCTATCATGCCACGAATGGCATTCTCAACCAACTTTTCCAGATTCACCGTATCCACATAGTGGTCATTGATGGTAATGGCAGAAATAATCAACTTGCGCATCTGTTCGTCTACTTCTTTTTGCGCCTTGGAGGGCAAGATGCTGACGCACAATGCGAATAGTGCGAATAGTGCAAAAAATATCTTCTTATTCATTGTATTTATAGTTTATACCTTGTGGCAACCAAGGTGTTATGTCTCTTCCAAAGTGGTGTAATTCTCTCACCACACTACTGGAAATGCCAGAGATATTGGGGTCGGCCAGAAGTATCACCGTTTCCACGTTGGCCAATCGGCTATTTATATCGGCTATACCCAATTCGTATTCGTAATCCTTGACGGAGCGCACTCCGCGGAGGATAAATTCGGCTCCCACGGAGAGAGCGTAATCCACGGTGAGGCCGGTGTAGCAAGCCACCTTGATCTTGGGGTTGTCTTGATACAACTCCTGCAGGGCGCGCACCCTTTCCTCCACGGGTAGCCACCCTTGCTTGTGCTCATTGTACCCAACGGCAATGATTACCTCATCAAAGAGGCGTTGGGCTCTCTCCACCAAATTGGCATGACCTATGGTAAATGGGTCAAACGACCCAGGGAAAATTGCTTTACTCATATTCGTCAGCAGCGTCTTCTTCTATCACCAGATTGTCTATGATGAAGTTTTGTCTCTCCATCGTATTTTTACCCATGTAGTATTCAAGCAGCTCGGCCACTTGGTCGCTCTTGTTCAGAGTAACTTTCTCCAGACGAATATCTGCACCGATAAAATTCTTGAACTCATCAGGGCTGATTTCACCCAGACCTTTAAATCGGGTTATCTCGGGGTCAGGACCAAGGTCGGCAATGGCTTGAAGTCGTTCCTCCTCATTGTAGCAATACTGGGTGATGAAGTCGCTACCAAAGGATATGTGTCTCTTGTGAGAATCAGAATCCTGGTTTTCGGCAATATCAGTACCCTCGTCATAAGCCTTCAGTTCCTGTTCGATGGCTTCAATCTTCTTTTTGCTTATCTTGCTGCGCTTATTGCGGATGCGGAAGAGAGGAGTTTGGAGTATGTATACATGTCCCTTTTTGATCAGGTCGGGGAAGAACTGGAGGAAGAACGTTATCATCAGCAATCTGATGTGCATACCATCCACATCGGCATCGGTAGCCACGATAACCTTGTTGTAGCGCAAGCCATCCAATCCATCCTCAATGTTCAGGGCAGCTTGCAAGAGATTGAACTCCTCATTCTCGTAGCACACCTTTTTGGTCATGCCAAAGCAATTCAGAGGTTTACCTCTCAGAGAGAACACGGCTTGTGTGTTGACATCACGGCTCTTGGTGATGCTTCCGCTAGCAGAGTCACCCTCGGTGATGAAGATGCATGAATCCTCCTGCTGAGTACCGCGCGAGTCAGAAAGGTGCACACGGCAATCTCTCAACTTTCTGTTGTGAAGGTTGGCCTTTTTGCTCATCTCGCGAGCCTTCTTGGCCACGCCAGCCATCTCCTTGCGTATCTTCTCGCTCTCCTGCACCTTGGCCAGAATGATGTCTGCTATGTCGGTGTTTTTGTGCAAGAAATTGTCCACCTGCTCCTTGATAAAGTCGCCGATGAATTTGTCTATGCTGATGCCACCTTCAGGAGCTGTGGTGAGCGAACCCAGTTTTACCTTCGTTTGGCTTTCAAACATAGGTTCCTGGATATTGATGCTGATGGCAGCTACGATACCATTTCTGATGTCACCGTATTCAAAGTTTTTGCCCGAGTAATCCTTGATAACCTCGGCAATGTACTTCTTGAACACCGCCTGATGAGTACCACCCAGCGTGGTGTGCTGACCATTGACGAAGGAATAATACTCCTCGCCATTCTGCTTGGTATGCGTGAAGGCTATCTCTATGTCCTCTCCCTTGAGATGGCAGATGGGGTAGAGGGCATCGTAGTCCATGCGGTCGTTGAGCAAGTCGGAAAGACCATCGCGCGAGTGTATTCTCCTTCCGTTGAACATGATGGTCAGACCGGTGTTCAGATAGGTGTAGTTGCGCAGCATGGTTTCTATAAACTCGTTTCTGAATTTATAGTGCTTGAAGAGAGTAGGGTCGGGCTCAAAGTAGATGTAAGTACCGTTCTCGTCCTGAGTGTCCTCGGTGACATCGCTAATGAGCATACCCTTTTCGAAAACCGTTTTTCTCACCTGGCCATCACGATAGGAATATGCCTCGAAATGGTTGCTCAAGGCATTTACCGCCTTCAGACCCACACCATTCAGACCTACGCTCTTTTTGAAGGCTTTCGAGTCATACTTACCACCAGTGTTAAGCATAGAAACGGCTTCCACGAGTTTGCCCTGAGGGATACCTCTACCATAGTCGCGAATGCTTGCACGCAGATTGTCCTGTATGTCCACCTCAATGCGCTTGCCAGCATTCATCTTAAATTCGTCGATGCTATTGTCTATCACCTCTTTCAGTAGGACATAGATACCATCCTCGGGTTGCTGACCATCGCCAAGACGACCGATGTACATACCAGGGCGGGTACGCACGTGCTCCATGTCGGAGAGATGACGGATGTTTTCTTCATCGTAGATAACCGTCTGTTGCTGACTCTCTACTTCCTTGATTTCTTCCATGCTATGTTTTTGCCCGATTTAAGGGGGCAACTCGTTTCTCTGTTCAAAAAAAACAATGATAAATCTATTTCTTCCCCGTTTAGATGCTCTTCTTCCAGGTGTGTCGCTTTTTGGTTTCTACGGTATCAAGCGAGCGCCATACGCTCAGAGCTTTGCTGTTTGTTACCAATTGAGGGCAGCATTCGGCCACCACAAAACCCAATTCCTGAGCCGTAGGAATCAAGTCGGCAAACAACAGGCTGATGCATCCGGTGTCCTGGTATTCGGGTAAAGCACCGATGAGCAACAGGTCCAGGATATTGCTGCGCTTCCAATACAGGGCCTTGGCCATGTGCCACCATCCAAAGGGCAGCATCTTGGATTTTGCCTTCTTTAGAGCATCTCTGAGGTTGGGCATACATATACCGATGGCAATGGGTTCGCCATCCTTGTTGTCAACGATAGACACCAGTCTGTGGTCCAGTACGGGCAGATACATATCGGCATACATGTTCATCTGGCGCTCGGTCATATTGCTATATCCGTATAGGTCTTTGTAAGAAGCATTGATAATCTCGAAAACCTTCTTCACATAACCACTTTCGCGCAATTCCTTCTTTGATTTGAATTTGTGTATGCTAAAGCCATATCTGTCCTTTACCAACTGAGCCACGCGGAAGAACTTTTGCTGGTTGGCCGAGTTTTCACCATCTTTTTGTGGAATGTTGATATTGCGCTCCACCCATACGGCATCTTCCTCAAATCCCATGGCCTGCATGTGCTCGTTGTAGTACGGATAGTTGTAGATGGTGTACATTGAACCCGGTTTCTCATAGCCTTCGAATAGCATACCCTCCTGGTCAAGGTCGGTGAATCCCAGAGGTCCCTGAATAGTATCCATGCCACGCTCCTTGCCCCATGCAATAACTGCGTCTAGGAGTGCCTTGCTCACCTCCTTGTCATCTATGAAGTCTATCCATCCGAAGCGAACATTTCTGGTGCCCCACTTCTCGTTGGCTCTATTGTTGATGATACCAGCCACCTTGCCCACTATCTCGCCATCGCGATAGGCAACAAAGAACTCGGCATCGCAAAACTCGAATGCGGCATTATTCTTCTTATCAAAATTCTTTAGCGTATCCTCTATCAGTTCGGGTACGGCGTTGCTACAATCTTTGTAGAGCGAATGATTGAAAAGAACGAAATCCTTCAACTCCTTTTGGGTTGAAATACGCTTGATGTGTAGTTTAGACATATTTAAAAAGGCTATTATCTTGTTTTTTATCTCCACAAAGGTAATTTTTTTTCTTCTATTTCTGATGAAAGAATGATGATAATCAGGTTTCTTTTAGCAAAAAGACCTCATTTCTCTTTGTCAAGGTAATAAATTGTTATAATTTTGCCGTATGACCACAGCATATTTAGGTTCAATTCAGTATTACCGCAAGTTATTGCGCGAAGGTTTGCCAATAGATTTGTCAGTCAGTTATCGCAAGCAAACTTGCATGAATCGTTGTTACATCGATTCACCTCATGGAGCATTGGCATTGTCAGTGCCGGTTGTTAATCCCCATGGCCGTACTCCAGTGGGTGACATACTCATTTCCGAGCATGGCAATTGGCGCCATCAGCATTGGAATGCCCTGGTGTCCAGTTATCGTCAGACACCATATTTTGATTACTATGCCGAGGATTTTTATCCATTCTACCATGAGCAGCGCTGGCAGAAGTTGGCCGATTTCAATGCCGACCTGCATACCACTGTGATGCGCCTTCTGGAACCATATCCCTTATTGGAGGAGAGCAGATGCTTGCGCGAGCCGTATTATCAGTTGTTTGCTCCGCGCCATGGCTTTATAGAAGACCTCAGCATCGTAGATTTGCTCTTCAATATGGGCCCCGAATCGGTTTATTATCTCTAGGAGCAGAGCCCAACCTCCCCTTTTGAATGTGAACACCCCTTTCTCTCTCTTATGAAGATATACACCCTAGACGACCGATGCCTCCCGGCCATAGAACAGGTAAAGCGATATTATCTCTCTCAATCCCAATGGCAAAAGGACATAGCCGATGGCAAGATGTTTGGCGTATTGATTTACGATAATCCTACCTCGTTGGACAAAGGTATGCCAGAGTGCACTATGCCCATTGTGCATGGTACTGACTATGAAGGATTGCCCTTTCTCGCTGCCTTTTCCGGAACGTTGGACGGACAGACATGCCAACCGGGTTTTGTTCCGCCCGTCTTTGATATTCAGAGGGGAGAAGGACGATATTTTCTCCAGGAGGAGGCAGAAATTAGCGCCATTAATCATTATCTTGAATCCGGTGCTGCCACGCCCAGAGAGGTGTGCGACCTTCGTCATGAGCGCAAGAACCGCTCACGTGCCCTTCAGCGCTGGTTGTTCAGTCGTTATTCCATTCTTAACACCCTAGGCGAGAAGGTTAATCTTCTGGACGTCTTTTCGCCCTCCATTCCCCCGGGTGGTGCCGGAGATTGTTGTGCCCCCAAATTGTTGCAGGAGGCCTTCCGATTGGGCCTTCTCCCCATCGCCATTGCCGAGTGGAATTCGGCAACCGAACACTTTTGTCCACCATGCATCAGCCGTTGCCGACCCATACTTGCTCACATGCTCAAGGGACTCAATGCCGAACCAGACCCTAGAATAGCTGATTACGATAGGGCAGTGAACAACTTGCAGGTAATCTACGAGGACGAACACTTGATGCTCGTCAACAAGCCCTCGGGACTTCTCTCCGTGCCAGGCAAGGAGTACTTACCCTCCGTCGAGAGCATCACTCAGTGCCTCTCCGTTCATCGCCTTGACCAAGATACTAGTGGCATATTGCTCTTGGCAAAAAATCAGGAGGTTCAGAAACTCCTCAGAGCACAATTCGAACAACGACTCACACAAAAACAATACGAGGCTATACTAGAGGGCGAAATGCCTATTGGTCAGGAGGGCGAACTAACTCTCCCCCTACGTCCCGACATAGACAATAGACCTAAACAAGTAGTTGACCATGTAAATGGCAAGAGTGCCTTGACCAAGTATCGTGTAACGGACAATCGTGATGGACATGCCCACGTTATCCTATGGCCACACACGGGTCGCACACATCAGTTACGAGTGCACATGGCTCAGGGCTTGCACAACCCCATCCTGAATGATAGATTGTACGGCAATGTAGCGACGGCAAGTGCTCGTCTGATGCTACACGCCTCTATGTTGGCATTCACACACCCCATCACGCTAGAGCCAATGACTTTTACTTGTACTCCAGAATGGAGAGAGCCTCAGGATTAAACACCTCTTTGGCCGCCACCCAGATGTCCTCTGCCGTAATGTTTTGAATACGAGCAACAAAATCCTCCCTCGTCTGAGTCTTGCCATAATGCAACATACGTTTGCCCATACCTATGGCCACACTCTCAAAATTGTCGTACGACATACTTATCTGGCCAATAATCTGTTGTTTAGCAGCCTTTAGGGCACGGTCCGACAGAGGAGCCTCGCAAAGGCGCATCAACTCCCTCTTGACTAATCTCTTGCACCTTTCTACATCCTCTCTATCGCAACCAAAGTACACCGCCCACACTCCTGTATCGGTATATGTGGTCAACGTACTTTCCACCGTGTACACCAAGCCACGCTTCTCTCTCAGAGCAAGATTTAATCTGCTACTCAACCCTGGCCCCCCAAGGATATTATTTGCCATAAATAGTGCCAAGTGATTCTTGTTACTACCACCATAGGCTTGGGCACCCATCATCACATGCGCTTGATGAGTCTCCTTGTTGACAACCTTTCTTTGGGCTTCACGCTTGGGCAAACTCTTCTGAATGGTAGTTACCTGTGAACTAGGGGCAGAAGGCAGATTCTGAGGAATTCTACGCTTTACCTCCTTGGCATCAACATTGCCATAGACAAAGAGCACAGCCCTGTCAGCAGTGTAAAGTCTATGAATATAATTAAGTACATCTTCCGTTTGGAATTGGCGCAGACGCTCAGCATCACCCAAGATATTTCTACCCAAGGGATGCCCCTGGAACAGCATAGCCTCAAAATCATCGTAAATCAACTCTGATGGCGAGTCCTTGTAGCTCTCAATCTCGTCTATCACCACCTCAACCTCCTTGTTCATCTCCTCCTGAGGATAAGTGCTATTGAAAACTACATCAAACAGCAGGTCCATAGCTCTAGCAAAATGCTCTCTCTGGCACGTACAATAATACACCGTCTCCTCCTTGCCGGTAAAGGCATTCAGGTCGCCACCCACCGACTCCATCCTGGAGATAATCTGTCTAGAGGTCCTGCGCTCAGTACCCTTAAAGCTAAGGTGTTCGGCAAAGTGCGCCATGCCACTCTCGCCTTCCTCTTCATTACGAGTACCAGCAGCTATAGCTATACCTAAATATACTGTATTTGTGGGACTTGGAGCTAGAACTACCCTCAAGCCATTTGATGCGATAAATGTTTCCATCTTATCTATTGTCTTTCTTATGTCTACTTGTCACTTAATCTCAAACTCCAGAATATAGAAATGATATGTGTCACCATTGTACCCCGTTAGATATAATTTATCATTTGCTATGGAGTTTAGGTTATTCGATTGTAATGCACCATAGTGCTCTTCGTATGCCGATACCGTCGCTGTTGGAGGAAGCCCCTTAATCAAGTCGCGATAGATAGCATCACCATCAGCATTGGCCACAATGACTGAACACTCATCATATCCATAGTGATTCAAAAATACTCTATACTCACCAATCTGACCTTGGTACTGGTGATATTCAGCCTCTGCCTTCAATTTACAATAGCCACTCATCATTTCCCAGATACAGTTTTTTCCTCGATATACATTCTTGAGTGTATTGGGATATTCAAAGCACCAGGTTGTATGATTCTCCTCCCTCCATATCTCCTCTGCATTACGATTATGGGTCAGAATGTAAAATGTATTTTGCTCCATCATACCAAACGCAATACTATCCTCTGGTGCCATCGGAAGTTTGTATGCTATTGGCGAGCACTCCAGTTCCTTGTCAAGGGAATAGACGGTTTTGTTTTGCTCGTCTACAAAATAAATGGAATCGTCACTTGCTACCATCATTGCATCATACGACCCCTCAAGATTGATGTGCAAATCTCTTTTCCCGAGCAGAGAAGTTCCCTTGTATTTAGCTATACTAACAGGATTTCCACCCAGAATGTAAAACACATCATCCGAATCGACAACAATACCTTTAACTACAAGTGCGTCGGTCGAATCCCATGGAAAATACTCGTTCTTGTAGTCAAACTCCCACGTCCTATTATGAGCTAAATAAATTTGTGGAGTTTTCTTGATTGTATCCTGTTTAGAAGGCACTACCGTTTCATCCTGGGGTATCTGTTCGCCCTTTATAGTCTCAATCTTGTGGTCTTCTTGAGACGCCTTTGCTACACAAGAAGCAAATACTATAACAAGCAAAGCCGAGAAAAGATTTCGTATTTTAATTTCCATGCACCAGATATTTTTGCCAAATCAAATGCAAATGTATAGAAAATTATCCAAATGGAGTAATGTTTTAATGGCTTTAAAATATTTCCAGAACTCTAATTGCATTTGCACCATCCGGTTAAAACCAAAGTTTCGTTGGAAACTTCCGACAGTACAAAACAAACCTTGTTGAGCACCATCGGAACTTTCCGACAACGATAAATAACCTGTAAAGGACCATCGGGAACTCCCGAAAGCATAAAAATAATTATTTAAGCACCGTCGGGTACCTCCGACAAAGGAAAAATAACTTGAATCCTGACGCTAAAACTCATTTTCTAGACTTCTGAAGTCCTCTCCCACATCGGGAGAGCATTTCCCAAGCCTCCAAAATCGTTTTCGACCGGTGGAAAATGCCATCGAAGGCCTCCAAAATCACTTTCGACCGGTGGGAGACGCCATCGAAGGCCTCCAAAATCATTTTCGACCGGTGGGAGACGCCATCAAAGGCCTCCAAAATCGTTTTCGACCGGTGGGAGACGCCATCGAAGGCCTCCGAAATCACTTTCGACCGGTGGGCGACGCCATCGAAGGCCTCCGAAATCACTTTCGACCGGTGGGAGACGCCATCAAAGGCCTCCAAAATCGTTTTCGACCGGTGGGAGACACCATCGAAGGCCTCCAAAATCATTTTCGACCGGTGGGAGACGTCATCGAAGGCCTCCGAAATCACTTTCGACCGGTGGGAGACACCTTATTTGGTGCTAGAGTAAGTGAAAGTCATCGATGAGTTCCTTGGGGAGTCGTAATTCAGATTTAACCAAATAAAATTGACTTGAGGGTGCTGATTCGTACCTTTTCGCTCGCTTAATCGTACCTTTGAGACTGGGTCTCTAAATTACTCACGCTTGGAAAAAATCAAATATGATTTGTTTTTTCGCTCGCTTAATCGTACCTTTGTCCCGCATAATACAAATAATTAGAATAGATACATGGGAAGAAAGAAATTTTCACAAAGAGAAATTGATATCATCAGCAAATTGCTGCGTCGTAAGATGGCTGGCACTAGATTTCAGCAGAAGATGGTGCGCCACACCCTTCGCACAACTTTCGAGTTCAATATAGCCGATTTCAACATCCAGGGCAAGGCCTTTGGTCCTGAGGATCTGGAGGAGTGCGTGCGCAAGGGTCGTATACAAATCCTTGACGAGGCTACCATCGAGGCTATGAAGCAGCGCCATGCCGAGAAGCGCCTGCGCGATGAGGCTCTCCGTCAGGCAGATGCAGTGGCAGATGGCGAGATAGTAGATTGGCAGGAGGTACAGAAACAGTGGGATGAATACTATGCCCAGCACCCCGAGGAGGCTGAGAACAAGTAGGTGCCTCTATCTCTTCTCTCCTATCAGAAAAGTACTTTTCTAGAATCCGCCTAACCCAGAGAATACGATGATTAGTATCAACAAAGAACTATGCAACAGGTGCGGTAAGTGCCAGAGGGTGTGCCCTGCCTTCATACCCGTGGTGGAGCAGGACAAGGCTCCATATGTGCGCCACCCAGAGGTGTGTATCGGTTGTGGACACTGTGTGGATGTGTGTGCCACTGGGGCTTTTCTCAACGACCAATTCTCGCCAGAGAGCATTCATACAATCAATCGCGAACTATTGCCCTCGCCTGAGAGTTTGATGGAGCTGATTCGCTCGCGCCGCAGCAATCGCACCATCACCACCAAGCCCATACCTCAGAGCTCATTGGATATGATAATGGAGGCGGCCAGATATGCTCCAACGGCTCAGAATAGCAGACAGGTGCAGTTGCATCTTATCACTGACGACGAGGCTCTGCTTCGTGTGGAGGCTGCCACCATAGGGTATTTTATGCGATTGGCCAGGGTGCTGCTTTCTCCTCCCATCAAGTGGATAGCCAGGTTGTTTCTGGGCAAGTTGTATGACGAGGTACCTGCCCTCTATGCCATGAACGAGCAGTTCAAGCAGGGCAAACGCCCCACGATATGCAACTCTACCGCCCTGCTGGTGATATCTGCTCCCAAGGGATATGACTTCGGTATGCAGGATTGCAATCTGGCATATCAGAATGCCTCGCTCATGGCCGAATCTCTTGGCGTCAGCCAGGTGTATATGGGCTTCGTTCAGGTGGGTATGTTTATGATGGGTGTGAAGAAGGCTTCTCGCATCCTTGGCATCCCTGAGAATCACAAGGCTTTTGCCATTATGGGCCTTGGTATGCCTGCATTCAAATACCAAAAATATACTAATCGTTAACCCTCTCTCTCTCTTAAGGTAGGTCCTATAATTTAGGAATGCTACCTGATAAAAAAGATAAACTGATTTATAGACCCATTCTCTTAATACCAAAGATTATGAAAAAGCATTTCCTCTGTTCTCTCCTCTTATCATTCTTCTGTCTCATCATAGTGCCCATTGCCCACAGTATGGCTTTTGCTGGCAATGTAAAAAGTGAGCAGCGCATCAAAGCTAGAAAGAACCCACGTGCCGTAGTGGACCTGGTTGACCGTATCGGTGGCAAGGGGGCATCAAAGAAGTTTACCTTTATTCTGGACCCCTCCATCAATCCAGAGACAGAGGTTTTTGTGATTGGTGCCGACAGAGGAAAGGTGCTCATCAAGGGAACCACCATCAGTGCCATCACTACGGGTCTCGGTTGGTATCTGAATTACCATGCCAACATTAACATTGCATGGAATTCGCTCAACGAGAAGACGGCACAGGGTGGTGCTTATACCGACCTCTCCAATATACCCGTCCCCACCTCTGAGGACGTTCACGAATGCAATGCTCAGTATCGCTACTTCTTGAACTATTGCACCTTTGGTTATTCTATGACTTCATGGACATGGAAACGCTGGCAACAGGAGATAGACTGGATGGCTCTGCATGGCATCAATATGCCCCTGCAGATAGTTGGTCTGGAGGAGGTGTGGCGCAAGTTCCTTACCATGGAGGAAGACGGCAAACGCAAGTACAACTACTCCGACCAGGAGGCTAAGGCCTTCGTGCCTGGTCCTGCCTTTACAGCTTGGTGGGGCATGAACAATCTGGAGGGATGGGGCGGCACCAGCCAGGACGGTTGGGGTGGCGTACAGGACGATGCTTGGTACAAGCGTCAAACCACCTTGGCAAGGAATATAGTCAATCGTCAGCGCGAATTGGGTATGCAACCCGTTTTACCAGGTTTCTCAGGCATGGTGCCCAGCAATTTTACCACCAAGACTCAGGTGCCCACCGATGCCAATGGCGGCAATTGGTGTGGCTTTGTGCGCCCCAGAATCATAGACCCCACTTACGAGGGGTTTGCCGCTATAGCCCAGGACTACTATCAATGTCTGAAGGAGGTGATGGGCGAGAGTCAGTACTATTCCATGGACCCCTTCCACGAGGGTGGCAGTATTTCCAGCGGAAAATATTCCGAAGCATACTATGCCGTATATCAGGCCATGGAGGCTGCCAAGGAGGGCTCGCAATGGGTCATTCAGCAATGGCAATGGGATGCCAATCAGGGCAAATCGCTGCAGGCTGTGCCTGCTGGTCGTTTGGTGGTGCTGGACCTCTTCTCTGATGGCAAACCAGCCTTCGACCGCTATCGTGGCTACATGCCTCAGGATGCCGTATTCTGTGCCATTCCCAACTTTGGTGGTCGCTCTGGCTTGATGGGACGTCTGAACAATGTTGCCGACAATTACTTTACCTATAAGGCCAAGTATCCCAGCATCAAGGGTGTGGGTGCTGCGCCCGAGGCTATAGAACAAACTCCTGTTACCTACGACCTGATTTATCAGCTCCCATGGATGAGCCAGAAGCCTGATATGAAGGCTTGGGTAAAGCAATATGCCATTGCTCGCTATGGTTCGGACAATGCCGTTGCTCAGGAGGCTTGGGAATTGCTTCGCCAGGGTGTGCTCAACTATGGTGCGGATGCCATTCAGGGGCCTGTGGAGGATGTATGGGGTGCTCGTCCCAACCTAGATGCATGGCCAGCCAGCACCTGGGGTGTTACTATCAACAAGGCTGGTGGCACATACACCAAAGAGCGTCGTCAGATGCTCATTGATGCCATGTTCAAACTGCTTAGCCAAAGCGAGGCTCTCAACCTGTCCAAAGGTTCTATCTATGAGAGTAACTACAATTATGACTTGGTGGAATTTGGCGGCGCGGTGATGGCTGATTACGCTTACGACCTTTTGCTTGCCATCCGTGATGTCAAGAATGTGAGTGGCACCAATGATGCTTGGTACAAGAGTCGCATAGATGCCTTCCTGGCTCTCATAGAAGATGTAGATGCCTTCAAGGGCACTAATCTCAATTTCCGTCTGGGCAAATGGACACAGGAGGCTCGCGATGCGGCTGCCGAGGTAAAGGGGGCTACCAGTGCTACGGCTGACTGGTACGAACTGGTCAACTCGCGCACACTGATTACTACCTGGGGTGATGAGAGTCAGAATCGTGGCCTTAAGGACTATTCTTATCGCTCTTGGCAGGGTCTGCTTCGGGATTATTATTTGCCTCGTTGGAAGTATTATTTCGACCACGATTGTACCAATCCCGCCAGCTATTTCTTCTTTGAATGGAACTGGGCTCATGCCATGCAACACCATGTGGGACAAACCACGAAGAGCACCGTCAAACTCTCTGAGGGTGAGCCCGGTTACCGCTACTCGCGCCAGCCAGAGGGCAATACCGTTGTCGAGGCTCAGCGTCTGCTGACCAAATATATCATACCTGTTCATTTCGGTGAGGCAACGTATTACGCTTATAGAAATACAGACAACCATATTCCTCGTGCCTATAGCATCAGTGTGTCATCGGATGCTACCATTGACCTGAGCAAATACTTCGGTTCATTGACTAATGCCGTTGTCACTTCTGAAATATTTGTGGAGCCCACGGGCAATCTTGCTTCCGTTAGAATCAAACCCAATGTGGTTCCTGGGCAGTATACGGCCACTCTTACTCTGGGAGATGCCTCCAGAATTAACTTCCTCTTGCAGTGCAAGTAGGGACCTCAGATATCCGTTTACTCACATTTTATTACTCCCTCAACCATGATTGAAAGAAAGACACATCAGGCACAACGTATTGCCGACTATCTGGAGGCGGTGCCCTTTGTTGTGGACCCTCATGAACTCTATTCCACACAAACTCTCTATGCAGGGCTTGATATCACTCGCCCAGAGAGTTTTGAGCAATGTTATGACCAACGTGTGTATCAGCATTTCCTTGCTCAAGGCAAGGTGACGGACAATCCGCTGGAATCTCTGGCACGCAATCTGCACGACTTTTGCATCATGCAAAGCGCAAAGCGCCTTTTGGCTCAGTGGGACAAGTGCAAGGTAGTGGCCGTGATGGGTGGCAATGCAATGAGGCGCGATGATGCCTCGTATGCCAAGATAGCACGCATCAGCAAGCGACTCACGGAACTGGGTTCGCTGATGGTTTCTGGTGGCGGTAGCGGCGCAATGGAGGCAACAGGGTTCGGAGCATGGATGGCTGGGCGTAGTGAAGAGGAGTTTGCCGAGGCCCTGGCTCGTCTGGTGGCGGTACCTACTCAGCAAGACCCTGATTACTTGCAAACCTCTCTCTCCATCATTCAGGACTATCCCCAAAGCAAGTACATCAATCTCAGTATCCCTACGTGGCTATATGGCCATGAATGGACATCGCCTTTTGCCACACATATAGCAAAATTGTTTGAAAACTCCGTGCGCGAGGATACTCTTCTCACCATTGCCTACGGAGGCATAATATATGCCCCTGGCAGAGCAGGTACTATTCAGGAAGTATTCCAGGAAGCCGTGCAGAATCATTATCTGACCTTCGGCTTTGCCAGCCCTATGATTTTCCTGGATACCGAATTCTGGACAAAGACCACCCCCTTCTATCCCTTGCTCACCGACCTTTTGGAAAAGGGTATATACAAGAATCTGCTGCTCTCTCTCACCGACGATCCAGATGCCGTCGTCAATACCATCCTCCAATTTCAGGAGAGCATAGAAAAGGCTGGAGAATAAAAATTGGTTAAAGCAATAGCCCCTGATGGCTCGTGCCATCCGGGGCTGGGTAAGGAGAATAGTCCGATTACTCTGATTACTCTGAATACTCTGAATACTCTGAATAGTCCGATTATTCCGATTATTCTGATTATTCTGATTACTCTGAATAATTACTGTCCGGTAAATATGCGTAATAAAAAAGTAGGAAGAAAACTACTTTGTTTTCCTCCTACTCGATTATTCAATAGGACATGTCCTTGCGTGAGAACCAAAACTTTACTTTCTCTTGCCCATGATGCTTAGGAGCTTGAGGAAGAGGTTGATAAAGTCTAGGTAGAGGACAATGCTGCCCAGGAGAGCTAGCTTGTTGGTCTGGTCATTGACACCAGAGTACTGGGCTTGAGTGAGCATACCCTTTATCTTCTGAGTGTCATAGGCGGTAAGGCCTACGAAGATAATCACACCTGCATAGTTGAGGATAGATGTAAGTGTGTCGTTATGCCAGAACAGATTGACCAATGTGGCTACAATCAAGCCCCAAAGTCCCATGATGAGTACTCGGCCTATGCCTGTGAGGTCGCGCTTGGTGAAATAACCATAAAGCGACATTCCACCAAATGTGGCAGCGGTGACAAAGAAGGCCTGCGCTATACTTTCGGCGGTGTAGATGAGCATGATGAATGACATGGTCACACCATTCAATATGGCATATAGCGCAAAGAGTAGTCCTGCAGTGATGAACGATATCTTGTTCAGACAGAATGAGATAAAGAATACTAGTCCTATTTCTGCAATGAGCAATGTCCACAGGAGGACAGAGTTGGTAGCAATGGCTTGTACCCAATCAGCATTGCGTGCAACAATCATGGCGGTGAGGCCTGTCATCATCAGGGCGCATGTCATCCATGTGTATACGTTGCGCATGAGGACGGCAAAGGTACTCACTTCAGAACCAGAGGTTCGGGAATATGATTTTTCGTATGACATAATGGTAAGATTTTATTTCTGAATTATTCGGGTAGCATTACCACGGTAATTTCATTCTTGCTCTTGAGCAGAGCCTTAGCTACGCGCTTGATGTCGTTCTGGTTAATAGACTCCAAGGTGGGGAGATATTCCTTCTCTACGTCAATACCGAAGCGATTATAGGTCTGCAGGTATGAGAGCCATGTGTTGTTCTTGTTTTGCATCTCGTGGAAGCTCTTCTGCATGTACTCCTTCACGCGTTGCATATATTCGGCAGGAATACCATTCTGGGCAACCTTTTCAAGTTCCTGACGCATTACCACAAGGCAGGTGTCGTACATGTCGGGCTTTACATTACCCTGAACAGAGTAAGAGTAGAACCACTTGCCATCATTGCCCTTCATGTGTCCGGCACTGGCGCCCACACCATAGGAAGCACCCATATCTTCACGGATAACCTCGGTGTAGGTCATCTGCATGGCTTGGCTGAGAATGCTGGTTACCATCTCGTCCTTGATGTTCTTCTTGCCCTTGGCAGGAGCGTGAAGCAAGTATGTGGCAAGAGCCTGAGGCTGCTCCATCTTGGTCTTGTAGACATTCTTCAGAACACCATTGCGTAGCTTAAGGTCGGTGTAAACTTCCTTGTCGTTACGCTTCTGAGTGGGTAATGTAGCAAGGTACTGACAGCAGTAGTTGGTAAGAGTATCCTCGTTGAAAGTGCCCACGAAGTAGAAGGTGAAGTCTGATGCATCGGCATAGCGGTCGGCCCACATCTCCAGAGCACGCTCATAGTTGACCTTCTGGATATCCTCCTTGCGGAACTTGATGTTCAAGGGGTGATTGCCGTAGCAGAGCATAGACACACTGTCGCTATATGCAGATGTGGGGTCGTTCTCCTTGCCCTTGAGCATGGTATAGTACTGAGTGAATAGGTTTTGAGCGGCATCGTTGTCTGCCTCGAGGGGCTGGAACTGAAGGTAAACCAGTTTGAAGAGAGTTTCAAGGTCGTCACGTGATGTGCCACCACCGATTTGTTCACTGAAAGCACCAAGGCTAGCGCTCACCTGAGCATGCTTGCCAGCCAGCATCTTGCGGAGTGTGGTGCGCTTGTAGCCGCCCAACTTAGAAGCATTGCATAGATTGTCTGCCAACTGAGTGGTGTAGATGTCCTCAATGCCATAGCGGCTGGTGCCACCAGGACTGTAGGCCTGCATGAGAACCTCATTGTCACTATGTGTGGTGGGGAGCATCACTACCTTTACACCATTGGATAGAGTTAATTCCTTGCTTCCGAAATGACCTGCTTTGCTCTTCTTGACAAAGCC
Organism: Bacteroidaceae bacterium; assembly: GCA_017381015.1. Lineage (GTDB taxonomy): Bacteria > Bacteroidota > Bacteroidia > Bacteroidales > Bacteroidaceae > Physcousia. Next base: position 23,341 of record JAFOCV010000098.1, read on the forward strand.
AGGAGCGGGCAATTCCTTAATTAATTCGCCATCAAGACTTTCCTCCACGTGAGGAGTGGTCTTTGCCTCGTAGCCAGCTTTTACAGCAAGCAAGAGGCTATCAGTAGAGGGCTGAACATAACCATCCTTTTCGGGGTTCATGGAGAGGATGACCAGATTCTTGGTATCGCGTTTGAACAACATAGAGAACATCATGTTGCACTCGTCGATGGTCACGGTGGGTAGCATCAACTGATAGATTCTAACCTCGTCCTCCAAGGGGAGCATGGGCTCGTTGTATAGGAAGTTGTTGAGGCAAGCCTGGATGAACGAACCGTTTTCGCGCTGATTGCGGTTCTGGTACTTTAGTTCAAGACCAGCAGCCAATTGGGCAGTACGGCGGTCCAATTCGCTCTGAAGGAAACCATGGTCCAATACGGTACACATTTCCTTGATAGCAGCGGTGATAGCTTCGTATAACTGACCTTCCTTGGGGATGATATAGCTCTCGGTACACTGGGTAGACTTGCTCAACAGGAAGTCGCCTTCGCCAAAGCTAGCGTTCAGGTAAGGAGTTTCGGGCTTGAGAAGAATCTCCTGTATGCGAGCCTTGAACATGCCTTCCACAAGAGTCTTGATAATCTTGTAGCGCATGTAGCCCATGTTGTTCTTCAGAGAATCTGCCCAAACAGGTTGGTGCTTCTGCATAACAGAAACTACGGTCATTGTCTGTTCGGGGTCGTGGTCGCTCACAACGATAGGTTCTTCATTATCGTCAACGCTATAGTAAATGCGCTTGGCAGGATTCTCTGGCAAGGTGTTGGGGGCAAACATCTCCTTGATCTTGGCTTCGGTGCGGTCAACATCGATGTCACCCACTACGATGATACCCTGAAGGTCAGGACGATACCACTTGTGGTAATAGTCACGCAAGTCCTGATAGGGGAAGTTGTCAACTACAGACATCAAGCCGATTGGCATACGATTGCCAGGGCGACTGTTTGACATCAATGTGGGCAACTGGCGGTCCAGAATACGCATCTGAGCAGAGTTGCGCTGGCGCCATTCCTCATGAATAACACCACGTTCCTTGTCAATCTGCTTCTCGTCCAAAGTCAGGGCACAGCTCCAGTCATGAAGAATGAGCAATACGCTATCCACGGTGGAAGTGCGTGCTGTGGGGACGTTGTTGATATTGTACACGGTTTCGTCAATGGCAGTATAGGCATTCAGCTGCTGACCAAACTTAACACCAATACCTTCCAGGTAGCGCAACAAAGAATCATCGGGGAAGTGCTTAGTGCCATTGAAACACATGTGCTCCAGGAAGTGGGCAAGACCACGCTGGTGCTCTTCCTCCTGTACGGCACCTACTTTTTGTGCGATGTAGAAATTGGCCTGGCCAGGTGTGCGCAAATTCTTACGAACATAATAGGTCAAACCGTTGGGCAATTTGCCTTTGCGTGTAACGGTGTCCTGTGGCAAAGCCTGTGCATTGACACCAATAAAGAAGCATAGTGCCAACAATGTAAATAGTAATCTTTGCATGATAATTTTGTTTGTTTTGTAATTTATTCGGGCACAAAGTTATAAAGAAGTCGCGGATTTTTAGCACTATTTATTAAAATAATGTATCTTTGCAGCCCATTATGAAAAAGAAGGTAAAGAAAAGAAGACTAAAGCGTTGGGTGAAGATGGTACTCTGGTGCATGTTTCTGGGTATAGGAACATGGATACTGTGGTGGCCAGCCAGCACCCTTTATGAATACTGGGAGAAGGAGCAGCAGGTATCGGAGACGGTAGATACTCAATCCGTGTCCGAGAGCACCTCTATTGCCGTCGTGAAGGAAGATACAGAGATGTATGACAGATTGGCCAACTTTGTTGCCTCGCCCACTCGTTTGGATACCTCGCATATAGCCGTGGCGGTGTGGGATTTGAGTAGCAATACCTCGGTTTTGGAGTGGCACAATGAAGAACTGATGGTGCCAGCCTCCAGCTTGAAGATGCTTACGGCCATCTCTGCGCTCAAACGCCTTGGCCCCAATCATAGCTATGTGGAGAAGGTGCTTGTGACGGGCAAACAGGTGGGTGGAACCCTGCATGGCGATGTAATACTTCAAGCCGATGACAATCCCCTGGTGGAATCTCTGGATGAATATGTCAATGCCTTGAGGCGAGCAGGCATATCAAAGATAGATGGCAGATTGATACTCAACCTGATGCGTACAGACACCTTGCGTGCACATCATACCGCCAGCTATTGGGATATTCCATACAATCGCACCCCCATTTTGCTGAAGGGCGCACCAAGAATAGTGCAGGAAATGAGAGTAGCCCTTCGTGGAGCAGGGATTGAGGCTCCCAAGGCAGAGATTGAGCAGGGATTGAGAGTATATCCCGCCAATAGAGTGCTGCTCAGCAAGAGGACAAAGATGACCGATGTGATAGCTCCTATGCTGATATTCAGCAGCAATATCAAGGCCGATGCTCTATATTATCATATCAACCATCATCAGGATAGATACACACTGAGCACCGGAGAGCGAGAGAATACGCTTGACGTTTTTTTGCGTGAAAATCTAGGTTATGACACCAGCAGTTTTACTCTGAACGATGGTTCTGGCCTTTCTCCGGAGAATATGGTTAATGCAGATTTCCTTTTAGCACTCTTGCGCTTTGCATGGTCTGAGCCAGAGATAAAACACATCTTGCTCAATGAGGCATTGGCCACACCAGGGCATCCTACCCGTCGTGGCTCTTTGTCATACCGCATGAATGGTCCTTTGTTTTACAATCGTATCTTTTGCAAGACGGGCACTCTCACCAGCATAGGTGCATCCAGCCTTTGCGGATACGCTCATGGCCGCAATAATCACTGGTATGCCTTTGTGGTAATCAATAGGAATTCGCCCGTAGGAGAAAGCAGACTTTACCAAGACCAGTTGTGCAAGGTTTTGGTGAAATGATACTCCCGCCTCTCCTTTAGCAACCACAACAGCCCCCTCCGCAATTGCCATCGCAATCATTGCAATCTCCGCCTTTACCCTTCTTTCTGGAGAAGAGTCGGTAGGCAGAGTGAAGGGCTACTATGACCACGAATGCGAGAAGTATGATGCTCTGTACGTTCATCGTGTTAATGCTTGAGATTATGTGTTAAAAAATCAGAGTTATCAGGTAAGCCACCACCCATGCAATGGCACATTGGAAGAACAGGATGAGCAAGGCCCATGTATTGCCCAATTCGCGGCGTATGGTGGCCATGGCTGCTATGCATGGAGTGTATAGCAGACAGAAGGCCATCATGGCATAGGCGGTGCTGATGGTAAATATTTCTGATAGAGGTATGTCGCCAAAGAGAGTGGACAGGGTGCTTACCACCACCTCCTTTGCCAGCAAACCGCTCACCAGCGAGGTTACGATGCGCCAATCGCCCAGACCAAGGGGTGCAAACAATGGTGACACCAATTCTGCCAACTGAGCCAGAATGCTCTCGTTTTCCATACCTGGTTGTACCAGTTTGAGGCTGAAGGTGAATGTTTGCAAGAACCATATCAGCATGGATGCCAAGAAGATTACGGTGAAGGCTTTTCTGAGGAAGTCTCTGGCTTTCTCCCAAATCAATCGCAGGACGTTGCTGGGAACGGGCAAGCGATAGTTGGGCAATTCCAGTACGAAGGGTACTGCTTCGCCCTTGAACCATGTGTGCTTCATTATGAGGGCTACAAGGATGCTCACAATGATACCCATCAGATAGAGGCTTGTCATTACTAGTGCGGCATTGTCGGGGAAGAATGCCGCAGAGAAGAATGCATAGATAGGAATCTTGGCCGTACAGGACATGAAAGGAGTGAGCATGACGGTGAGTCGGCGGTCGCGCACACTGGGCAGAGTGCGGCTACTCATAACTCCTGGCACACTACATCCGAAGCCTAGGAGCAAGGGTACGATACTTCTGCCCGAAAGGCCTAGCTTTCTCAGCGGACGGTCCATTACAAAGGCTATACGTGCCATGTATCCACTATCTTCCATCAGAGACAGGAAGAAGAAGAGCAGCAATATCAAGGGGAGGAATACAATCACCGTGCCCACACCTCCGTATATGCCATCAATGATGAGGCTTTGTATGATGGGTGCAATGTTGATGGAAGTGAGAAAAGAGTCGGTCAAATCAGTGATTTTCTCTATTCCAACCTCCATTTGCTCCTGCATCCATGCACCTATGCCATCGAATGTCAACCAAAATACCACGGCCATAATGAGGATGAACGAGGGGATGGCTGTCCACTTGCCCGTGAGAATCTTGTCTATGAATTGACTACGCAGATACTCCTTTGTGTCGTTGGGACGAACTACTGTTCGTTGGCAAATACTATTGATATAATCGAAGCGCATGGTGGCCATGGCGGCTTGTCGGTCTAGTCCTCTTTCCTCCTCCATCTGACAAAGGATGTGCTCTACCGTCTCCTGCTCGTTTTGGCTTAGTTTAAGAGCATCTATCACCAGAGAATCGCCCTCTATCAGTTTTGCAGCGGCAAAGCGTATGGGCAGTTTGGCCTTTTGTGCATGGTCTTCAATAAGGTGCATGATGGCATGGAAGCAACGGTGTACGGCTCCGCCATGCTCCTCTGGCGAGCAATAGTCGTGGCGCAAGGGTCCCTCTTGATAGCGAGCTACGTGCATGGCATGGCGCACCACCTCGTCCACGCCTTCATTGCGCATTGCAGAGATTGGTATTACGGGAATGCCCAGGAGAGCCTCCATCTCGTTGATGCGGATAGTGCCATGATTATTCTTAATCTCGTCCATCATGTTCAAAGCCAGAACCATGGGAATGCCCAATTCCATCAATTGCATGGTGAGGTAAAGGTTGCGCTCTATGCAGGTGGCATCAACGATATTAATGATGGCAGAGGGACATTCTTCCAGGATGAAGCGACGGCTCACCACCTCCTCGTTGGTATAAGGCGAGAGTGAGTAGATGCCTGGCAAGTCGGTAACGGTACTGTTGGGGTAACCCTTGATTACACCATCCTTGCGGTCAACGGTGACGCCAGGGAAATTGCCCACACGCTGATTGGAACCAGTCAATTGATTGAACAATGTGGTCTTGCCACAATTCTGATTGCCCACCAAGGCAAATGTCAGGGGCTTGTCCTTTGGGGCTTTGCCTTGCGATTCGCGCCCTTCGGCTTTCTCCTGCTCATGATGATAATGACCGCCTTCACCCAAGCCAGGATGCTGAGGTTCGGGAGTTTTTAGTATGTTGGTATTGAGTGGAGCCTTTGGTTGCACAATGGGCGAAACCTCTATCTTCTTGGCATCAGCTCGGCGCAGGGTCAGTTCGTATTCGTGTATTCTCAATTCCATAGGGTCGCCCATGGGAGCATACTTTATCAGTGTGACGGGTACGCCAGGTAGCACACCCATGTCCAGGAAATGCTGGCGCAATGTACCGCTACCTCCCACTTTGAGGATGGTGGCCGATTGTCCAATCTTTAGTTCTGCAAGCGTCATTATCGTATTCTGGTATTATCCTTATTAAAAACGCGTCAAAGTTACAACTATGCTTGAGAATAAGCAAATTAATTGGAGAGAAACCATCTCCAATGGTCAGTCTTATGCACCAAAATCACTATATTTAGGTATTTGGCGAGGGGTGTTTTCAAGTAAAAAAATGGAATTTTCAGACTTTTGGAATGCTTTTTGGTGGGCAAAAGTAGATTTCCGAGGCTTCGGAAATGCGTTTCGCCAGGCTAAAATGTATTTTTTTCTCTTTGAAATAATGATTCTTTTGGTAAATACCACGCTTATTAGTACTTTTGTGCCCGCAATTAAAAATAATGAAATAAAAAGAGAAAAGAAGTATGCGTAAAATGTTATTGGCACTTGTTGCCAGCTTGTGCTCCATTATGGCGAGTGCAGACGAGGGTATGTGGATGCTTTCACACATCAACCCCCAAACAGCAGAGAAGATGAAGGCCTTGGGATTGACGCTCACTCCCGAGGAATTGTACAATGAGAAGGCACCAAGCCTGAAGGATGCCGTAATCAATCTGGGTGACTTCTGCTCGGGCGTGGTGGTATCTCCCGAGGGATTGTTCTTCACCAACCATCATTGTGGCTATGGTGCCATTCAGGCATTGTCCACTCCCGAGGATGATATTCTGAAGAATGGTTTTGTGGCCAAGAAGCGTTCGCAGGAGCGCCCTGCCAAGGGATTGTATGTACGTTTCCTGGAGAAGGTGGAAGACCACACCGAATACGTTAGAGGCGAGTTGGATAGCCTTTACAAGGAGAAGGGTGGTAGCATGACTATGGCAGAGATAGAGAGCACCTATACCGATAGTATCTGCTCTGCTTTGGAGAATAAGTTGGCTACGAAGAATCGAGGTTTGGATTGCTGGGTTAAGTCATACTATAGTGGCAATGCCTTTTTTGCTAATTATTATAAGGTGTACCGTGATATTCGCTTGGTATTCACCGCTACAGAGACCCTTGGCAAGTTTGGTGGAGACACCGACAATTGGATGTGGCCACGTCAGACATGTGACTTCTCCATGTTCCGCATCTATGCCAAGCCCGATGGCACTCCTGCCGAGTATAGCGAGGACAATGTACCTCTGAAGACTCCCGGCTATGCTCCCGTATCTATCAAGGGGTATTCTCCCAACGATTATTGCATGACCATCGGTTATCCCGGTAGTACCAATCGCTATCTCTCTTCATGGGGCATAGTGGAGCGCACAGAGGCTAGTAATCAGGCTGTTATCGACGTGCGCACCGCCAAGCAGAATGTGTGGAAGCATTGGATGGATTCCGACCGTACAATAGAACTGAAGTACTCCAGCAAGTGGGCAAGCAGTAGCAACTATTGGAAGAACTCCATCGGTATGAACAAGGCCGTGAAGGACTTGGACGTAGTGGGTCAGAAGCAACAATTGGAAGAGCGCATCCGTCAGTGGTATGGCAAGGATGCCGAACTAGCCGCTACCTATGGCAATGTACTTGCCACTCTGGAGAAGGCCTACACCGAGCGCAAGCAAAAGATGGCTTTGCTCACATACTTTACCGAGACATTCATGCGCGGTATAGAGTTGCGCAATATTGCCAACAGAATACACATCATGCCCTTTGATGCTTCATCCGAGGACTCCACTCTTTGTGTTTTAAGCCTCAAGTCCATCTTCAAGGATTACGAATCACGTGTGGACGAGGAAACCATGGGTGTGCTCCTGGAGAAGTACCGCCAATGGGCCAAGGGTGAGCACCTGCCTGCCTTCTACCAGCTGATAGATAGTGCCTATGCCGGTAATACCATGGCTTATGCCAAGGATGTCTTTGCCAAGACCTGTATCCTGGATACTACATGCGTGGGCAAGATTCTGGCCGATGAGTCTTTGCGCGAAACCGATATGGCCATGAAATATGCCGATGATATCATGGTGGCATATTACGACCTGTACAATACAGTGAAGGGCACCACAAGCCTGATCAAGCACAATGAGCGCCTGCTCAACAAGGCCATCATGGAGATGGATACCAATGAAGCTCACTATTCTGATGCCAACATGACCATGCGCCTCTCTTATGGCTACATCCAGGATTATACAGCCAATGGTACTCATTATGACTACTTTACCACTAGCCAGAGCCTTCTCGACAAGATTGCTCAGCAGAACGAGATAGCTGACTATGTGATGGAGCCCGAGATAGCAAAACTATTGAAGAAGGGCAAGTTTGGCAAGTACAAGGATAAGAAGACCAAGCAGATGCAGCTTTGCTTCTTGAGCAACAACGACATCACTGGTGGTAATAGCGGTTCGCCCATGTTTGATGGCAACGGTCATGTCATTGGTCTTGCCTTTGATGGCAACTGGGAGGCCATGGCAGGCGATATCAGTTTCGACCCCACTTTGCAGCGTTGTATCGGTGTGGACATCCGCTTCGTGCTATGGATTATCGAGCGTTGGGGTGGTGGCAAGAACATCATCAAGGAATTGGGTTTGTAATTCTTCTCTAGTGTCCTGATTGATAATAAATTAAGACGGAAGCTCTTGGAAAAAGGGGAGTGCGTCGTAGTGTGCTGGTGTTTTATCCAAGTTTACGCACACAGATGCTCTCTCTCTTTCCAGGAGCTTCTACTTTTATGTCTGAACCTATTTATAATATTGATTTATACATAGCTATGCTTGCTCTCCATCAGGTAATTGACACCCAGATAGGTGGTCAGCAGTATGAGCAGACACAGAATGCTATAGAGGCGATATACACCAGGTTTGCGAAGGAAGGGGAGGAAGCGTGAATGCATTGGCAAAGCATATACAATCAGGGTGATGAGCGCCCACGTCTCCTTGGGGTCCCAGCTCCAATATGTGCCCCATGAAATGCTACCCCACACAGAGCCCAGGATGATGCCAATGCTCAGCAGGATGGTGGCATAGGGCAATAATCTTCGGTGCCATGTGGAGAGTATCAGAAGAATGTAGCTCACTATCACTATGCCCACATGCAGATGGAGTAGGGGAGTGCGCAAAATGGGTTGCAAATAACCCTCAAACATAGGTGTGAGGGGGAGCAACACCAGTATCGTGACGAGCACCGTGAGAGCAGTATTTTTTATTATCTTCTGTCCAGAAATCAGTATTTTCTTGCTTCGCTCAAAGCAGGAATGAATTTTGGCAAAAAAATAATATATCGCACTAATCATGAACAAAAGCATGCCCGCAAAGGCTATGCCTGTGCCCCAGGGGTCATAGATGACATCCAGGTAAACGCCTCGATAGTCTTCATCGTGTGATGCCTGTATGATACGGTATCCGTGGCTCAGTAGAGGCCTGTTTACTGTTATCCAACAGGAATCCTTGCTCTCGCCATCTCGCACACTCAGCAGGTTGTAGTAGTCATTGGCTCTGCCTGGTAAGTGCCTGGCCACAGTAAAAGCCTCAAATTTCAGGTAGAAAGGCAATGGATGAGGCGTGAAAGATTGGTCGGCACGCACTTCCTGGTATTCATGAGTGGTTTCTTGCATCTTGAGGTAGATGGTGCCCGTTTTCTCATGAAAATATGTTATGATACCACCCACTATTATGGCAATGAAGCTCAGATGCATCAGCCATAGGGACCATCGGGCAGCTGATGAGGTCCTAGAAGTTGGCGTATTGAGCATTTTCGCATTCTTTGATAGCAATACATTCCATCTCTATGAGCCATGTGGGACGGCAAACGGGAGCCAGAGTGATGACGGTGGGAATGCCGGGATAATGCTCACTGAACATCTTGCTCACCATATTGTAGTCAGCTGTATCGCGCAGATATACTATTATCTGAGCACAATCCTTCATGGACATGTTGCCCTCGGCAAGGAGTTGTTCCACGTTCTCCCACATGCGAAGGGTTTGCTTGTATATATCGCCCACGTGCACCACATTGCCTTGATTGTCAATGCTTGCGGTGCCAGAGATGTAGGCATGCTTGCGGTCGCCATAATGGAGCAGAGTGCCACGCTCGAAGGTCACGCCATAGTCGCTGGTGCGATTGAGATGCGTGGGGGCATAGAGGTATTGCTGCTGCTCGGGGAGGAAGCCCGTGAGAGCATACGAACCTAGTTGTACCAAGGCTTTAGGGTCGGAAGGATTGCCACCGATGCCAGTGGAAGAAATATAATGTGTATCAGCCGTGAGCCCGATATAATCAAAGTATTGTCGGCGTGCCACCACAAGGCCCTGGTATTGAGTGTCCACATCCCTCACGAAGAACCACGTGCGTATGCAATTGTCGGCAATGGAAGCATGCTCCTTGCCCAGGAGTTGTTCGTATTGTGTGAGCAGAGTTTGTGTCTGCATGTGGCTATCTCCATGGTTGTCCATGAGTCCCATTGTCCAGATGTGGCGATACCCATTGTGCTCCACGATGGTGGAGTTGGCATCGTCTGCCTGGTATATAGTGTTCATGCCTTCCTGCAGATAGAGCCAGAGAGCCACCTTGCTTCCATCCAGAGGAGGTTGCTGAATGTAGCTGATGCTGCAATGGGGCTCCTCTTCGTGCATGAGAGGTTGCTGGTTGGTACTGTCCGACAGGAAATAGCGTTTGAATACCATCTTGGCATCTTTCAGCTCTTCCATCTGAAGCAATTGTTGCTCTGCCTGGCAGAGGCGCTGATACTGTCCGATGAAGGTATCCTCGAGAGGTGTGATGTGTAATATGGCGTGCCACTCCTTGACACCATTTGCGGTGGAAAAGGATGAAATTTCTATGTGCGCACCCAGTTGGGCTATACTTAATTGTGAGTATTTCATGCCACAAAGGTACAAAAAAATGAATAATGCGATGCGATAGCTGTGGATTTATTTATAACTTTGCCTTCAAGAATAAATTAGACGTGGTGTATACCATACGTTTGTAAGGGGTAAAAATATAAAAAAATGACAGACAAGTACAGGGCTTCCGACCCAATGAGTGATTTGATAAGCGATGATTACAGAATGTTGCAGGTAATCAGTCGTTTCGGTATGGCTTTTGGTTTTGGCGATGCCACTATCCAGAAGGTGTGTGAGGAGTGTGGTGTGGATGTACCTACATTTCTGGCCGTGGTCAACTTTGTTCGCGGAGGTCAGCACGTCAAGGTGAGCGAACTGATAGATGATGTGGATGTGGCTGCCTTGATGCAATATCTCAAGCGCTCGCACTCGTATTTCGTAGACTTTCGTCTGCCAGCCATCAAGCGCAAACTATTGGAGGCAATGACCGTTTCCAATAATCAGATAGCCGTACTGATACTGAAGTTTTACGATGAATACGCCGCCGAGATATCCCGACATATGGATTATGAGAATCACCACGTGCATCCCTATGTGGAGCAATTATTGCAAGGCAAACTGCCCACCTCAGAGCACGGCTTTCATGCCCTTTGCCATCGCCATCAGGACAATCATGGCAGTATAGAGCGTAGTGCCTCCGAGCTGAAGAATATCATCATCAAATATTACCCTGCCGAGAGCAATATCCAATTGCTCAACGAGGTGTTGATGGACATCTATATGATGGAGGAGGATATGTTCAGTCATTGCAGATTGGAGGACCAATTGTTTGCCGAATCCGTTCATCGCCTGGAGGATGAAGTGCGCCTGAAAGCTACTGATAGCAACGAAGAAGATGCTATTCCTGTTACCGCACAGAAGGCAGATGGTGCTGATGGACTTTCCGAGAGAGAAAAAGAAGTGATAGTGGAGGTGGTAAAGGGGTATTCCAACAAGGAAATAGCCGAGAATATGTTTATTTCCGTTAATACGGTAATGACCCATAGAAGAAACATTACCAAGAAGTTAAACATCCATTCCCCCGCAGGTCTTACCATCTATGCCATCGTCAATGGCTTGGTACGATTGGAGGATATCAAACTCTGATTCCCTCGCTTTCCTTTGGGGTTAATGTGCTATTTTTCTGTTTTTCTTATCAATAAGTGAATATCATAAGGGGGGTGAACATTTCGTTCACCCCCCTTGTTGGTTATAGCATTGAGTCAGAATAATTGTAGGACACAAAACTAACACCATACTAAGCTAAACACTTGTGTAGCAAGAAAAACGAAAAATAAAAGAGTTAAAGTTGGGTTAGTAAAGTGAAAGCCTTTGGCAGACAGATTTGTGTCGCATGTGCCAACGATACAAGACAGATGAAAACGAGATGATAGGAGCGGCACCCCCAGCATCAGTATTCATCAGTCGTTAATCAAGCGAAGATTTGATTAACATCTATCAAAAGAACAAACACTCCACAAGGAAATAAATCATGTCTTATCATGTTTCATCAGTTGATAGAATATTTTTCCCCAGGTGGAATTGTTGTTGCAATGATTTTATTTTTTGAATAATTTACTTTTATAGATTGATATCCGATAATAAGATATATGCCAACGAACCTATACTTATCACCAACCAAAGCAAAACACCCTGTAACAACGGCTTCACCCCGACAGTCTTCAATACATCAGTAGAAAGAGAAGCACCAATAAAGAACATGGTAATGATCAGTCCTCTTCGAGCTAAGCCTGAAATAGCTTTACCTACTTCGGGAACACTATCGAGTACATATGTATTCAACAAAACAGCAACAATGAACCAAAGGATAAACCAAGGAATGCTGATTTTCTTTCCACCATTCTTGAAGATAACCGAAGTAGCCAATGCCAATGGAATAATCCACAAAGCACGAGTTAACTTGATAGTCGTTGCAATTTGAAGCGCTTCCTCACCGTAAGCAGCACCAGCCCCAACGACCGAGCTGGTATCATGAATCGCAATGGCCGCCCAAGTACCAAACTCCTGTTGAGTCAATCCTAACCAACCACCCATCACTGGAAAAATAAACAACGCAATAGCATTCAATACAAAAATAGTAGCCAACGCCACCGACATATCACTATCTTTCGCTTTGATGACCGGTCCAACCGCCGCAATGGCACTACCGCCACAAATAGCTGTACCCGAACTAATCAGATAGGAAGTATCCCGATTTACCTTCAATATTTTCCGACCAATGAACATACCGATAATCATCGTACCGATAACAGAGATTATGGTAAACATCATTCCTTCCTTACCCGAGGCTAGAGAAGCATGAAGGTTCATGCCAAACCCCAACCCCACAACCGAGTATTGCAAAAGCTTCTTTGAAACTTTCTTGTTAAACTTCGGATAAGCTTGTCCACACAAAAGGGCAAATACCAATCCCAAGAATAATGCTACGGGAGGAGTTACCCATGAAGAAAAAAACGACATGCCCGGTACATAATCCAACAAGAGACATACAACAAGTATCACCAGAATACCTGAATAAATAGCTTTGTTATTAGTTTTCAAAAATTCCATGATCATTTCATTGTCTTATTTACGGGTACAAAGGTACGAAATAAATTTCATTTATAACGCCATAGATTTTATCTGTTGGAAACAAAACACATTTCCCCTACCTTTGCATCAGAGAAAAACAAAAGAATTGAATAACATTAAAAACAGATAAGATTATGAAAAAGTATGTATGCACAGTTTGCA
>JAFOCV010000099.1 GCA_017381015.1 Bacteroidaceae bacterium
CGAAAGCATTGGATACTTCTCTGTGGGTTCTACGCGCGAAGCTTTTTGATTACTATTTATTCCCTGTATATTTGTGGTGGAGGCAGATTTTTTAATTTTCTTAGGGGCAGAATTGAAAAAGTTTTAATATCTTTGCGGTATCGTTCGGCACTGCAGTGGTAGTAAAAGAATGACTTTATTGAAAAAGGTGTTATTGAAATTATCTTCAGATGTCAAATTCTCGCAAAGTTTGAACTGGTACGAAGATGATGGCAATGGCACCACATCGTTGGTATGTACAGCCTATATTGGCTCTTTACATAACCTTTGGTGTGGGTTGCTATTGCTTTATCCGTACCAAGGCAATGCGAGAAGCCAGACATCTGGGTAAAGCAAATAGAGTTCCCACACCTTTATTGTATACTCTAATGGCTTTCTCTGGGGATTGGGAGGCGGAAAGTATTATAATACTATGAAGAAATTTGCATTTCTATTTTTGGCAACATTTTTAGCCGTTTCTTGTAGTAAGTTTGACGATTCTGAGATTTGGGACAAATTGAATGATCACGAATATAGAATCGCTTACCTTGAGGAAGTTTGCAAAAAAATTAATGCTGATATTATTAATCTTCAAACAATAGTTACTGCGTTAGAGAGTAATGACTATATTGTCAATGCAACGACTCTTGCTGATGGAAGTGGTCAATTATTTATTTTTAAGTCTGGTAAATCTGTTGTTATCTATAATGGAAAAGATGGCAAGGATGCTTCTGTGCCAACAATTAGTGTTAAGAAAGATTCCGATGGTTTTTATTATTGGACAATCGACGGAGCTTGGCTTCTAGTAGATGACGAAAAAGTAAGGGCATCTGCAAAAGACGGTAAAGACGGTGTTGATGGAACTAATGGTAAAGACGGTGTTGATGGAACAGACGGCAAAGACGGTGTTGACGGAACTGATGGCATAGATGGCGTTGATGGTAAGGATGGTGTTGATGGAGCTGATGGTAAAGATGGAATCACTCCTCAATTCAAGATAGAAAATGGTTATTGGTTTATTTCTTATGACAATGGAATTAATTGGACTAAGTTGGGCAAGGCTACTGGCAGCAATGGACTTGATGGCATAGATGGTGTCAATGGAAGCGATGGTGCTGATGGTGATTCTATGTTTAAGAGAGTATTTGAAGAAAACGGCTATGTCTGTTTTGAAATGAACGACGAGGCTAGCACAATTATTAGAATTCCATTGATGAAGGATGGCACTCTTGTTGTTACAGTAGATAAAGAGGGTACATTGTCGCGTGTGTTGACCTCTGAGCAGACACGAACAACAACGGCCTTGACTATTAAAGGTCATATAAATACAGAAGATATGCGATATATTCAAGTAATGAATAGTTTGCATAAATTGGATTTGAGTGAGGCTGAATATAATTGTTCTAGTACCTCTGAAACGCCATTTGTTTTTGTGACTAATCCATATCAAGACACTTTGGTTAATAGAACTTTACAGGAGATAATTTTTCCTAAAATGGATCGTAGCCGATATATGAATATCTCTTATTGCTTAGCCTTAAAGAAAATTACTATAAATAGTGATAAGATGTATTTAGAGAATTATAGAGATGCTAATAAGATAACAGAATTCTGTCCGAATGTGGCGACATTGGAGTATGCAGAAGGAGTAACAGACTCTAGTTGTGAGGGAGTATGGAATAGTGCTAGTTCACTAGACACTATAATTTACCCATCAACCTTGGTCAATATACCAACATCTCTAACAAAATGCCCACCTCCAACATTTGATGAGAGTAATGGTTATTATAAGACAATACTTGTGCATACAATTCCTTGTAATACCCTTATTTGTAAAGCGGAAAATCCTCCGGTTGTTAGTCCTGATGCCTTTGCATATGGTGCTTCATATATCAAGGAACATAATGGTTATACAGTAAACAAAGTACTATGGAAGGTAGAAATACCAGAAGGTGCGGTTCTATATGTTCCCAAAAAATCTATCAATCTCTATAAAGAAGCTCCGCTTTGGAGAGGGTATAAGAATATAAAAGCAATAGAAGAAATGTAATATACTCAACGCCAGCCTAGTGTAATGCTAAGCTGGCGTTTCTTCTCGCCTCTCACTCACGCCTCTCCCAGATACTCTTCGATGACTTGTACTTGACGGGGTGTGAGGATGCGCTGGTTGTTGTTGTAGCCGATGGCTTGGAGGGCGTCAAGGAGGCCTCGGGTGAGGCAGAGTTCTTGGCGGAAGAGCCGTATGGCAGTTCGGGTATTGCGACCGGGGTAATAGCGCGAGGCTACTTTATGGAATTTGTACTTGTTGAGGGAACGCTTTGTCATAGCCTTCGATGATGTCTTTTGTGTTGATGTCCTTCATGCAGATGCCACATTCCATGGTGGTCATGGCAGAGAGCAGGAGTATGAGTTTTTGCTCCATGCCCTGAGAACGTGCCAGGCTGGGGCGGGGCAGCGCTTCGTTGCCACCGAGCGAGGTGAGCATACATACGGTGCGCAGATATGCATCGCTGTTGTTCTCTGATGGCGGTGCCCATCTGTGGATGATGTTTCTGGGCGTGAATGCCATGTGCTGGCGCTGAAAGTGCTGATAGTAACTTTCAAGCACTCGCCATGCGGCGCGATAGCCGTAGGCCATGGAGGTGAATTGTACGAAACTCTTATCGGTCTGCCTCACTCGTGCACCCTGCCATTTTGAGGCAGAGTGACGAATGTTCAGAGGGTTGCAGTTGCGCAGACCGCGGGGTTGGTGTGTGTTTTTCATAGGTATTAGTGGATTGTGTGTGTTGGATAGATTTCCTAGGCCGTTTTCAGTGTCAGTTTGGTGTAGAGTTTTGTTTCCTTGTCAAAGCGTATGAAGCCTCTGTTGACCCATGTGTTGAGCATATTTCGCAATGAGCGTGATGAGGCGTCTCTGCCTTGCTGACGTCGCATGATGCGAGCCTCATCGCGTGTGAAGGTATTGGGCAGTTGTGCCAGTAGCATTGTGGGTTGTCTGCCGCCGTTTTGTGCGGTGTCCAGGCAGTTTTCTATCATCTGTCCGAAGTAGTGCAACTTGACCCACAGGTCATAGTTTAGCGACCACGAAGCAAACTGTTCTATCTCCTGGCTCCACTTGTTGCCATTCATGATGTAGAGCATGCATGCGCGCCAGAAGGCCATTTGCAGTGAGCGCCACAGAAATGGCGATAGGTACTTGGCGTCCATCATCTTCAGGCGGTCTATCTGTCGTGCCTTCTCTTCGTTGGCCCACTGCATAGCCTCGGTGCAGGTGAACACTCCGCTGGGTGTCTGTTTGAGCAGACTGGTAAAAGCATCTACGGCTTTGATGTACTCCTGGTCAAAATCACCAAACATGGGAGTCTCTTCGCCCCAATCATCGGCGTCACACTCAATGGTGCCAAGGCACAGGCGCGAGAGGGTTCCGTTGGAAATCTCGTTTTTCAGTATCTTGCATGCAGTGGCAGGTGTGGTGGAGTATACGAAGCTCCACTTGAGTGTCACTACATCGCAGATGGAACCAGCACCCACGCGCTCTTGTCCGTACTGTTCGCAATCGAATGCCGAGCGTATTATCTCGGAGGCACCCTTCAGGTGGAGTAGCTTGTCCAGTTCCTCGCCATAGGTAAAGAGCGAGTGCCCATCGGCTCGTCGCATGAGGCTCACTAGTGATGCCTCCGTCATATTGGCCTGTACTATCTGTTTGGGCGATGTGGGTCGCTTGGGTTTGTCTTTGTTGGCACCCAGTGTTTCGCACTTTTCGCGCCATAGCTGTTCTTCCTGTCGGCTGATTTCGTCGCGCTTCTCCACCTCGTGCAGTATGCCTTTGAGCGGAGGTCGGATGGCTGTCTTGCCGCTACCCTGGTCTGCCACGCAAAGGAACAGGAAACAGGGCTCCTGGTCCGTGTTGTTGATGTATTTGAACTTGACGTTGTACATCAGTGCCCTGAGTGCCGAGAATACGGACATTGCCACTGCGGGGCGGCTCTTCATGGGTATGCCCGTCAGTATGGTTTCCATGGATGGCGGCAGAGTGCTGGGCATCTGCGGTGGTGTGGTGCTTTCCTCGTCCGCGGTGGGTGTGTCGTTTTCGGCAGCCATGGCTCTGTCTATAGCCCTTTGCAGGTCTGAGGGTATGTAGGGCAATGTTTTGCCGTATTTCAGAGCATTGTTTATGGCATCCATGTGCTTTTTGTACGACTCCTCGTACATGGGTATCACCATGGAGAGGTTTTCTGCGTCATTGCCTACGATGTGGCGCATCTGCTTGGCTATCTCGAAGGTGAGTCCATTGCGCATCCCTTTCTGAGCAGCACCGCCGCCAATGATGTGTGCCAATTCTTCGGCTATGTCCTGCAGTTGCTCCGAGGTGTATCTTACCCCCTGGGCAGTGTGCTTGTAAGCGCCTTGTAAGCGCTTTTCGTCTGCGGGTTCTGATGCCGAATCCTCGGCTTTGGGCATTTCGTACTTTGTGGATTCAGCTTCTGAGGGGAAGCTTTCGGGGGTGTGACCCTCCAGTGAGAATAGAGCCTGGGGATTGTAGTAGAGAATATCGTCACGTGAGGTGAGCAGATACAGACGTGAGGGGTTCTTGCACGTGGGGTCGCAGGGCATACCCAGGAGTGTTTCCCACTTGCATATCTCCTGCTCCAGAGTGAGCCCCGGGGTGCGTCTGACCACCAGTCGTAATCCCCGTGAAGGCGAGGCGTATGCCATCACCAGTATCTCTTCTGGTTCGCACCCAAGGTGCTTCTTGATTCTGTCCCTTACGACAGAGTATAGTTCCTCGGGACATCCTTTCAAGTCTATGTCTATGCCATAGAAAGGCGAGGGCAGATAGCACTGGTCCTGACGGCGTGTGTGATGTTTGTCTTGTCTGAGCCAAGCCGCGGCACGTTCTTCGGAGTAGAGTCCGTTGAACAATACGGCTGGCAATGCCTTCTTCAGCTGTTCATTGCCTGTGGCGCGGTACTGCTCGGTGTTCACTTTGGTTTTGTGCATAGAGAGCAGGCGCTCCATCATCTCGTGGGTCAGTGGCTTTGGCTGATTGTCATATACGCCCATGACGTATGTCAGACAGTAGTCCATGTGTGCAATTCCTGTAGTGTTTGTTTTTCTTGTCATGTGATTTGGATGTGTGTGTGTATTGAGGGGTTTATGCTGCTTTGTCTATCTCTTGGGTGACAGTGTTGGTGGCGGACAAGAGTCCGCCTACCATTCTGTCATACAGTCCATTGTGCATTGCATCGGTCAGCAGCGAGGCCTGTTCCAGCACGGTCATCTGCATCATGCTCTGGCTCATCTCTATGGGCAGAGATAGTGAGATTTTTAGCAGCTTGGGGGGTGCGAGTCACAGTGGTCTGTCCCACTATTTCCTTGGCCATCACCGTGGCTTGCTTGGCGCCCACCTGATAGGGTTCGAAGCATAGATTGCCCTCGCCGTCCAGGGCCATACGGCCGCGCACCTTGTTGACGAAGACTTCCCATACGGGGTTCATGGGGCTGATGATGTCTTCGTTCTTGATTGTTACCTTGCCGGTGCTGTACAGATCTACCATCGCATCTAATGTGAAAATTGTTGCTTTCATTGTGTTATAAAATTTCATCTTGGTTAATACTATTAATTGTAACTATCTCTTCTGCTACCACGTCTTGAAAGGTCTGACCGCTGGTGAGACTGCTGCTGACACGGAAGCGTAGTGATGCACCCACCACTTGTCCGGGCACGTAATTCTCCTTGGCCTTGGTACCAAACACCTTGGCTGCGTATGTGTTGGCCCATTGTCCGCCTAATTCTCTCAGCACTATAGTACGCATGGACATAGTGCCCGACTCGGTCTTATTACTTGCCACCTGCACCATGGGTGATAGTGACATTACTATATACATCTGATTCATAATTAAAATTTCAATTTCTGATAAAAATCCAAAATCTCGTTAATCTCATCCAGCTTGCCAGCTACCTGTGCCAGCAGGTCGCCCACATCGCCCTTCTCTTCCAGAAATCTCATTATACTCTTCATCTCGTTTCTGAGCAGTCTGTACTTCTCGCTATCGTGTCGTAACTGCATTATCTCCAGTTGTCCTTTGATTGTGTTTTTATTTGTTGCCATTTTTTTGTTTTTTTATTAATTTATATTATACAATCTCGCTTGCCTATCCCTATTCTCTAGGCGCCTTATATATATATTATGAATATGGGAGTGAGCACACCCTGCTCGTAGGCTCAAGGATGATTGCGAGTGCAAAGATATGGCAGAAAAGTGGCTTATCGTATTGAAAAAGAGTAGAAAAAAAGCTTACTATTGAACTGAGTAATCAATAGTAAGCGAAAGTAAAAAAAAGTAATTAAATGTATTTTTTTTAAGAAATCAAAAGTAATATTTACGTTAGTTATTCTGTCTAAATATATTTTTATAGTCTTCAAGTTTTTCCTTATCTTTAGCGGTTGGATTTTTCCGCATTTTAGAATACTTGTTTTTTACAGTTTTATATATTTTATCATCGAATTTCTTCAATTCGAGTGCGTCAAGGGCTTCTAAAAAAGTCTTATGCTCCGCAATAGTTTTTGTATATTTTATTTCTTCCAAAGCCATTTCTAGATAGGCAAGGTTAGATTGTGTATTTCCACACATGTTTAAAGCATTTTCTAATTTTTCCTTAATAAAGGGGCTTATCTCATGTAAAAAGCAGGCTTTTATTTTTTCATTATCTTTTATGGATGGTTCATTCTTAGTGTTGTTTTCATCATCCATGCATAAGGGGGGCTCTTCCTGAGAATCTATTGTATCCTGTTCTGTTGAGTCTGCAAATTTGGCATTATATGAATTTACCAATTTTTTATAAAAATCGCTATTACCATACTTCTCTTGCAATAAATCTATATATTTTTGAATCTTGTCATCAATTTCTAACCAAGGGTCTATTTGCATTAAAAACAGAGAACAACTCAAAACCATCTCAATCGTAAAGGGCGTGCCTTTTAATGTTTCTGATAGTATTTTACTAATGTGTCGCAAAAACCAACTAGCCACCAGAGATAAATCCATTATATAACCAGTTCCAAAATAGATGTAACAGAAAATTTTTATCATATTATTTTCCGTTTGATCAAATTCTATACCATTGGTTTCTGATTTTAGTACAGCATTATCAAATTCGCTCTCTAAACTTTTGTAAATATAGTAATTGGGATTATTCACATCAGTATAATCAAACTTCTCGAGGTCGAAAAATATTTCTGTATCTTGTTTTGGGTAAAGTTTATTCGAAATATCGCGGTATATTTTTATAATACCGTAGTAATGTTCATCATCACCAAAATTAAATGCTTCAAGTGGTAATTTTACAGGAATGGGTAATTTTTTATTTTCCATAGTAGTTATTTTTAACTGTTTTTACAGTTACAAAGTTACATATTTGTTGTGACATATGCAACATATAGGGTGTAAATCTTTGTGATTAATTTCGTAAAATTTGCAAAAGCGCTTACAAGGCGCTTACAAACGATATGCCTACCCCCCTCCTGCCACTACAACTAAAACTTACTTTTTATTTTTATATTTATATATATAAATATAAATTTTCAGAGTCATTTTTCTCTCACCCCCTACGTGATATGCTTGTAAGCGCCTTGTAAGCGCTTACAGACCGCTTACAAACATATATCTCATCCCCTCAAAAAATCACAAGAAGTAAACAAAAATGATACATCCACATCCCCTTAGGGCAACAAATATACATCCCCCTGCCCATAATACCATATATTATCTGACACTATCTGCCACTATCTGCCACTATCTGCCAGTATCTGCCAGTAAATGCCAGTATCTGCCATTATCTGCCATTATCTGCCAAACCGCCAAAAAGATGTCGTATCTTTGCATCAGAAAACGAACACACAGGTACCTTGTTTGTAAAATCCAACCTCAAAACACTAATGTCTAACCCTCAAAAGCCAACTTTCACACTATGGGAACTTTCAACAACAATTCCACCTGGGGTAAAATCCTCAACATCCTCATCACCATCCTCACGGCCATAGCCACCACCTTCGGAGCACAGAGCTGTATGTGAGCAGACCCACCCCGTCCCTCCCTGGACACTCCGTTAGGGAGGGTGACAAAGTGGAAGACGTAAAAACCTAAAAAACAAAACTAACCATTAACAAACCCCTAAAAAAATCCCCATCCGAGCATATCACGTTCCCTCCCTTGCAGGGAGGGTCAGGGTGGGTCTTTAACCAACTATGAAAACTTTCAATCAATTCATTAGCGTAAACCTAGCTAAGTTCAACACACCCGAGTACGTCACCTTCATCGACCGCTTCATCTCGCAGACACAGGCACGCGGCGAGGAACTCCTCCACTATCCCCAGGCCGACATGGACCGCCTGAAGGAACTCTTCTCTCAGCTGCAGAACAACGTGGCACGCTCCATGGCACTGGCAGAGACACCCGAACTGGTAGCAATGGATGCCGAGCGTAGCACCCTGGGTCAGTACATCATCACCACCGTGCGCAATTCGCAGAACCTACCCATCAAGGCCAAGGCCGAGGCAGCAAAGCAACTCTATGCCGTACTCCGTGCCTACGTAGGTTTCTAC
>JAFOCV010000100.1 GCA_017381015.1 Bacteroidaceae bacterium
AACGATGATAAGTATGGTACCATAGCGTGAATAACCTGTTAATCAAGAGCACTTTATTTTGAAAATGTTTGGTTTATTAATGTTGTTTTGCTAACTCTGTCTTCGGATAGGTGAAGAAAAGAGTGATGAACAGGCGAACCTTGGTTTGTGCCAAGGACGTGTGCAATGCACTGGGGTATAAAATAAATCTAGAAAAGGCTCTGCGCGTCCATGTCTCTTTTGAAGACAAAGGGGTGAACGAAATGGTCACCCCCGGTGAACGCAACAAGCCATCTTCATCAACGAGTCGAGTCTCTACTCCCCCACCCCTTTTATATGGTCAACAGGCTGAGGTTATGAAACGTGACTTCATCTGATGACTCGTAAGACACCGACTCGTCTATAGTCGCAGATGAGGTGGAGGTACGTAACATACCCTCATCGATTCTCTCGGAAAAGGCAACAAACCAGCAAAGGGGGAGGATGAACTAAAACAGTGCCCCCCTCATTAGCAGTAAACAAACAGGTGTCAAACAGAATATGTAATGTTTTCTCTAGCGACAGATGGTGACCGAATTGTTCACCACTTACATATAAACTATTGATAATAAAGGCTGAAACTCAACATCAGAAGGCATTAATCCCCCATTATCTACTTACTTGAAAAATCCGAATAACCACGAGATACGAAAAATCAATGGATGGCAAAATCA
This sequence comes from Bacteroidaceae bacterium, assembly GCA_017381015.1. GTDB lineage: Bacteria > Bacteroidota > Bacteroidia > Bacteroidales > Bacteroidaceae > Physcousia. Next base: position 693 of record JAFOCV010000100.1, read on the forward strand.
GCACCTTGAAGCACGAAATCAAGCACCTTTTTCCCAAAAACTAGCACTTTTCAGCTGCAAAAACGCAGTTTTATGAGCTACTTTGAAAGTACCCCACTATCCACAACTTGAATTTTCCTTACACTCAGAGAAAAACAATTACACAGACATTCCCTTACCCACTCAATCACTTCACTAATGCTTCACTTAAGGGGATGAAAAAAATGCAACTCTTTTGATTTATAAACACTAATATGGGTATTTTTTATACGAAAATTACGGCAATCACCCTCAAATACGTTGCTAGTAAAGTATAGAGGCCTAACGAATGGGAGGGGGAATAGAAAAAGGTATAGAATAGTGGGGACTACTCTATACCTTGGTTATAGGGACGGAGAGGGGGATTAGTATCTCTCGTTCTCGTTGGGGAAATCCTCGGTCTTTACGTCGTTGATGTACTGACCGATGGCGTCGGTCATGATGGTAAACAAGTCGGCATACCTGCGAAGAAACTTGGGAGAGAAGTCCTTGTTCATGCCCAACATATCGTGTGCTACGAGGACCTGACCATCGGCTGGCCCTGCTCCGATACCGATGACGGGAATGGTGAGCTCCTGACATACTCGCTGACAGAGCTCGGCTGGTATCTTCTCCAGCACTATGGCAAAGCATCCAGCTTCCTCTAGGGCATGGGCATCGCTGAGTAGCTTATCGGCCTCGGCTTGTTCCTTGGCACGAACGGCATAGGTGCCAAATTTGTTAATACTTTGGGGCATGAGGCCTAGGTGTCCCATTACGGGGATACCTGCATCGAGAATGGCGCGTACGGTGTCCAGTATCTCAACTCCACCTTCTAGCTTGAGGGCATCGGCATGGCTCTCCTTCATGATACGGATGGCGTTGGTGACACCTTCTGTTCGGCCTACCTGGTATGAACCGAAGGGCATGTCGCATACAACCAGAGAGCGCTTTACACCACGCACTACACTCTTGGCGTGATATATCATCTGTTCTACGCTGATGGGGAGGGTGGTAAAGTTGCCCGCCATGACATTGGAAGCGCTATCGCCAACGAGGATGATATCCATACCTGCTTGGTCGACTATCTGTGCCATGGTGTAATCGTAAGCTGTGAGCATGGCTATCTTCTTGCCCTGCTGCTTCATCTCGATAAGGCGATGTGTGGTCACCTTGCGTGCATCATCTACTAAATAACCTGACATTTTCTTTTTACCTTATTGTATATTATAGGAAATATTGGCTTGTGTGCCTATGTTTTCGTTTGCAAAGGTACAACAATTTGATGATGTAGGCGAGGGAATGTATAGTGATTTTCAAAATCTATTGCAATAAAAAGTTTTTTTTGATATCTTTGCACGAAATAAAAGACAACCATGGAAACGAAATCTTCACTGAATATATACAAGGCTTCTGCCGGTAGTGGTAAGACTTTTACCCTGACGGTGGAGTATATCTATCTGATGATTCGCCCTCAGGCGGAGGAGGAGTACAAGCATACGCTGGCCGTGACGTTTACCAACAAGGCTACAGCCGAGATGAAGGACCGCATACTGCAGCACCTGTATGGCATCAGCAAGGGGTTGGACAGTAGCAAGGGGTATCTGGAGAAGTTGATGGAGAAGCTGAAGGCTGAGGGCATCCACATGACGGAGGAAGAGATACGCAGGAGGAGCGGCAAGGCTCTGAGCATGATTCTGCATGATTATAGTCGCTTCAGAGTGGAGACGATAGATAGCTTCTTCCAGAGTATTTTGCGCACGCTGGCGAGAGAGTTGGGACAGAGTTCTAACCTGCAGGTGGACCTCAAGGACAAGGAGGTGCTGGAGATGGCCGTGGATAGGATGATTGACAATCTGGACATGGACTCAGCGCTGAGAAACATAGTGATAGAGTATGTGACGGACGAGCTGGACGAGAACGGCAAGTGGAACATACAAGGGGCTATAAAGAATTTTGCCACATGTATCTTTGAGGAGGACTTTCTGAAGCGTAGTGCGCAGGAGCGCGAGATAATATCTGACCATAAGAAGGTGAGAGAATTCAGAAAGTGCATGAAGGACATCATTGATAGGTGTGAAGAGGAACTGACTACAATGACGCAGGAGATGCTGCAATACGCACAAAGCATCTGCACCGAGGAGATGGTGGGGGCCACAACTCCTCCTGTGACCTATCTGCAGGCAGTACTAAAGCAGGACATGAGTAAAGCCAAGAACACGGCTAAGGGCAAGAAATTTCAGGCTTTTCTGGAAGATGGTAGTGCATTGCTGAAGGTCAAGAGCAAGAAGGATGCTGGGGCATGTGAGCTGTTCAGGGACTTCGGAGAAAGATTTGTAACATATCTGGCAAGGGTGGAGGAACTGAACAAGGAGCTGAACTCGGCACGTTTGGCCAGGAACTATACCAACCAATTGCAACTGCTCTCGCGCATAGACGAGATAGTGAGAGACATCAACGAGGAGCAGGAGACCTTTCCGCTCTCGCGCACCCCTACCCTTCTTTCCAACCTCATAGACGGACAGGACAACCCCTTCATCTTTGAAAAGATAGGCACCGTATTGAGAAACATCATGATAGACGAGTTTCAGGATACGAGCAATCTGCAATGGAACAACTTTAAGGTGCTGCTGTTTGAAAACCAGGCTCTGGGCGGCAACGACCTGATAGTGGGCGACATAAAGCAGAGCATATACAGATGGCGTGGAGGCGAATGGAGCTTGCTGAGCAATCTAGCAGACAGTATGAAGACGTGGAGCCCTGTGACGCATCCCTTGCAATACAACTATAGAAGTGAGGCAAGGATAATTGATTTCAACAACAGATTGTTCCCTTTGGCGGCACAGAAACTGGACGAGCTGTACCCTGATGCCAGATTCAAAATAGGCGGCAAGGAGGGCATATATAGCGATGTAATGCAATACATGCCCGACAAGAAGAAGCAGAACGTGAAGGGATATACCAGAGTGGCCTTATATGGAAAGGGCTCCAATACTAACGGCCAATCTAATTCTGGCAAAAAGGAGACAGAGGAGCTGATGCTGGGCGACATGCTGGAGCAGATATGCCGTCTGCACGACGAGGGATTGCCTCTGAACAAAATGGCCATACTCTTGCGCAAGAACAAGATGGCCAAGCAGATACTTAGATACTTTCAGGAGCATGCTCCAGAGCACATCAGGATAGCAAGCGATGAGGCCTTCCTGCTGGAAAACAGTTCGATAGTGACAATACTGATTTCAGCCATGCGTATGCTCATCGAGGACTATAAGGAGAAGCCTGTGGCATACCATCTCTTCCTGATGCACTACATACAAATGGTGGAGAAGCGCGAAGTGAGCCACGACTATCTGATGCGCAACAATGCTCTGGAGATGATACCTGCGTTTCTGATAGAGAAGCGCAACCTGTTGAAACAGATGCCTCTGTACGAACTGGTGGAAGAGCTATACAGAAGTCTGAAACTGGAAAGAGTGGAGAATCAGGAAGCTTACCACTATGCCTTCCTGGATGCCGTACAATTGTATCTCAGGGACAATGCCAACGACATACACTCCTTTCTGAAGGCATGGGATACGAGTCTTCACACGCAATCCATACCCTCGGGCAAGCAGGAGGGCATACGCATACTTACGATACACAAATCCAAGGGATTGGAGTTTCACACCGTGTTTCTCCCCTATTGCGACTGGTTGATGGAGAATGACCTTGGAGAAACTCTGTGGTGCGAAGCCGAAGAGGGACACGAGGAGTACAATGCCCTTGGAAGAATGCCAATAGCCAAGACAGCCAAGATGGCGCAATCGTACTATAGTGCGAGATACACGGAAGAGCATCTGCAGAGCCGTGTGGACGAACTGAACTCGCTATACGTGGCACTGACGCGTGCCTCGTGCAATATGTTCATCTGGGCACAAGATTCGGGAAAAGGATTCTCCGTGTGGAATCTGCTCAGCATGTGTCTCAACCCCGAGGGCCAGTACACGGACGGCGTGTTCCTACTGGAGGACGGAGAACCGGTGCTGACCGTAGACGAAGAGAAGGCTAGTGACAATAGGATGCAACCAGACTTTAAACCTTTGAACACAAAGATGGTCAGCTACCAGGCTAGACTCAATTTCAGACAAAGCAACGAGGCAAAAGAACTCTTCGGACATGACGATAGTGCCAGAGCCGAGGGTATTCTATATCACAACATTATGGCCGAGATCAGGGATGCTTCGCAGATAGAGTTGACACTAAGGAAAAGTCGTATGCAGGGGCGCTTGACACAGGAACAATACGATGAACTCAAAGAACTTTTGCAACAAATAGAGAGTGACCAAATGATAGCTCAGTGGTTTGCTCCGGAGAACAGAGTGTTTGCCGAATGCGACATACTAAACCCGAAGGCTAGACGCAAAAACAAGCGTGACCAAAGACCCGATCGCATCATCATGAACAACGGGGTGATAACGGTGATAGATTATAAGTTCGGAGACGAGCACAAAGACTACAAGACTCAGGTGAAAAACTATATGAACCTGCTCCGAAAGATATATCCCCAACACGAGATAAAGGGCTACATCTGGTATGTCAGAAACAAAAATTACACAACCATCTAAAACTCAGAACATATGAATAGTAATTGGACAGAGAATACATTCTTGACACACGTGGCAAAGGACTTGCTGGTGCGCTTTCAGGAGGATATGTCGCGAGTGACGGTGGTCTTCCCCAACAAGCGTGCACGATTGTTCATGAACGAGGTGCTACTGGCCAAAGTGAGCAACCCCTGCTGGGCTCCTCATTACAGTACCATTGGGGAGATGTTTGAGAGCATCGTGGGAGATAGCGTGGCGGAAACAATACCTGCCGTGTGCCAACTATACCACGTGTACAGACAACTGATGGGAGCAAAGGCCGAGTCGCTGGATGCTTTCTGGGGATGGGGCGAGATATTGCTTTCTGACTTTGACGACATTGACAAGCATCTGGTGAATGCTGACAACCTTTTCCTTAATGCTAAAGAGTTGAACGATATGGAATCGTTGGACTTCCTCACAGACAATCAGCGCGAAGCTCTGGAGAGATTCTTTGGTGCTTTTGCTACGGAGAACAAGACGCACCTTCAGGAGCGCTTCTCTGAGCTTTGGAGCATCATGCCGGGCTTGTATCACGGATTGAAGAAGGCTATGCCAGAGGGCATACAACCGTATCAGGGAGCACTAGAGAGATTGGCTGTGGAGAACAAGGAGATACTGGCTCTTCTGGACGAAGAAAGGACATATTGCTTCGTGGGATTCAACATGCTGAGCGAGACGGAAAAGAAACTGATGTCTTACCTTCACGGCAAGGACAGAGCTCTCTTCTATTGGGATTATGACGTGATGTACAAGGATAATGCTACGTTCGAAGCTGGTGACTTTATCAGAGAAAACCTGCTTAGATTTCCTAATGCCTTGTCCAAGCAACGCATATATGACAACCTGGGGCATAAGGCTGGTTTTACCTTCATATCTACAAGCACGGATAGCATAGCCACCAGATACATACCGCAATGGCTGACGGCCAACCTGACAGAGACGGAGAGGGAAACGGCATTGGTGCTATGTGACGAACAACAATTGCAACCTGTACTGCATGCTATTCCCGACCTGCAGAACACCTCTGATGACAAGGCTCCGAAGGATGTCAATATCACCATGGGATATTCTCTCATGGGCACTCCGATATATAGCCTTACGAACGCTCTTATTTCTTTACAAACGGAAGGTTGGGACAAGAACAGAAAGAGGTTTAGTCTCCCTTTCCTTCGAACCATCAAATACCATCCTTACTATCAATATATAGCGGATGTGAATTGGCAAAGAAGGATAGAACCCACCAACGTGGCGGAGTTTATCCAATACCTGGACGAAGTAATCCTTTCGCTTGCTGGCAAGATGAGCGAGGAGGAGTGTGACTTTGACGATGTGCTGATGACCGAGAGCTTATACATCATTCACAAGACCTTGCGCCAATTCTATGATATGGTCACGCACGAAGAGTATCCGCTGGTATTGCAACCCAGCACCATCAGGCGTTTGCTCAGGAGAGTTTTGGGCGGAAAGAGTATACCTTTCCATGGCGAACCGGCACAGGGCTTGCAGGTAATGGGTGTGCTGGAGACGAGATGTCTGGACTTCAAAAATATACTGATGCTGAACGTGGGCGAGGGCTTCCTGCCCAAGAACACTACGGACAATTCTCTGATTCCTTTCACTCTGAGAACGGGCTTCGGATTGACCACAATACGTCACAAGGTGGCCGTCTTTGCATATTACTTCTATCGTCTGATTCAGAGGGCAGAGCATGTGACATTTATCTTCAACGAGAACTCTTCCGGCAATGTGCGCAGAGAGATAAGTCGTTTCCTCCGTCAATTGCAAGCAGAAACAGATATCCCAATCAAGTTCATACGTCTGGAGGCAGAGCAGAGCACAACACAGCTAGAACTGAAAGACATTGAAAAAGACGAGGATATAATAAACATCTTGCACAATAGGTTTAATTTGAATGAGAGCAAAGAGGCATATGCTCTTAGTCCTTCGAGCATCAACAAATATATCAAATGCCCGATGCTGTTTTACCTGTATGCGGTATGCGGATTGCGCATAAAAGAGGACGAAGACGAGACCGTTGACTCCAGAATACTGGGAAATATCTTCCACGGTGCCGCCGAGGAGATATACAAGGAGATAATGTCGCACTCAAAGAGCAAAATTATCACTCGCGCAGCACTTTCTGAGTATACCGTCAACAAGGGAGAACTACTTCAATCAATCATTGATAAGCATTTCCGTAAAGAGGCTAATATCACCGAGTTCCGCGGAGAGAACATCCTCACAAGAGGTGTGGTGGAGCGCTATCTCATGAACCTACTCAGATGGGACGAGCGCCATGCCCCAATCAGTATGGAAGCCATGGAACGCGATGTAATGATGGAATTAAAACTAAAGATTGGTGAGCGAGAGCTAAGAATAAAGACTGGAGGTCGTGTGGATCGCATGGACATCATCACCGACGAGAGTTCGGCCAAGCATCTGCGTATCGTTGACTACAAGACGGGGGCTCATGAAGACGCACCAAAGTCATTGGATCATCTGTTCAAGCGAGAGGGCAATGCTGCGTATTACTTGCAAACCTTCCTTTACTCGATAGCAACAAGCAGAAGTTGTCCAAATAGTTTACCCATCAAACCGGTGCTCTTCTACACGGCAAAAGCAGGCAAGGACGATTACGACCCTTCCCTATATATTGGTTCCAACACAGGAAACAAGAAGGAAGGTTTGGTAAGCGACATTCTCGCCTACGAAAAGGATTTCATGGAAAAACTGGAAGATATCATCACCGAGATATTCAATCCCGAAGTACCTTTCTCCAAAGCCAAGGAAGCCGGCAACTGTGTCTATTGTGACTTCAAGCAATTATGCAACAGACAGGACGAAAAGAAACATTAGTAACAAGGATAGCAACTGTAAAAATATTTACATCCTAATCAATCAAATATTAAGGATTGAAACAAGAACAAAATTGTATCACCCTTGTGGAAGACAGGACAATCCAAGAGTAAGGTGTCCAACTTCAAAGCCAAGAAGATTTAAATAAAATTAAATCCGAATAATCTGAATAATCTGAATAATCAGAGTAATCCGAATAATAAAAAAGAAAGAGGCTGTGCATTGAAAACAAGCGGCACAGCCTCTCAAAAACCTCCCCCCATGATAGATTCTCAAGCAGAAGAGCCACGATCGAAAGGAGTGAGTATAGTGGGGTTCTGCAAGGAATCTATATTGTATTATTGATGCTGCTCACGCAACAAATCATTCACGGTCTTAACGGGATTGAAGGTGGTCAGGGGAACCTCTACCATCAATGTATTCCAGTTGCTCATGGCGCCATTCCATAGGCCTGGCAATTCGAGAGCCTTCAACTCGCGTCCTGACTTACTCTTGTAGGAAATGAAACCTGTAGCGGGATCTACATAGCTGGGAAGATCGAACTTCTCGCCCTTATAGTTGCGAATACCGCACACGAGGTCTACGGGATTGAAGTGAGTACCCTCGGTAAACATCTTCATGTACTCGGGATTATTGGTATCAATCTGGCTGCTCTCAAGAATCTGCATAGAGACACTACCATCAGGGTTGTAAGCAAGGAATGGGCCACCACCAGGTTCGCCAACATTCTTTACCACACCACATACACGGATGGGACGATTGAGCTTTTCGCGTAGGTAGCATACCAACTCAGCATCTTCCATGTCCTTGATATCCTCGCGATCGGTGCATAGAGTATGGCGCACGAAACGAATCATATTCTCGATGTCATCGTGATTGTAATCGCCGCTATCCAAGAGGCGCAAATATCCAAATGTCTGTATCTGTGCACCAATCAAGATACCTGCCAATACCTGCTTCCACTGGGTGGTATCGTCCTTCAAACGGTCGGGCACTACATTGTCAATATTCTTAACGAATACTACATCGCTATCAAGGTCGTTAAGGTTCTGAATCAAAGCACCATGACCTCCGGGACGGAACAATAGCTTGCCATCATCTGTGCGGAAAGGAGTATTGTCCATATTAGCAGCTACGGTATCTGTGCTGGGCTTTTGTTCGCTGAAGCTAACATGGTAGTGTACGCCATATTGCTTTTCATAATCAGCCAACTTCTCCTCTACTAGCTGCTCAAACAATTCGCGATGCTCGGTGCTCACGGTAAAATGCACGTCTGCCTCGCCCTGACTGCTGGCATAGAGTGCTGCCTCTACCAGGTGCTCCTCCAATGGAGTACGAGCGCAATCATCATATGAATGGAACTGAAGTAAGCCCTTGGGCAACTGGCCATAATTCAAGCCATCTGCATCAAGCATAGCAGCAGCTACAGCCTTGTAGTTACCTTCCTCCATTAATGCCTTGATACCCTTGCCTTCGAGTACGTTGCAAGCATCATCAAGAGCCTGATAGAATGCGAACTTCTCAATATCCTGGAAGAACTTCTTTTCGAAATCAGTTGTTGGCACATCATATTCAGCATCAACAAATTCGAACACCGCCTTGAACATACGGCTAGCAGCACCAGAAGCGGGTACAAACTTGGTTATCTTGTGACCCTCCTGCTTGTAGCGAGCCCATGTATTTACATAAGCCTCCTGCTCCTCGGCAGTGGGTGCAATGATACCATTGGATGTACTAGCAGCAGCCTGCAAACGAAGGAAGGGAAAACCCTTCTCAAAACTCTTCAACTGAGCCTCTAATTGCTCCTCTGTGATGCCTTTCTGGGCAATTTGTTGTAGTTCTTGTTCTGTTAACATAGTATTGTTTTTGGGGTTATTTCATCGCAAATATACTCATATTTTATTAAAATAGGGTAAAAATTGGCATTTTTTTTGTATTTTTGCGCACGAAATTATTATGCCCTATGTTACAACTATGTGAAGTATTTGGGTTAGACCCCATAAAAATAGCAGCAGAGACCTCAGAAATCCTCAACGAGGAGACTGGGGAAGCACAGGATATATACAACATTCTTCAGGACGAGGGAAGCAAGTTTGTTGCTGCCGTGAGGAAGGTGGAAATGCTGAAAGAGAAGTCGGCCAATGTGGAGGATGCCAATCTGAGAGCGCTCATCATGTCTGAGGTGGCTGACATGAAAGTCATCATGATGTTTATTGCCTTTCACGTGGCACTGATGCGCAACATCAAGGAAACGGAAGACAACGAATTGAAGCAGCGCGAAAGCAAGGAAGCCGGTGTACTTTGGGCACAGATAGCACATCAGTTGGGCTTATACAAATTGAAATCCGAATTGGAAGACCTGGCTCTGAAATACCTTGAGCACGATGCCTACTATCACATCAAGGAAAAGCTCAACGAGACAAAGAAATCTCGCGATAAATATGTTTCTCGTTTCATAGAACCTATAGAGAGAAAGCTGACCGAGGCAGGATTGAAGTTCCACATGAAGGGTCGCACAAAGAGCATTCACAGCATCTGGCAAAAGATGAAGAAGCAGCACGTGGGTGTGGATGGTGTGTATGACCTCTTTGCCATCAGAATCATCCTTGACTCTCCCCGTCAAAAGGAGAAGCAAGATTGCTGGCAGGTTTTTTCCATCATCACCGACATGTATCCCTCCAATCCCAAGCGTATGCGAGATTGGTTGTCCGTACCCAAGGACAATGGCTATGAATCATTGCACATCACCGTGCTAGGCCCCGAGGAGAAATGGGTGGAAGTGCAGATAAGAACCGAGCGCATGGACGACATTGCCGAGCATGGCCTTGCCGCACACTGGAGATACAAGGGTGTAAAGGAGACTCAAGACAATGGTATCTTTGTATTCACTCCCAAGGGCGACCTCTTCAAATTGCAAACGGGAGCCACCGTACTGGACTTTGCCTACCATATACACTCGGGATTGGGCAACCGTTGTACCGGAGCACGTGTGGGTGGCAAACAGGTATCCATCAAGCAAGTACTGCATAGCGGTGACCAAGTGGAGATAATGACCAGTTCCAACCAGACACCCAAGCAGGATTGGTTGAACATAGTCACCTCTACACGCGCCAAAGCCAAGATACGCCAAAGCCTGAAGGAAATCCAATTCAAGCAGGCACTGATGGCCAAGGAAGTTTTGGAGCGCAAGATGAAGAACAGGAAACTGGACTTTGACGAACCAACTCTGATGCACACCATCACGGGATTCGGTTACAAGATGGTTACCGACTTCTATGCCGCACTAGCTGCCGACGAGCTTGACATCAACCACGTGCTGGAGGACTATGCCTCAAGATTATACCCGGCAGAAAACAAGGCCTCAAAAACCAGTACCGAGCAGCATAGCGCCAAGGACTTTGTACTGGCAGAACCCAATAGTGCAGAAACGGCCAAGGGTGCGGAAGACGTACTCATCATTGATAGAAGTCTGAAGGGTATTGATTTCCAAATGGCAAAGTGCTGCCAACCCGTATATGGTGATGAGGTTTTTGGTTTTGTCACCAGCGGTGGAGGTATCAAGATACATCGCAATGATTGTCCCAATGCCAAGCAATTGAAAGAGCGCTTCGGTTATCGCATAGTAAAGGCCGAATGGGCAGGCAAGGGCGGTCAGCAATATCCCATTACCCTCAAGGTTGTAGGACATGACGACATCGGTATAGTCAACAACATCACCAGCATCATCAGCAAAGAAGACCGAATCCTATTGCGAAGCATCAGCATTGACTCCAACGATGGTATATTCTTTGGCACACTAACGGTAATGGTAGATGATAATAGCAAGCTCCAACAACTGATCAAGAAGTTGAAAACCGTAAAAGGAGTTAAGGATGTTACCAGACAATAGTCAGAAACTCAACATCCAATTGTCGGAAATACAAAACATACATCAAAAACATAATAACTAATGAACAAATTTCTAAATCTTACTGCGTTGTTGGCATTAAGCGCAACAGCATTTGCTCAGAAGGACACTATCCGTGTGGAGAGTGTAATGGCAGCAGGTCCCTACGTACAACAAAATGTCATTACCACTACTGAAAAGGATGGCAACGACAGACCTTACAATCAAGAGGACATGCACTGGAATCTACCCATGAACATGGATGCATGGAAGGACTCTACCAGTAGCAATGTACAGAAATTGATTGCCAACGATAGCGTGGGCTTCGTTATCAACGAGAAGGGCATATATCAGTTGGGCTTTACCGTTGAGAACAATCGTTATCAGAAGATTAACTTCATCGTTAAGTCAAAGAGCAAGAACACCCTCTACGTGGATGGCAGACAGCAGGGCTTGGGTGCTACTCTCATAGCTGGTCGCCACGATTGCGTACTCAAGGTTAATCACAATTCTGAGAATGCTGACACCATTGAAATCAAGGTGGTGGCTAACGTAGATACTCTTTGGACATCACATTTCTCTGGCATCAAGGTAAATCCCGAAGCTAAACGCCCCTACACTCTCAACGACCACATGACTGGCGAGCGCCTTGCCGGTGCAAGCATCTCTGCCAATGGTCGCTTCGTTTTGGAGAGCCGTGGCATCACACGCAATGACGGCAAGAAGGAATATAGCAACTATATCGTTGACCTTCAGACAGGCAACAAGTACCAACCCGTCAACTTTGTTCAGTGGGCAGCCAAGGGCGATATGTATATCAGCCGCCGTATCAACGAGAAGCAGCACTCTATCTATGAGTACCGCGATGTCATCTCTGGCAAGACAGTGCATTTGTACACACATACTCTCTCCGAGGGTGTACGTTTCGTTGCTGGCGACACTAAGCTCATCATTAGCCAAAGCGCTCAAGGTCCTGCTGAAAGACATAGTCAGGTAAGACAGATTCTTGAACCCAATGACAGATTGGCTGGCTGGAGAACTCGCTCTTACTTCTCTATCATCGATGTAAAGACAGGTGAGCGCCGTCAGATCACCACTGGTTTGCGTAGCTCTAGCGGTACCATCAGCGAGGATGGCAAGATGATGTACATCAGCGTTTCTGAAGACGATGCCAAGGAGCGCCCCTTCGGCTTCACCACTGGTCTTCTCCTGAACTTGGAAACAAATAAGGTGGATACACTCTTCCAGCACGATGGTTTTGTACGTGGTGCCAAGTTCTCTCCTGATAGCAAGAAACTACTCTTCACCGGTACTCCCGAGGCATTTGGTGGTATTGGCAATGTTTGTCCCGAGGGTATGATTCCCAACAACTATGAATATGAGATTTTCCTAATGGATTTGGCTACAAAGAAGGTAGAACCCATTACTCATGACTTCGACCCCAACATCAGCAGCGTGGAATGGTCAAAGGTGGACAATCATCTTTATGCTATTTGCGAGAACAAGGACCTTGTGAGCGTATATCGTCTCAACATGACTGAGAAGAAGGGCAAGCGCGAAGGCAAGTGGGAGATGTTGAAGCTCAACGAGCCTTACATCAACTATTTCAAGCTAGCTGCTGAAAAGCCCGTAGCCGTATATGGTGGTTTGAGTGCAGAGACAACTGACCGCAGCTGGGTTCTTGACCTCAAGAAGAGCAAGCACACCATTGTTAGCGATATTAATCCCACTCGTTTGGAAGGCATAGCAATGGGTACCTGCCGTGATTGGACATACAAGACAGAGCGTGGTGATAGCATCACTGGTTGCTACTATCTTCCTCCCTACTTTGATGAGACAAAGCAATACCCCATGCTGGTATACTACTATGGTGGTGTGAGCCCCGTTGGTCGTCTGTTGGAGAGTCCCTACAACTATCAGGCATGGGCAGCTATGGGTTATGTGGTATATGTACTTCAGCCTAGCGGTTGCACCGGTTTTGGTCAGGAATTTGCTGCTCGCCACTCTAATGCTTGGGGTGATTATACAGCTGATGATATCATCAATGGCACAAAGCAATTCATCAAGGAGCACTCCTTCGTTAATCCCAAGAAGATTGGATGTATGGGTGCATCATATGGTGGCTTCATGACTCAGTACCTGCAAACACGTACCGACATCTTTGCCGCTGCTATGTCTCACGCTGGTATCTCCAGCATCGCCAGCTATTGGGGCGAAGGCAACTGGGGTTATACCTATAGTGCAGCTGCATCTCCTCATTCTTATCCCTGGAACAACACAAAGCTTTACACCGAGCATGCTCCTTTGTTCAATGCTGATAAGATTAATACTCCTATCCTATTCATGCATGGTACTGTTGACAACAATGTGCCCATGGGCGAATCTATCCAGATGTTCAACGCATTGAAGATCCTGGGCAAGGAAACAGCCTTTATCATGGTAGATGGCGAAAATCACTATATTGCTGATCACAACAAGCGCATCCGTTGGCACGATAGCATCATGGCATGGTTCCAGAAGTGGTTGCAAGACGATCCCACTTGGTGGAACGATATGTATCCTGAAAAGAATCTATGATTTACCCTAAGAACTACGAACATAAGATAGGGTTTACTGACATCAAGGCGTTGCTGAGTGGTTTTTGTCAAAGCAACCTTGGCAAAGAGCGCGTGGAAGAGCTCCAAATGATTAAAGAGGTAGCTCAAATACGCCAAAAGCAACAGGAAACCCAGGAACTAAGAAACATACTGGAAGAGGTGGTAGAATTGCCAGAAATGGCATTCTACGACCTTCGCCCCTCTATACAACGTATTCGATTGGAGGGCGCACACATCGAGGAAGATGACCTGAGTAAATTGAAGAAATCTCTGGACACTCTTCACTCGTGGCTAAAGATAATACGCGCTACTGGCGAAAGCCAAGAAGAGCTCACCTACCCTGCTCTTCATCAAATGTCAATGGGTGTATTCACCTTCATTGCCGTGGCATCTGCCATAGACAAGACTTTGGACAAATACGGTAAGATACGCGATGAAGCAAGCCCCGAATTGGCTCGCATTCGACGTGAGTTGCGTGCATCGGAAGGTAGTGTCAATAGAACTCTGAATAGCATCCTTCGTAGCGTAAAGGAAGAGGGCTTGGTGGCGCAAGACGTCACTCCCACCTTTCGTGATGGACGCTTGGTTATCCCCGTCAATCCAAGCCTCAAGAGACGCCTTCGTGGTATCGTGCACGATGAAAGTGCCACCGGTAAGACGGTCTTCATCGAACCTCAAGAGGTGGTGGAAGCCAATAATCGCATCAGAGAACTGGAAGCTGAGGAGAAGAGAGAAATCATTCAGATTCTCAAGCATATCACCATGCTCATTCGCCCCAACACCAAGGAGTTGCTCCGTGCCTTTGTCTTCCTGGCAGACCTAGAGTTTGTGAGAGCTCGTGTCAGCTTTGCCAAGCATATCGGTGGCATATGTCCCAATATAGCTCCCTACCCCATTATCGATTGGACATTGGCAGAGCATCCCTTGCTCAAGCTATCCCTGGAGAAGCAAGGCAAGAAGGTGGTACCCCTGGAGATAAAGCTCGACCGCAAGCAGCATATCCTCATCATCTCGGGTCCTAATGCTGGTGGTAAGAGTGTGTGTCTGAAGACGGTGGGCCTCATTCAATACATGCTTCAATGTGGCCTTCCCGTACCTGTGGGTGAAAGTAGCAAGATGGGCGTGTTCAACAACCTTGCCATCGACATTGGCGATGAGCAAAGCATCGAGGACGACCTTTCTACCTACTCCAGCCACTTGCTCAACATGAAGAATATGATGAAGCTGGCCGACTCCAGTACCCTCCTGCTCATTGATGAATTTGGTGGTGGTACTGAGCCCACTATCGGTGGTGCTATGGCAGAAGCTATCCTCATGCGATATACCAGTAGTGGTGCCTTTGCCGTAATTACCACACACTATCAGAATCTGAAGCATTTTGCCGATGCTCATCAGGGTGTGGTCAATGGTGCTATGCTTTACGACAGGCATCAGATGCAGGCTCTATTCCAATTGCAGATTGGCAACCCTGGTAGCTCATTTGCCATAGAGATAGCCAGAAAGATAGGTATCCCCGAGGAGGTCATCACGGATGCCACCAATCTTGTGGGCAAGGATTATGTCAATGCCGACAAGTATCTTCTTGACATCGTTCGCGACAAGCGCTATTGGGAAGGCAAGCGTCAAACCATCCACTCTCAGGAGAAGCAGATGGAACAGACGATACAAAAGTACGAACAAGAGATAGAGGAACTAAAGCGCAAGCGCCGAGAAATCATACAAGCTGCTCGCCAGCAAGCCGAGGACATCATTCAGAACTCCAATGCGGTGGTGGAAAACACCATCAGAGAGATTCGTGAGGCTCAAGCCGAGAAGGAACGCACCAAGGAGATTCGCAATGAATTGTACGAATTCCGCGAACAACTTGACCAAGCCACACGTAGCGAGCACGATGAACTGATTGAGCGCAAGATGCGTCAGATTCAGGAGAGAAAGAAACGTCAGGAAGACCGCCGCAAGGAGAAGGCAGAAAAGGCCATTTCCGAGGCTCAGCGCCCAGCTCTTGGCAATCTGCTCAGCGCTCTTGGCGGAAAGCCTCAGAGCCCCTCAAATGGTTTGTCTGTGGGCATGACCGTCAAGATTATTGGTACTACCGCCATAGGCAAGGTGGAGAAGATTGATGGCAAGAAAATAACCGTTCAATTTGGTATGGTGCGAAGCATTCTTGATGCCAAGAAGCTGGTTCCTGCCAAGCCTGACAAGAATGACACTCAGAAGGCATTTCAGGTGGCTACATACGTGAGCAAAGATACTCAAGACAAGATTCGTGAAACTCACCTCAACTTCCATCCCGAGATAGACATCCGTGGTATGCGTGGTGATGAGGCTCTCGAAACTATCACTCACTACATTGACGATGCCATCCTTGTTGGTGCTTCTCGTTTGAGAATTCTTCACGGCACGGGCAATGGCATTCTTCGTCAGCTGATACGTCAATACCTCAACACGGTGCCTCAGGTGACATCTGCACGTGACGAGGATGTACGCTTTGGTGGTGCTGGTATCACGGTAGTGCAACTGAGATAGTCACCATCCCTCCCCTCTACTATTATACAATCATCCCCCAGAGGATTGGCTTACAAACGAAGTCCTAAGCCATTCTCTGGGGGATGTTTTATTGTGATTTCCCTACACCCTGAGGAGGAGAGATCTTCCTCCAAAAGGGAAAGTTAAACAGGATTAATCGTCTAGCTTGCGATAGCGAATACGCTTGGGCTCTTCAATGCCAAGACGCTTGCAACGGTTCTGCTCATACTCTGAATACGAACCTTCAAAGAAGAATACCTCGCCATTGCCTTCGTAGGCAAGGATATGAGTACAAATACGATCCAGGAACCAACGGTCGTGGCTAATTACTACGGCGCATCCAGCAAAGGCCTCAAGACCTTCCTCAAGAGCACGCAATGTGTTCACGTCAATATCGTTGGTGGGCTCGTCGAGCAAGAGTACATTACCTTCTTCCTTTAGAGC
>JAFOCV010000101.1 GCA_017381015.1 Bacteroidaceae bacterium
ACAATGCCGTGGTGCGCGGATATGCCGAGCGCAATGCCATCAACTCGCCCATACAGGGCAGTGCCGCCGACATCATGAAGATGGCCATGATACGAGTGGACAAGCGCATGCGAGAGGAAGGTCTCCAAAGCCGCATGATCCTACAGGTGCACGACGAACTTAACTTCAGCGTCCTTCCCGAAGAGCGCGACCAGCTCCAGCGCCTCGTTATAGAGGAAATGCAAAATGCCGCCTCGCTCTCTGTTCCCCTCATTGCCGATGCTGGATGGGGCACCAACTGGCTGGAGGCACACTAAACCCTTCTGCGTTAAAGAATGCGAAATCCTTGCACCATAAAACACTTATTCGTACCTTTGGCACTTGAAAACAAGCCTTTAACATGAAAAAAATACCATTCTTACTTCTGTTGGTGGCAATGATGCTTACCCTCATGTCTTGGAAAACGGAAAGCGGAAGCTCTCACCGCTCACAACTCACCGTTCACAACTCACCGTTCAGTCTCCCGTCAGACACCACAAAAAACACCCAAACCAAGCCTACCAAGCAAGACACCTCTGTCGCCTATACCGACACATTGGAAGAATTCAGCGTAAAGGCCGACAAAGATCTTCGTGTTGTGGATGTCATCAACAAGTCTCTGAACAATGGTCTCACCCAGCCAAAACAGAAGAGTGTTTCTGACATTATAGGAAAAAAGGCCACCGACTACATCATGCATCCCTTTGCATGGAAGGAACGCAAAAAGGAGAAGAAACACAAAAAAGACAAAGAAGCTCTTGTAAAACTGGATGCTGCCAAGACCTACGAAGATGAACTCACCGAGGCCATCTATCGTCAGTTGCAAGAGGATTCCATCGCCGCAGCAAAGAAGAAAGAGGCAGAGAGGAAGTAATATTCTGCAAGGATTTTCAAAAATGTGTGAAGATTTAGAGAAGCAATACAATGCCCTTTTGCATGAATATCAAAAGTGCGTTGAGAAGAAGATGGCGCCAGAGGACTATCAACAATATAACGAGATACTCTTTTCTGCACACAGCCTTGGCATTGAGGGCAATTCATATACCATCAATGACACCAAGGCACTGAAAGAATTGGGATTGGGCGTGGTTCCTACAAACAAGCCCTTGGTAGAGACAATGGAGATGCTTGACCACTTCCATGCCTACGAACAGATGTTTGACTCCACACAATGCCCTCTGACAGAAGATTATATCCTGTCGCTACATGCCACACTCACACACCATACCATTTCATACCGTCACCCTGGTGCCACCCCCGGTGAATATACTACAATGGACATGGGAGCAGGAGACACCCTCTTTGGCGACCATGAACAACTGATAAAGAAAGTTCCCGACCTTCTGCAACATACCGAACGTACCATCGAAAAAGGTTTGCCGCCAATGTTCGTTGCCGCCATTTTCACGGGCACTTCATATATCTTCATCCTTTCCGAGACGGCAACGGACGTATGGCCCGCCTTCTGTCCAACAAAATCCTTCTTCAGGCAGGACACCCCATCCTCATCATTACACGCGAATCCAAGGAGGAGTACATCCGTGCCCTAAAACTCTTCCACAACGACAGCGCCGAGTATCTGGTGGCATTTTTCTACCAATGCGCCATAAAGCGCATGAAGAAGGAGATAGAAGAAAAAAAGCAGAACACAATTAAGGGCATTACCTTCCTCATGTAGGGGATATAAACAAACAACATAAGTAAATAAAGAAACTTATAGAATACAAAAAGTGGTGTGGAATCCACCACTTTTTTATGTTTTATTGTTGCTGTCCGGCAAAACATTTAACCCAAATCGGTCATTAGCGTTATGATGATAATAGCAGACTCTAACTCGTTTGAAGTTAGCCTTGGCGAGAAAAGGTCGAATATAATTCAAACAGATGTTTTGCTACTTTGAGGGCATAACAGTCTAATGATTTGGGGTTAATAGTATAAAATCATTGCAATATAAGAACCGTAGTAGTCATTGACGAACGATTTAGGATTAATGCTGTATGCCCCTTGCGAGGGCCCTTTTTTGTCCTCGGTATTGTCACGACCTTGTCCTCGGTATTCGTTCGCCGAACAAATACTATTGTCACGCCCTTGTCCTCGGGAGGGCAAAAACACACCCATTAACGGACACCCCAAAAAAAAACTTCGACACTGGAGTTTTATATACCTAAATTACAGTTTTCACATACAAAAACTACAGTTTAAGTATCTGGTACTGGGAGAAGATTTGGTTGAAGAGGGTGAAAGTTTGCACTTTAACCCAACCTTTTACTTCTTATCTCATTCTTTTTTGCTACCTTTGTTTCCAAATTCCGTCGCCACAGCGGTGGTGTGAGGAAGGATCTTATCGAAAAAAGTGTTATTGAAATTATCTTCAACTGACAAATTCTCGCAAAATTTGAAATGGAACGAAGATGATAGCAGTAGCACCACATCGTTGGTATGTACAGCCATCACTGGCTCCTTACATAACCTATGGTGTGGGCTATTGTTTTATCTGTTCCATAGGCAAATGCGAGAAGCCTGTCAGTTGGGTAAAACAATAAGTTCCCACACCTTTATTATATATCCTAACTGCTTTCTTCTGGGAATTGGGAGGCGCAAAACAAATGAAGATGAAAGGACATCTACACAATTCCTTGCGGGCACTGTGCCTGTCCCTTGCGGTGCTCCTGTCCCTGCCTATGCTGGCAGTTGAGGTTGAGATTGATGGTGTAAATTATGACTTTAATGCTGAGACAAAACAGGCCACTGTTATAGAGAAGAGCAGTGGCAAGTATTCAGGAGAAATTGTTATTCTAGAGTCTGTTGAGTATGGGGGTACTACTTATCGTGTGACAAGCATAGAGAATAGCGCTTTCTCTGGTTGCTACGATTTGACCTCGGTTTCTATCGGCAATAATGTGACTAGCATAGGTGATTATGCTTTCTCTAGTTGCTCTGGTTTGAGTTCGGTGACTATCGGCAATAGTGTGACGAGCATAGGGGAAGGTGCTTTCTCTAAGTGCTCT
>JAFOCV010000011.1 GCA_017381015.1 Bacteroidaceae bacterium
AGTTGCCTGCCTCTGTCGTAGTGGCACATACACACACTTTCAACCAGGTAAGCAGATGCGTAAACTTCTGTCGATCGAAATGCTTATTCCAATTCCCATGGATAGGAGGAGCAAACATCAGGTCCTCAAATCCAGTGATGATATGAGTTGCTTTAGAAGGATTACTTTCAGTACCCTTTACATAATCCCAATCAGTGGAAGGATAAAATCCCACACAATATACATCCTTTACATTTTTGTTTTCGTCTGGGATGGGGTATCGCGGTCTCTCGTTTTCATTAGCAACATTGGGAAATACAGCTTTTTCTCCTTCGAAATTGATTACGTAATGTCCAGGGATATTTGTTGATTCATCCTTAGGATTATCAGTATCAGTACCATCAGGAAACATGCCTGGAACTGTAGAGAACCAAACCGTAGCTGTAATATTATTATCAGCCACTGGTTCTGCATAACTCCCGCTACGTGTAGCAGGCATCACATTTTCCACCTCTGCACGTAGGCTAATGGTATTGTTTGTTCTATTAATATCCAGTTGTTCTGTACATGATGATAGACATACACAACCCAACAGAGCTAAATATATTATAAGGTATATTCTTTTCATATTATTTAGTTATTACCTGCATTTTATTCTAAATCACCTTCTGTTATATCTCCTGTACCGGTACCGTGAGTGAACCAGTCCGCATCACCACCCACAGAAATCTCAGTAGATACACTGATGACATCGCCCATCTTGAATCTTAACTGTATGTTAAACACTTTGCCCATTGTACTTCCAGTGAAAGGATTTCCTTCATCTCCCTTCAGGTCGAGTGGAATATCCATTTCACGATGTTCGGTCCTAATGTGCAGTGTATATTCTGGAACTGGATTTCCCAATACATCTTGTGTTGCACCCACAATGGGAGCGCACATCACATAGGCTGTAGGGGTCACGGATGTTGGAATAACTCCTTTAAATTCGTTCGGCACTGTATTGTCGTCATCTTTGCCAGTAATAGGAAATTGATCGTCTGTATTATGACAATATAAATTTAAGGTTTCAGCATTGGTATCAGAATTGGTAAAGCTGACTTTTTCCTCGTTGGTAAATTCATTTTTATCTATTTGGGGAGTGCCATCTACTACTTTATATCCGGTTGTTCCCAGATTATGTATCGTAATCTGATCCTTACTAGTAATGGTAAGGCTTTTTATCTTTCCCCAAGCATTGGATACTTTCTCGCGTTTTAACTTCTTATCATCTTCTGTCAATGTTGTGGAATTTTCTTCATCCTCACCTAAATAGGCCACAATCGATATACGAAGCCAGGTTAGCAAATGATAGAAATGGAAGGTGGGAACCAATGCAGAGTTTTCCTCATAGTCCAATCCATATTCCCCTGTAATCTTTGGTGCAAACATGACATCTTCATTACCTGAGAACTTGAAAGTAGCATGGCTACCATCATCATTAGTAGTCCATTGGTCACTTTGAGGGTGAAGACCTACAAAATCCACTTCAACATTATTCCCTTCCGTTGGGGTAGGATAAATCGCTTCACCCAGCAACTGTGGCTCACCACTTTGGAAATGGGCAGATGTATGGATTGCCACTCTATTGTCTCGAGAGCCATCCAATGGTTCGCCGTCTTCAATTATATGTTTAAAACTATTGGGGAAGGTTGTTGCCCATACCGATACATCCAAAGGCTTCTCATTTGTGGGCAGGCATACGTTGTCCGTTTGAGGTGGGTCATAGGGTGCGCGTGTGACTTTTGTCGCTTCGTTCACTCTAGCTGACAGATATATGCGTCTTGATACTTCATCTGTTTGTTCCACATTGGGCACATCTTGCTGACAAGCGGTGAAACTACTTGCCAACAATCCTCCAAGTATAATATGTAGAAAATACCTTTTCATTATTCAACGTCAAATATATTGTTATTTCCACCAGTGACCTGCCAAGGCTCTACTTCCACCTTGAAGAGAATCTCCTCCTTGTTGTCACCAAGGTCGAGTACATAATTATATTTTTTACCAGATTCCCACTTGTCAACACCTTTTACAGTGATTGAAGAGACCAAATCCTTAGTGTCATCAGCTTCAAATATATTATTTCCATCATCATCCCAAGTATAATTAATTGTAATGGTAATATCATCATTTGAGAGGATCGTACCCTTACCGAACGATTGTGGCATCACCAAATAGGGGCCACCAATCTTGGCACCAAAGTTGATGTCTGTAGGGATAGTCTTGCCAACTTGTATAGTAAATGTACTTGGTCTTGTGTCATCAGGTACTGTCCAAGATATCTTAGTATTATTGTCTGTAGTTGCATTCAATGTCGTAGTTCCTGTGAGGTACACATTATTGAATCTAATCCTGTTGATGGTTAGGTTACGATGCGCTTGTTTCAGTTCAAAACTGACAGCAGCAAAGGGATGTACGAAATATAGATTAACAGTTTCCTTATGCTTGTTGGGAGTGTAGGCGATGATGGTTTCCTGGCCTTCTGTATCTTCCAAATTTATTTGTTCTGGAATATTACAAGTTATATTTAATCCTCCAGGATTCTCGTCTATACTTGGGGTATGCGTCCCAACGGTTATCATATTCTGTTTTCCGCTACCATGCCAGGGCATGTAGGCAAAGAAGTCCATACTGTAATTTGGCCAGTAGTGGTTGTAGAACTTATTTGAAATATCATCAAAGAATCTCCAACCGTTGTTGTTAAAGTACCATGCTCTACTTACGAAACGTTCAGCTCCTGTGTTGCTCACATAGGCATGCATTGTGAGATTGCCACCACCTTTACCATCTGCGGCATCATCGAGGATGTCATTCTGATTCTCAAAGATGGTTGCACGAGAAATACTGGTTTGGTCTTGTACAGATGTAGTGAAACTAATCTGGTTGGATTCGTCTAACGCAATCTCTTCCTGACAGCTATGTACTAATAGTAAGGTCAAGAAAGCAGATGTTATATATCGTAGTTGTTTGGTCATTCGGTGAGATGTGTTATATATTATATATAAGGTGTTGTGCTTTGAGCTGGTTGCTACCATTCGAGGATGTTGGTTAGGTAGGTTATTTGGTCGGGATATATTGTATATGTGATTGTGTAGCTGTGGCCGGGGATGAAGCGGGGGAATGCTTCATTGAGGGGCATGCGGTAGCGACACTCTTCTTTTTCGCCGTCGGAATAGTGGAAGGTGTAGTATATAGTGATTGTTGATTCGGTACTGGTGGCGTGGGGGAAGAGTAATGACTCTATGAGGTATGTTGGTTCCTTGGTGATGTTACCAGGATTGGTAGCTTTTATATTTAGATGAGGAGAATGTGTGGTCCATTCCTCTGTTGTGTCGTCGTTGGGAGAGCTAAGCGCAGGAGTGTCTGTGAGCTTTTGGGAGAAGTTACCCTGTGCAGGAAGAGCACTCACGATGATGCTATCAGCAGTGATGGCAGATATGCAAGAGCTAGCCATTAGCTTGTCGCATGCTTGTATGCTTATGTTCAGCTTAGCAAGGATGTGCTGCATAGTGAATGCTATATTCATACTTTCTGCATCCTGTGCATAATGACCGTTGCGGTCTATCATCCAATCTACATCTGGAGTGTCTTTGAAAGAATCCTTCATATAATTGGAGGGAGTATTCTGTAGGTTATGGCCATGCAGAGCTACATTATTTATCTGTAGCATCTTTGTTTGGCTGTCTATGCTAACGCTAGCATCAGACTGGTGCTTGTGTGGAGCGTAAGCAAAGAAAGTATAGTGTCCACCCTTGTTCCAAAGCAACGTGGGGCTGTATGTCCAGGCGGAACTATTTTCATTGTAAGTAATGATGTGGTTATTAAGAATAGGAGTGTTGTTGTTCCACATACCATTACACCAAGCCCACACGCCCATCGTCTTGTGATGGGCGCATAGGTTGTTGGTGTTATGTGTAGCGCTATTTACATAACTGCCCTCGAAGCTGATGGGCACTTCCCTTGGCTTGGGGTCATCCAAGCCGGGAACCACCACATCATTCTGCGCACAATTGCTAAGCAATAGCACATAGAGTGGAAGGAGGTATGATAAACGTGAGAACATTAGATAAGTTGTTTAATAGATATTAGTCGATTACAACATCATCATCGGGATCTGAATCAGGATCATTTGTATCATCACTAGTATTGTTATTCTTGTTATCCCAAGCAGCAACATCGCCAGTGAAGGTAATCTCGTCAGGTGAAATTGTGATTGTCAAAGTATTCTGCCAACCTTCGTTAAAGGCAAGGTTCTCCGTATCGTTATCTTGGTTGTCAAAAGCGATGCCGAATGCTTGTGCAAGACTATAATATGTTTCGTATTCTTCACTATCAACAGTATATTTAATCTGAAGATATACCTCACCATTATTTGGAGCTGAAGCCACATTAGCACTAGCAGACTTATTCTCTACTAATTGAGGAATAATAAGATATTTATGAGTATATTGTGCAGTTTGGGTAAGTGTTAATCCATTACCATCGATATGAGCCTGAAGTACATAAGGAGTACTATTTACATCTATATCTACAGATTCTGTATTACTCCAACGCACGTGAGTACCTGAAGCTAACGTATTTACTGTAGATTCTGTAAATGTACCCTTATTTTTCAAACCACAAACATTCAGTTCTGTAAGAACTATTTCTGGAGAATATGTTGCGCCATTTGCTGTTGTAGTTGCCTTTACTGCAATATTAAGTCTTGAAAGAATGTGGATGAAATTCAAGTTAACAGCACTGGGAGTTGTTTTATAATTAGCATTTGGAACATTACATGGAGCAGCAATCATCAAGTCGATGTCATTGACATCATCTAATTCTGTCCACGCATCATTGGTTGGAGTAATTGAAGCAAGGTTATCGCTACTTGTACCTTTTAATACATAATTTATAAATTTCAAATAACCAGACGCACTATTGGTATTAGTTGCGACCCAACCATAAATAATGGCATCATTAGCATCAAATTGTGAGGGAACTGCAGGTGCTGCTGCATAGAATTCATAAGATGTAGCGGTCTTATCCCAGTACTTTAAGGGAGATGCTGTCCATGAAGAAGTATATGTTACCGTACCAGGAGCATTATCTGCATAAACAGGGACATATTTAGAAGTGGCGTTTGTGGATGGGTCATTCTCTGCTACTAGCTTACTAGCCCAAACTTTGAAGGTTGTGTGATGATTACTCAAGTCATTTGCTTTATAACCTGCTCCGCTATTCTCCGCACGAGTCTGCTTATTAGCGAATGTCTCGAAGCTAATAGCTTGTTGCTGTGGTTCTGGGATGTCGGTTACCACGTCGGTTTGAACGCATGCTGCGAACAATGTTGTAGCAGCTGCTAGGAATAAATAATTCTTTTTCATAAAGTAAAAGTTTTATATTGTTTGTTATTATAGATGCTATAGATAGGATATTAAAGAGGATATGAGAGGAAGAGAGATTATAGATTATAGATTATAGATGCTATAGATTATATAAATGCTATAGAGGGATTAGTCCATTGGGAGATTTGGTGTATTACCTTCTTCCCATTCTGATACCACGGCTGTGAATTCGATGGGTTTGGGGCCGATGGTGATGTTGAGGGTGTATTGCTTACCGCCTTCGAAGTTGTAGGTAGCTTCATTGCTGAAGATGTTTGAAAGAGGGGTGAAGCTCTTGAATACTTCGGTGCCGATGGTGTATTCTACGTAGACGCAAGCGACAGAATATGGCTTTAGTGAAGAGAGCTCATTACCAGTATATTTAGCTATAGTCTGTGGGATGATGAGCTGTTCGAGGACGTAGTGGTTGTGATAGTTATCATTCTTCTTATCGTTAAGAGAATATACATTATCAGCAATTAGAGTGTATCCTGCTGGGTCACCCACAATAGTCCAACCGCTGACTGTACCTTCTACGTTTTCGTCATTGGTATAATAAGCACTACAACCTAGATTGTGTACTTTAACCTTCTGTACAGAAACATCCTGATAAGTTGTTATACTTTCATCTAAGAGAAGTCTGATATTGAACTTTGCTAACAAATGCTTAAAGTTTAAAGTAACCTGATTATTAGCATCAGTAGAATTGGACTGAGCAGTCATGTAATCATACTTAAAGCCAGTGAAAGCAAGATTCTTAGAAGGTCTATCCATTAAGTTTTTCTTTTCTACAAAAATTGGCTTTTCTGATGTACCAATAGTGATGGTTCCGTCAGGAGTACAATTCACATCATCAGTGGCATCTATTGGGGCATAAGCACTGAACTGGTAGGAAGATGCCATCTTGTCCCAGTAGCGGATGTATTTGTAGTACCAGCCGGTTTCGGGAGTGCTACCCCATTCTGCGCCAGGCTTTGTGGTATTAGCATTATTGGCATCGTAGAAGCTAACAGTCACGTTGTCAAATACAGATGCAGGAGATTCGTTACCCACGGTTTTCCAGCCGTAGACGTTGAAGGAGGGATAGAAGTCCTGGAGGTTATTGGAATTTGTGCCTACGGCACGTGTGGCCTTGTCCACGAAGGTTTCGAAGCCGATGTGGCGGGGTGCTTCGGGCTTGGGCTGAGGTGTGTCTACCAAGATGTCTTGGTTGCAGCTTGCCAGGAGGGCGGTGGCTGATAGGAGGAAGAGGAGATTTTTCATATTGAGAGGATATTAGAGGATTAGAGAGGATGTGAGAGGATTGGATATATAGATGCTATAGAAACAATAGATGCTATAGATGTTATAGAGAGGGATTAATATTCCAGGGAGGGATTATTGTCATCTTCTTCCCAAGCGGTGATGCCGGTGTCGAAGGTGATGATATTTTGTTCGGGAGCTATGTTGAAGTTGATTGTATAGCTGTTGGCTTGGGAGAAGTTGGTTGCCTTGCCATTGAATAGTTCGGCAAGAGTTGCTTTGTAGGTGAACTCTTCGGAATAATCACCTGAGGTTATTGTGTAATTGATGGTGAGTACCTGCGAAGACTTAATCTCCTGTGGCATTACCAATGATTCTATGAAGTATGTCTTCTTTGCAGCAGAAAGAGCTGTGGAAGGCGCTGTGTACTTATAAGTCACAAGGTCTTCAGTAGAAGCATACCAACCTTTGGTGTGGTCATAAGCACCAGTGCTCAATACATCTGCCACCTGCATATTATCTATATTAATAATATAAGGTGTAGCAGAGTTTGCCTTGGCAGTAACCAGCAGTTTGGCAAGAGTGTGACGGAAGTTGAGAGTAACAACGGGAGTAGTTTTAGGCTCTGGAACAGGAAACGCATCAGAGCGCATTACATCACAATCGGCGCCATCGATACCGGTAAAGCCTGTGTTCTTCTCATCAAAAGAAGGAGCACCCTCTTGGAGATTCTGACCAACGATGGTGAGATCCTCTACGGAGAAGAATTTGGCAGATGGGTCATTAACCTCTACAGAATTGTGCTTGTAGCCAAGGGGAGCATGAGCAGGAGCGAAAGCTACGAACTGATAATTTTCTGCCTGCTTGTCCCAATAGCGGTCAGTATCGTAATGCCAAGTATTTGGAGTCTCGGCATCTTCTGCAATAACAGCTTTGACGGTAATACCCTCAAAGATAGGTTGTATCTTGGTACCTTCATGGCTGGTCTTGGTACCGTATACCTTGAAGGTAGGATGATAGAACTCTAGGTCACTGATAGTGGGCACGGCGCGTGTGCTACGATTGGCAAAGGTAGCAAAGCTGATGAGATGCTCCTTATCCTCACGATTGATTTCTACGTTGTCAATCTCAGTGTCCACCAGAATAGGACTGTTCTGGCAAGCTGTCATACCAAATAGGATGACTGCTGAGAGGAGAGCGAGGATGTTACGATTGGTATTCATAGTAAATAGTATTATCTGAGTAATCTGAATTATCGGAGTAATCTGAATGGTCTGAGTAATCTGAAAAGTCTGAAATTGGGGGATTAGATGATGATGTCTGCTTCTATTTCGTTTTCCCAGTTGTCGACGGAGGCGTCGAAGCCACCACCGGGTTTGGGTTTATCACCTATAATGCTATCGGGTATCTCTGCGCAATCTATTACCAAAGTAATGATGCCACCTGCAGGCTTTTCCTTTATCTGGTCGGTGATATTTCGTTGTATTGTATATACATTACCATTGCGAAGGGTGAGACCGATACCTACACCAATGGAATCCTGAGGGTTCACTTCGGCACGGGTGGTTTTGGTAGCCAAGGGGTCGATGCCAGGAATACCCCATGTCATGATGCGAGCAGCAAAGATATCGCCATGTGAGTGTGTACCATCGGGTAGAACTAAGGGGCGATTGTCTTGAATGGGTTTTACATCGTCCTGGGTGATGGTGACAAGGTTGACCGAGTCTGTCACACGAGTGAAGAGGTCTACACCACCAGACATACCATCAATACTGATGCCCTGGCAACCGGTGATACGCTTGCCTGCATCATCATTATTGTTGAGCAACATTACCTGATAGAGGTATATAAAGGTATGTGGGTCTAGCGAAGCATTAATATCGAAGACGTAATATGGGAGTCCATCTTCATCGTAAACCAATTCGTAAGCATCAGGGTCGTCAGTGACGTAAAGGTCGTTCATGTAACAACCAAAGAGCTGGTCGGGCTGATTATAGTGAGCATAGGCACGAGTGTAGGCAGTCTTAGCGTTGGAACGAGTAGTGGCATAGAAATACTCGTTGGCCTCGTCAGTGGAGAACAGGATATATTCCGTATCATTATTATAGAACACCATATCATAAGACTGACGAGTGGTAAGACTTACTCTACCACCAGTCTTAGGAAGATTGCGTGTGGTATAATTGAAACGCTGTTTTGCCTCGTTGATTGTGTAAACATTGGCGCGCACGCCAGTGGGTTCGCTATATCCTACGGGACCATACAATGACTCGTCCCAATAGTACTGCCACTCGGTATTCCAATCCATACCCCAGAGCAAATCCAGGCGAATGTCATATACAGACACATCGATGCTGAGAGTGCCGTGCTGCGCCAGATAAAGAGGCTTGCGCTCACAGCTACTCGATATCGAGATGATAAGCATCATCAAGAGTGCCAGGGGCAGTATATGTAAATGCGATTTTTTCACCTCTGAGTATATTTCTTTGGTTTGAGTGTTCTGTGTATAATATCGTAACTGAATGAAACGCCAATGTTGGTAGGTCCGAACCAGCGCAAACGATTGTTGCGACGAATGAAACTCTCTATGGTACCGTTCCAGTCATAGTAGTACTTTCCATTGTATGGGTCGCTGGCATGGTAGGCATCGTAGAGGCTCTGGTAATAGCCCACGCGAATGAAGGCTTCTATCTTCCAGCGCTTGTTCTTCCACGGTTGCCATACATAACCATATCCGAGACCAACACCCCAGCCTTCGCCCTGCCAAGCACGTTCGGCATCAAAGCTAAAGTCATAAAGGTTGCCCTGACCATAAACAGACAGATAATGACCGGAGTGAGAATAATCAGCCTTGAAATAACGGCGGAATTCCAATTGGCCATCCATTAGCTGGTAATACAAATGCTTCGTATCGCGGCTCCACCAAGCGAAGGAGTAATGCCCAGTGATAGAATACTGTTTGCCAATGTAGAATTCGAGCGACACGTTGGGAGTAAGTAAAGCATCGCTGAGAAGGTTGGTCTTAAGGCTAACAAGGGGACGTTTCTCCACGAGAACAAAGTCAAGAGGTTCAGCCACCTTGTGAGGCATGGGAACAGTCTCTACCCCACCCTCGGGAAATACGGTATCAAGAGCGAGAGGCATTATAGCATTGTGAACACAAACCCAAGTAGCCATACGAAGGGCAGGCATGTGTTCACGAATAATCAGTTTGTAGGTATAACCATCGTCCAGATTCTGCAAGCGCCATTTCTTTGTTTCAGTAGAAACATTGGCACGCATGATACGAAGCACCTTATCTCTGTTGGGATGATGGTAATTGAGGTCTAACTCCTCGTGCAGACCTTCCCAGTTCTCACCCATTGGGCGCAAATGGATGTTTTCTGCAGAGAGAACACCTTCGGCACAGTTATTGAGGATGAAATCCTTTGCCACTTCGGCACGTCTGCGAGCAAGGAAGTTGTTGCGACGTGGAGTACCCTCAGGAGAAGAGTAAGAATAAATGGTAATGCTATCTATACGAGTAGAGTGCAGGAGAATATGTCTGATGCGAGCCATCTGAACGGCATTGTCCAGATAATCCTCCTGTATATCGGTGCGATCTCTGTAATAATAGAGAGCATAACTATCAGCTGACATATCACTAACCATATTCTGAGCATAGATGGGTGTGAAAGCCCAACCAAAAGAAAGGAATATGATTAGTAAAATAGTTCGCATCGTTGTAAAAAAATAAATTAGTCTATGTAAAAACAATATTGAATATGGTAGTAACACAGATATCTATGTAATACGCATATAAGTATTGTCAAGCATAGTATTTTGTAATAATTTTGATTATTTCAACACAAATTTACAAATATTTACAGAATGTAACAAGAAATTGTAGACACAAAGTATATACAAACGCAAAAAACGGTAATTTAAGCAAGAAATCTACCAAAATTTTGCACATTTAGGGGGGGGTGGTGTGTAAAATACACTTAATAAAATTAAGCAAAATCAGCACAAGAATTGCTACTAGTCAAGCGCATCTTCTGTTGCATCATCATCATCCTGATTAGTGGAACTTTGAGCGCGACGCTGATTGTATGCCCTTTGAGCATCGGCAAGGATTTTATTGATTGTCTTGATAAACCTGGTGTACATTTCTGAAGGCTCGATGATGCTGAATGACCAGACGATGGATGTGATGGCATCGTACAATTCGTCCATCTCCTTGCGAATAGCCTTGGAGGTGTACTGATGATTGATGATTTGAGTGTCGGACCTACTCTCAATCAGAGATTCATAATCAGCATTGAGTTGCATCAGCTGTTCCACCTCGGCATCCAATCCCAAAGTTTTGATATGTACAGCCAATTCTGGTTTGGAGAATTCGCCCAGGAGAGAATTGATTGTAGCAAGTTTTTGCATCTGAGGCAAACGACGAGTCTTGGTATGATTTTTTGTTAGATTATACAGACAAATGGCTGCACTACTCTTTTTCTTGTCCACCAAGGTTCTGGCACTACGTATGACACTGAGAATATACTTGAGCATCATGATTAATTGAGAACTCAGGAGAGCTATTCTACCTGTCTCGTCTGATATTCTACTGATACCGATGATAGACAAAAGAATATGATGTTTTTCCTTGTACAAACGAAACAGTTCGTCGGGTATATGGAGAGACTCTGCACCTACCTCTTCTATGCGTTCTATAAAAGCACCACTGATACTGGCATATTCTGCCTTGTTGCAGCGCTTGGCAAAACCAAAATCCTTGAATCTTAGAAACATAATAAGTATTTATAAATCATTAACCCCGCTAAATTAGGTAAAAAATACGAAAGCAAAAAGAGTTTGACGAAAAAGATGACTATAATTGACAAAAAAGAAGGCTAAGAAATAGCAAATGAGGGTAATTTTGCTAAAAATCAAAACATTTCAGCAAGTGGTAAGAATAGAAAACGCAAATAGAAATACCCTTCTGCAGAGACGGCAAGGTGCCTGCGCAAATTACGCCAAAAGAATAACAAGAAGACGGACAAAGAGCGCAGTTTGCACAGATATTTCACAAGAAAGACAAGGTGTTCGCGCAAAATGCACCGAGTATCGTACTATTTTACAAAATATTTGCGCATATTGCGCCAAAAGATTTCCCTTTATACAAACACTTGGCGCATTTTGCGCCGTAATATTAATACTAAGGCAAGATGTGGGCGCAGATTACACGAACTATTTACCGCAAGAGCAAAACGATAGTGCAAAATGCGCAGACACCTTGTCACTGTTAGGAAGACAAATTTTAATAGTAAATAACATCAGATAGGCATCCCAAAGCATCACCGAAAGATGAAAACATACCTGGCAGTGAGATTAAGGTATCATCAGCAGAAAGAAAAAACTCCTAACAGGGCGGGTAGCCCCATCAGGAGGTGTAATATTTATAAAAGCTGCCTCTGTAAGTTACAAGAGGCTATTCATGCGGGCAAGGTATTTGCCGATGATATCAAATTCGAGATTGACAACGGTGCCCACCTGGAACGCATGAAAGTTGGTATGCTCGAAAGTATAAGGGATAATACATACCTGAAAGGTATCTGCAGTGGGACGGCATACGGTGAGAGAAACACCATTGACGGTGACACTGCCCTTGTCCACACAGAAATATCCACGGCGCACCATTTCCTCGTTGCTTTCGTACTGGAAAGTAAATTGATATGAGCCTTCCTGGTCTTCAATGGAGATGCAGCGAGCTGTTTGGTCAACATGTCCCTGTACGATATGACCATCCAAACGACCGTTCATCATCATGGAGCGCTCCACATTGACCTCGTCGCCCACGGAGAGCAAACCGATGTTGGTGCACTCGAGAGTTTCGCGCATGGCAGTGACGGTGTATGTGTCGTCCTTCAAGCGAACCACGGTGAGACAAACACCATTGTGGGCAACACTCTGGTCGATACTCAACTCTCCAACAAAAGAGCATGACAAGGTGAGGTGAACATTGTCCTGGTCGTGCTCTATACGCACTACGCGTGCTGTTTCTTCTACTATACCACTGAACATAAAATATGATATGCTTTCTTGATTATCCGGATGCAAATATACGAAGAATAATCTATATGAGAGACAGAAGATGAACGAGAATAACAGAAGTAAGAAAAAAAAATGGGTATAGTTTTTAAACTAAAATAAAAATAATATGTCAGAATTCAGATTAAACACTAACTTTGCAAGGAAAAACAAAAAGATAATCAAACTAACTATGATTAAAAAATCCATTTTCTTAATGGCTTTGATGTGCTCGGCCAGTGCATGGTCACAGACATGGACACTGAGCGACTGTATAGAGCACGCATTGCAGAACAACATCTCTATCCTGAAAAATAGAGTGAATGAAGAGAGCGGAGAGGCAACATTGAAGCAAAACAAGAGTGTGCTTTGGCCTTCGTTGAGTTTTAGTACTTCGCATGGTGTGAACTTCCGTCCGGGTCAGGTGGGCACTACCTCACGTCCCGTGGATGGAGAACTGGTGACCACCAGCAACACCACCGCCAACAGTTCGTATGGCATCAATATGAACTGGACAGTGTGGAATGGAGGGATCAACTACAAGAATGTGGAGGCACAGAAGGTGAACAATGAGATAAGCGAATTGGCAACAGAGGCCAGCGAGCTGAACATTCAGGAACAGATAGTGCAGTTGTATGTTCAAATCATGTACACCAAGGAAGCTGTAAAGGTGAACGAGGCTTTGGTGAAGACAGCCCAGGAACAATACAATCGTGGACAGCACATGTTCAACGAAGGACAGATGTCACAAGCCGACCTGGTACAATTGGAGGCACAGTTGGCAAGCGCCAAGTACGATGTGGTAAACAGTGGTGCACAGGTACAAAACTACTATCGCCAATTGAAGAGCCTATTGCAATTGGACATGAATGTAAAATTCCAGATTGGAGGCGAGATTCCATCAGATGACATATACTTTGAAAACATTCCTGAGGCACAGGCTGTATATGAACAAGCACTATTATCTCGCCCAGAGATACGCAGTGCAGAGAAGAGCATAGAAAGCGCAGAGTTGCAATACAACATAGCCAAGCGTGGCTACTACCCCACCATTGGCGTGAATGCAGGTATCTCTGACAGCCACAATACGGGTAATAAAAGCAGTGTGGGCAAGCAGATGAAGAATAATCTGAATATGAGCGCATCAGTCAGCCTGAGTGTGCCCATTTGGGACCAGCGCCGCACAGCCACCAACAAGCAGAAGGCATTGCTTCAGAAGACATCTGCACAGCTGGACCTGGAGGACAAGAAGAAGAGTCTTTCAAGCACAATTGAGCAGTTCTGGATTAACGCCACCAGTGCGCAGGTAAGATTTGCTTCTGCTAAGGCCAAGTGCAAGAGCCAGGAAGCCAGTTATGCCCTTGTAAACGAGCAATTCCAGAACGGACTGAAGAGCGTGGTGGATGTGCTACAGAGCCGCGACAATATTCTGGCTGCTGAGCAGGACAAATTGCAGAGCAAGTACACATTGCTACTGAACATACAGATGCTGAAGTTCTACCAAGGAGAAGAGTTAGACCTGTAAACACTGGAGAAATATACACAACCGAAATATAAACAACAAAAGATATGAATAAATCAATTCTTACAACATTGAGCGCACTGGCATTGCTCACTGCATGCCAAGGCGAGGCAAAATTTGAATATTCAGAGGCAGAGGTTACACGTGAGGACATCACCACCAGTGTAACAGCCACTGGTACTATCGAACCCGTTACCAGCGTACAGGTGGGTACACAGGTATCTGGTATTGTGAGCAAGTTGTACGTAGACTACAACAGCGTTGTAAAAGCAGGTCAGGTCATTGCCGAGCTGGATCGCACAAATCTAATCTCAGAACTGGAAAGTGCTACAGCACAGTTGCAGAGTGCAGAGAGCGACCTGGAGTACCAGAAGCTGAACTATGAGAGATTCCAAAATCTGTTTAATAAGGGTCTCGTTTCTGCCAACGACTATGAAAAGGCAAGACTTACCTTCCTACAATCACAGCAGACAGTGATTCAGCGCAAGCAGAACGTAAAGAAGGCACAGACCAACCTGAGTTATGCTACAATCACCAGTCCCATTGACGGTGTGGTATTGAGCAAGGAAGTGGAAGAGGGTCAGACTGTGGCATCAAGCTTCAACACCCCCACCCTATTCAATATTGCACAAGACCTGACCCAGATGCGAGTAATTGCAGATGTGGACGAGGCCGACATAGGTGAGGTGGTGGAAGGTCAGCGCGTAACATTTACCGTAGATGCATTCCCAGCCCTAGTATTTGATGGTAGCGTGCAGCAGGTACGTCAGGAGGCAACCACAGAAAGCAACGTAGTGACATACGAAGTGGTAATCCTGGCTCCCAACGATGACCTGAAACTGAAGCCAGGTCTAACAGCCAACGTTACTATCTACACTATGGAGACCAAGGACGTGGTGGCTGTTCCTGCCAAGGCATTGCGCTTCACCCCCAAGGAGAATCTACTGAATCCAGGTGAGACTATCGTAGATTGCCAGGTAGCACCCAAGGTATGGATTCGCGAAGGTGAGACATACAAGGCAATTCCCGTGAAGACAGGTGTGACCAACGGTATGCTAACGGAGATTAAGAGCGGTTTGCAGACAGGCACCATGGTGGTAACAGACCAGCGCGTGAATATGCCCGATATGCCCGAACAGCAGACACAGAACCCCTTCATGCCAGGTCCTCGCAACAGAAACAACAACAATAAGGGAGCAAAGAAGTAATCCTCCCCCCTTTAAACACATAATATAATATTATGGCAGAATTTAAGGAAAACACCAACGTAGACGAGCGCGGCAGGAAATGCGTCATAGAGTTGCAAAACGTCAAGCGCGAGTTTCATGTTGGTAGCGAAACAGTAAGGGCTCTGAGAGGTGTGTCGTTCAAGATACACGAAGGAGAGTTCGTTACAATCATGGGCACATCAGGTTCGGGCAAGTCCACCCTGCTAAATCAGTTGGGCTGTCTGGACACTCCCACCAGCGGAGAATACTTCCTGGACGGAGTCCCCGTGAGAAAGATGAAGCGCAGAGAACGTGCAGTGCTGCGTAACAGAAAGATAGGCTTCATTTTCCAGAACTACAATCTGCTGGCAAAGACCACAGCAGTGGAAAACGTAGAGCTACCATTGATGTACAATCAGAACTACAATGCACGTCAGCGCAGAGAGGCAGCTATCAAGGCTCTGCAACAAGTAGGCCTGGGCGACAGACTGGAGCACAAGTCCAATCAGATGTCTGGCGGTCAGATGCAGCGTGTGGCCATTGCACGAGCACTGGTAAACAATCCCGCCGTGATTCTTGCCGACGAGGCAACGGGTAATCTGGACACAAGAACATCCTTCGAGATATTGTGCCTGTTCCAGGAATTGCACCGCAAGGGTTGTACCATCATCTTCGTTACTCACAATCCCGAGATAGCACAGTACTCGAGCAGAAACATCATGCTTCGCGACGGTAGAATATGCTCGGATGAAGAGAACAATAATATCCTCAGTGCCAAGGAAGCCCTGGACGCTCTCCCATTGCCTCAGGACGATTAATCCATTCACATACGAAAGAATAGAAATACAATGAGTTATATAAATCTATTTAAAGTTGCCATACAGGCAATACTCAGCAATAAATTTCGTTCCTTCTTGAGTATGCTTGGTATAATCATCGGTGTTGCAGCCGTGATTATCATGATGGCAATCGGTCAAGGTTCGAAAGAAAACGTCAAGGCAGAACTTAGCAAGATGGGTACCAATCTGCTAACCATTCGTCCCGGTGCGGAGAGAAGGTTTGCGGGTGCTCGCCCCGACCCTGCCAGCATGCAGACACTGAAAGAAGAAGACGTGGATGCAATCAGAAGAGAAGCCACGCTGATTACTCACATTTCGGCAGAGGTAAGTGCCAGTGGCCAGATAATTTATGGCAACAAAAATACCACAGCCACACTGTACGGAGAGAGTCCAGAATACCTGGACATCAAGAAGTGGGAGCTGAAGGATGGAGATTGCTTTACCGAGGAAGACTGTATGAAGAATTCCAAGGTATGCGTCATCGGTACCACCGTGGTGGAGCAATTGTTTGGCAGTAAGGATTACAATTGCGTGGGCAAGACAATACGTTTCAAGAACATACCCTTCCGCGTGGTGGGTATCCTGAAGTCCAAGGGATACAATTCGTGGGGTATGGACCAGGACAACCTGTTGATAGCCCCCAACAGTACGGTGATGAAGCGTGTGGCAGCACAGACATGGTATTCTTCCATAGCCGTGAGTGCATTGAGCGAAGAGATGTCAGACGAAGCCATCGAGGAAATGACAGAAATCCTGAGAAGAAGTCATAAAATCAAGGATGGAGATGAGAACGACTTCACTATCCGTTCTCAGCAGGAGATGATGGACACCATGTCATCTACGATGGATGGTATCACATTGATACTGGTAGTAGCAGCAGCCTTCTCATTGCTGGTGGCAGGTATTGGCATTATGAATATCATGCTGGTGAGTGTGACCGAGCGAACCAAAGAAATCGGTCTGCGCATGAGTGTGGGTGCCAGAGGCATAGACATCATGCTACAGTTCCTGATTGAAAGTATCATGATTTCTCTGACAGGTGCCTTCCTGGGTGTGGCGCTGGGATATGGAGGTTCGTATCTGGCAAAGACAGTGCTTATGATGCCATGCAGCGTACCATTCTGGTCGGTATGGTTGAGTTTCGCAGTATGTGCCTTCATCGGTATCTTCTTCGGATATCTGCCAGCACGTAAAGCCGCTATGATGGACCCCATCGAAGCTATACGTTACGAGTAACGTTTGGTATAAATCACGAAGCCCCTCTGCTCTCTGTTTTCTCCACAAAAGGATGGATGAAATGGAAGGACAGAGGGGTTTCTGTGTTTAGAAATGACGATATATTGCAAGAAACTGAAGCATGATGGTAATTTTACCACGCCAAAAGAGTAATAATTCAAATATTTGTTGTAAGTTTGCAAGGAGAAAAATAAAACAACATAACAACCTACAACAAATTAATTAAGCATACACACATGAAAAAGATTATTCTACTATTGTTATTGGTGCTACCCATGATGTCATTTGCAGGTTCAACCAAGGAAGACAAGCACGCAGCCAAGTATCTCAAGGGAGCTGTGCCCGTGGAAAATGGTATCGTAACATATAAGAAATCATTTAAGGTGCCCGGACAGAGCGAGCAGCAGTTGTTTGACAATATGCTTTTCTACATCAAGGACAACCTGGTGGAAAAAGGAATCGTGGACGCACACACCAGACTGATAAGCGATGGTTCTAGCGATGGTGTCATCTCGGCACGAGTGGAGGAATGGTTGGTATTTACCAAGAAATTCCTGAACATAGACAAGACACGTTTCCGCTATCAGATTACTGCTACCATCAGTGGCAACACAGTGAACCTGATTGTGACACAGATTTCATACCTCTACGGTGAGGAGTGGGAAGAAATACAGCCCACAGGCAATGGCGGCACCATCTATCGTGCAGAGGAATGGATTACCGACGAGGTAGCGTTGAACAAGAAAGGCAACAAGGTGCTCCCCTTGAGCGGTAAGTTCCGTCGCAAGACTATCGACCGCGTGGAGGAAATCTTCGAGAACGCTATGGATATGTTCGAGGAGAATGCCAAGAAACAACAGGAAGAGGAAGGCAAGAAGGTACCCAAGCGTCAATTTGTAGTTGAATAAGGCAGAGGCCGTCTAGACTATCAACGAAATACCGTTATTACACGATATGAAGAGAGACGAAAACCTAAGCCTGGAGGAACAGGTGGCCCAAATACGAGCAAAGCGTAATGGCGGCGAATGGAAAGACAGAGCCAGACGTATACTGAACAACGTATTCCTGGTAGTAGCTGGTTGTGGCGTGGCAACTTACTTCCTCAGCGATGACAAGATGAATGGTATCATCCTGGTGGGAATAGGCATGGCATTCAAAGCTGTTGAAATTATTATAAGGATTCTTAGATAATAAGCGTTGACTTTGAAGAAATTAATCACAATACTTATCATATTAGTGGGCCTACCTTGGTGGGCCCGCTTTTCTGTCTCTGCTCAAATAGACGACCATTCGTTTGAGGAGCAGGAGACAATGGATAACTATAGGAGCAACAGTGCTAAATCCACCTGGGGACGAGACACAACGCGAGGCAAGCAGGTACCACTGCCAATGGGAGTATTCCAATGGAAAGTGGACCCACGTCTGGGTACAGTGATACCAGCAGAGAATACAGACACAGTGGTGCACAACTACCAGAACTGGAAGATGCAAGATGGAATGACCGGTCATTTCTCTCACACTGGTAATACAGGTTCGGCTAGACTATCGCGCATCTTTGTGGAGAGAAAGACAGACAACGACTTTCTGTTTCTCACTCCGCTGGACTACTTCCGCGGTGGTGTCTCCAACTTTCTCTTTACCAATACCAAGAGCCCTATAACGAATCTGGCTTATCACTCGTGTGGCAATAAGCAAAATGGTGAGGACAGAGTGAGAGGCAATTTCTCCACGAATATCAACAAGGTTTCGGGTGTGGGCTTCCTGCTGGACTACAACTATGCACGTGGTTATTATTTCAATCAGCAGAATAGCCAATTTGGTGCCACTTTCTATGGATATCACCTGGGCGAAAGATACAACATGCATGCCTACATCAATACCAACCATCTGAAGAATGCAGAAAATGGTGGTCTTGAAGACGACACGTATATTACCGAACCATGGAAGTATCAGCAGAAATTCAGTACGAATGACATCCCAGTCAACCTGCAATCCACATGGAACAAGAACGATGATGAGACTTACTATCTGACACATCGCTATCATCTGGGTTATGACAAGGAGATAGAAGTACCCGATTCGCTAAAGCCACAACCTCCATCGGACAGCGACCTGTTTATCATGCTTTCCGACTCTATCAGAGAGGTACTATCGAAGGATAGCGTAGCACGCAAGAATGCCATTGACTCGTTGCGCAACGATTGGAAGAGCAAGTTGGTCAATCCCACGGAATTTATCTCCGTTGCAAGCATCATCCACACATTCGAGATGCGCAACATGAGGCATACATTCTATGACCAAGGAAGCAATTCCTCTTATTATACAAACAAGTTCTGGGGTCAAAACTCGGACATTGAAGACCGAACCAAGGCAATGAGCATACGCAACACCATTGGTCTGGCGATGAACGAGGGATTCAAGAAGTGGGTGAAGATGGGCCTTACCTTCTTTGCCACACACGAGTATCGCAGATACGGACAGCCCACTCACTTGCCAGACACAACGAGGTATGATTATGAGGCAGAGAATGACTTCCTGGTGGGCGCACAATTGAGCAAAACGAATGGTAAACTGATTCACTATAATGTAAACGGTGACCTGTGCCTGATAGGAACAAATATAGGCGACTTTAATGTTCAGGCCGAGGGCGATTTGAACTTCAAACTGGGCAAGCGCGATTCTGCACAATTGGTGGTGAGAGCGCTGTTGCAGAATCAAAGACCTTCATATCTGATTAGAAACTATCGCAACGCCTATGTCAACTGGAATAACAACGACCTGGCCAGACAGTTCCGAACAGGAGTACGTGCAGAAGTAAACTATAGCAAGACCCGCACCAAATTGTTCTTCGGATGGGATAACCTTACCAACTATACTTACCTGGCCATGGCAAATACGTTGCGCAATGGAGCTAATGAGAATAGTATAAGACCGGAAGATTTCACTCACGACGTAGCAGTACGCCAGAGCGAAAATAGCATTGAGGTATTCACTGCCGGCATATCTCAGGATTTGATTTGGAAATTCTTTGGTTGGGAAAATCAGGTTACCTTCCAGTACAGTACAAACAAGGAGGCTCTGCCTTTGCCAGCTATCAATGTGTATTCAAATATGTACCTGCAATTCCGTTTGGCCAAGGTGCTGAGAATACAATTGGGAGCAGACCTGAGATACTTTACTTCATACTATGCTCCCGACTATTACGGAGCCGTGGGAATGTTTGCGATACAGGACGATTCACATACACGTGTGAAGATAGGCAACTATCCCATCATCAATGCCTATGCCAATATGCATCTGAAGCATTGTCGCTTCTATATTAATGCATCGCACGTGAATGCAGGAGAGGGCAATATGTTCTATGCTCCACACATGCCCATGAACCCAATGACCATTACTTTTGGTCTTTCATGGAACTTCTTCAACTGATACACAAAACGGATTACATTCTAGCAGAAAGATGAAACAGATACAATGGGGATTCATTGGGTGCGGCGAGGTCACCGAACGCAAAAGTGGTCCAGCCTTTAGTATTATAGAAGGTAGCAACGTGGCAGCCGTAATGTCGCGTAGCAGCGAGAAGGCACGCTCGTATGCAGAGCGTCACAACATACCAAAATGGTACACAGATGCTCAGTCACTCATCAATGACCCAGAGGTCAATGCCATTTACATTGCCACACCGCCATCATCGCATGCAACATATGCTATTATGGCAATGAGGGCAGGCAAACCGGTATATGTGGAAAAACCATTGGCGGCATCGTATGTGGATTGTCAGCGTGTGATGCGTGTGAGCAAAGAGACAGGCGTGCCAT
Source organism: Bacteroidaceae bacterium (assembly GCA_017381015.1). GTDB lineage: Bacteria > Bacteroidota > Bacteroidia > Bacteroidales > Bacteroidaceae > Physcousia. The sequence continues at coordinate 21,313 of JAFOCV010000011.1, forward strand.
GCTTTGTGGCATACTACAGACGAGAGCTCCCCTACTTCAACAAAGTAAAGGAACTATTGCAAAAGGAAGCCATAGGCAAGGTTATCAATGTGCAGATAAGATTCTCGGTACCACCACGTGACCTGGATTACAACAGTACGCACCTACCATGGCGTGTGCAGCGAGACATAGCAGGCGGAGGATACTTTTACGACTTGGCTCCACATCAGTTGGACCTACTGCAGGAACTGTTTGGACCTATTGTGTACGTGAGCGGTTTTCAAGCCAACAGAGGTAAATTGTATCAGACGGAAGATACGGTATCTGCAGCATTTGCCTTCCAGGACGGTATGCCCGGTAGCGGTAGCTGGTGCTTCGTTGGCCATGAGAGTGCTCGCACCGACCAGATAGAACTCATTGGTGAGAAGGGACGATTGTGCTTCTCTGTATTTACATACAGTCCCATAGTATTACAGACGAGCCATGGCAAGGAAGAAATAGTCATTGCCAATCCCAAGCATGTGCAATTGCCCCTGATAGAAAAGGTGGTGAAACATCTGCAAGGCATTACTACCTGCGATTGTGATTGCGTTTCGGCTACAAGTGTCAACTGGGTAATGGACCGCATCCTGGGCAAGATTTAAGGAGCTTTCTCCCCTACCCTAAAATATAGGTATAATAAAAGCTGTGGCTCACGGAAGACGGGCCACAGCTTTTGCATTTATTATTGAACGAAAAGGACAAGTCTACTTGATAAACGTTTTTGCCAACCATCGACGAATTGGTTCGTCATATAGCTTCAGGCACAAGTAAGCCAGGATAATATTAAGACTGAATACTATTAGAACCACGGGCCATGTCTCGGCAAGAGTGTATTGCTCCGTCTGTATCAACCATGCATAGAAAAGATACATCACGGGATAGTGAACAACGTATAGAGGATAGGACAGGTCGCCCAGGAATTTGCAAACTCTACGAGAGAAAGTATTTGAAAGATTGCCACCTGCAGAAAACCATATTATCCAAGGGAAGACGAATATGATGGCAAATAACTCAAAAGCACTATTGAAACTGATAGTAGGTGCAGGGTCAACAATAGTGGCAGGTATAAAAGGCAATGAGAACAGGCCAAAGAGAATAGCAATAGATATCCAGAAGATGCCTGGAATGGAGATGGGATTATAGCTTCTGGCCATGAGCATTCCTAAGGTGAAGGGAAATAACATACGAAGCAAACCGCCACAGAAATTGACAACATCTAAGGTCCAGCCCACACCAAGCATATCATAGCCGGATATGTTGCTGATAGCAAAGCATGACCATGCACAGCCAGTGACAATAACCAAGAGAGCAAGAGCCCTGTATGATATACGTCGGATAAACAGAGCATAGATTATGTTACCAATGTATTCAAAGAAGAGCGACCAGGCAGGACCATTGAGCGAATACATCTCGCCATTGCCACGAACATCATAATTGGCTCCAGGGTATGCAGGAATAAAGAGCATGGTGAGCAACATAGCTATGAACACCCATGGCATGGGAGTTTCTGTGCCATCCCATTTAACACCACCCTGTATCAAAAAGGTAATAACACCAATCACTGCGCCCATGACAATCATAGGATGCAGACGAATGAGGCGACGCTTGAAGAAGCTGCCCAGAGTGAGTGATTTGCGATGGAAGAAGAAGTAGGGCTTCCATCTGTCGTCATAGGCATAACTGATAACAAAACCAGAAAGCATAAAAAAGAAGTCAACAGCCAGGTGACCATGATTGAAGGTGTCAATAGCAGTACCTCCGGCAAAGGCAAAGCCCTCGAATACGTGATACCATACTACCATCAAGGCTGCGGCTCCACGAAGACCGTCCAGAATTTCGAAGTGGGGCTTACTATCGGCAAACGAGGCTGACGAGGGTATATATTCTCTTTTTCGTCTCATTATAGAATTGGGTTGTGTTTGTTTAGTTTGTCTTATTATCAGTGTGCAAAAATATAGATTTTTTATGGAAAATAAAATCATTTGCTGGGCCGAGAGTGAAAAAAGAGGCAAATATTAGGTGTCTAGAAGCAAAAAATCAAAAATAATGAGAAAAATAATGAATAAAACATTATTAAAGAGGATAAAAATGGAGAAACTCTTATTGAAGTTTGAACAACAAATCAGAGTTTGGAAAACAGGATTATATCATTCCTTATGCTAAAAAGGACAATACAAGTTGGGATGATGCCTTTCTTCAGACAAGAAGGCATTTCAGAAGCTTAGGAAATACAAATCAGGGGCAGGATATGGAAAATCAAACTAAAGAAAATGGTTATCTAATGGGAATCTCCTTGATAAGCATTTCCTGAAGTTCTTCTCTAGTACCATGGAACACATTGCAATCAACGGGGCCACGGATGCCAGAAAGTTTACCACAATCGGTATGTTGCCAGAAGTGCCATTTGATGTCGTTGGCTGGTTGGGAGACATAGTAGTGTGCCATCCAGAAGGGATACTGATTGAAACGCTTGTCGCTAAGTATATCGCGACGGAAGCGATAACTACTATATATAATAGGTTTAACACCGTAATGTTTCTCAACTTCATCGAGCCAATCAAGAGCCATGCGCTGAATCTGAGCTTTGTTTTTACCAGAAGCCAACCACTTGCGCTCATCTTCTATATCAAGTACGGGAGGAAGGTCGCCCTCCTCTAAGTGTGCCTGACGCAAGAAAAAAGATGCTTGTTTCTTGGCAGAAACGTCGGGAGTAAGAAAATGATATGCTCCACGGATAAGTCCATTGCGACGAGCTTGATAGAAATTGTCATTAAAGCAATCGTCCATGAGGCTGACACCCTCTGTGGCCTTGATAATGACAAAGGTAACGGGGTCGTTACCCATATTGGCATTTCTAAGACGTTCCCAATCTATCTTTTCCTGATAATGGCTAACGTCAATGCCCCTCACTACATATTCAGCAGGGTAAGTGGTTTCTCCATAAATGGCTTTCCACTGAAAACTATAGGGGTCGACAAAGAAATGAAAGAGGATGAAGCAGTAGAGAGCTACGATTCCAACTCCGCCAAGTATACCCCACCACACGGGCACTTTGCGCAAGAAGGAGAAAAAAGAAAAGCCACCAGACTTCTTCCCTTTTTTATGAGAAGAAGTCCGGCGGTTTTTATTGTTAGTCTTCCTTTGTTGAGGCATTAGCAATTACTTAGCCTGCTCCAAAGCAAGAGTCTTAGTGCACTGGTCACATACTTCTGTGGGACCCCAGTACTGGATGGGACCGGGATATACGTAAGCAGTTTCCTTAGCCCACTTTTCACGGTTAGCAGCGAAGAACTTGAAGGGAGCACCCTCTAGCTCAACCAATGCCTTGCGGATAACGGGCTTGTTGGCACCATTACGACGCTCGATGTTCATCATCATTGTGATGGGCACACCACCGGCAATCCATTCTGCAGCGGGAGCTGTTGTGTTCTTGATTACGCTCATGTAACCGGTCTTGCCATTAGCAATCAAACGGCTAGCGTTGTAACCAAGGCTGTAGCAGTAGTCAGCATCATAGTTAGAAGGAGCAGCACAACGACCCTCGTAACCGAAGAAATGGTGCTGAGCGCTGAACTTACCAGAGTACTTGCCTTCCTGCTTCATAGCAGCAAGCTTGCTTTCTACCATGCGGCTGAGCAACTTCTCTGTCTCGATGAGAGAAACCTGTACGTTACCATGGGGGTCACGGTCAAGACAAAGCTGACGAGCTACGTCTGCGGGTAGAGACTCAAGGATAGCAAGATTTTCAGGTGCGATGTTACCCTTAACGAATGCAATCTGCTCCTCAGCGCTAGCAAACTCGCGAGACTCACCAGTTGCGGGATCGGTAAGTACCTCGTTCAACTGCTGAATAAGCTTCTTGATAGCGGGGATGAACTCGATCAAGCCCTCGGGAATCAATACGGTACCGAAGTTGTTGCCATCAGCTGCACGGTCAGCTACAATCTGAGCGATGTATGTTACTACATCGTCAAGAGACATTTCCTTCTGCTCAACTTCCTCTGAAATCAAACATACGTTGGGCTGAGTCTCCAAAGCACACTCAAGAGCGATGTGTGAAGCGCTACGACCCATCAACTTGATGAAGTGCCAGTACTTACGAGCACTGTTACAGTCGCGCTGAATGTTACCAATAAGCTCAGAGTAGGTCTTACAAGCTGTATCGAAACCGAAAGAAGTCTCAATCTGCTCGTTCTTCAAGTCACCGTCGATGGTCTTAGGACAACCAATTACCTGTACGCCGTAATTCTTAGCAGCATAGTACTCTGCCAATACACATGCGTTGGTGTTAGAGTCGTCACCACCGATGATAACCAATGCCTTGATACCAAGTTCGCGCAAAATCTCGATACCAGCCTCGAACTGACTTTCCTTCTCTAGCTTTGTACGACCAGAACCGATGATATCGAAACCACCAGTGTTGCGGTACTCGTCGATAAGCTCGTCTGTGAACTCAACATACTTGTGGTCAACCAAACCACCAGGACCCATCAAGAAGCCGTATAGCTTGCTGTCCTTGTTGAGAGACTTAACACCGTCATAAAGACCGCTGATTACGTTGTGACCACCAGGAGCCTGACCACCTGACAGGATAATACCTACGTTGATAGCCTCGTTGTTCTCGCTCTCAGCAGAAACGAACTCTACTACGGGCATACCATAAGTATTGGGGAAAAGAGCCTTGATTTCTTCTTGGTTACCAACGCTCTGTGTAGCGGCACCTTCCATAGCCTTTACAGCACCCTGAAGAGCCTTAGGCAGCTTAGGCTGATAAGCTGCTCTTGCAATCTGCAATGCACTTTTTTCCATTGTCTTAAAAAATATTTAAATTGTGATAATATTATTTGCAAAGCAAAGGTAGGAAATTTTTGCCAATATTCACTACTTAAATCAAGCAAAATTTATTTTTCTCCTAAAATATTTCGAAAATACAAATCCTCTCTTGCGTATGTCTAAATTTATATATACCTTAGCAACAGAAAAACAAGCCAATCACACGATTTAGCTGAGAATTATCAAATTAACAACCTAATACATAATCAAGCCATGAACAAGCGTAAACTCAAGAAGGGCATCAATTACTTGTGCTCAGAATTATTTGCCGAGTGTATAGCACTCAGCCAGTATGAAAATGTAGACAAGAATGCTGTTGCCAATGTAATGGAGAGCATCCTGATGATGCAAGCCGACATCATCAG
>JAFOCV010000102.1 GCA_017381015.1 Bacteroidaceae bacterium
AGCAAGCAAGCAAGCAAGCAAGCAAGCACATATATTAAAAGGTACGCGCGAGGAGGCTCCTCGCGCAACCTTCTTTTCATCATCCCCTCATGGAACGAGTGTCAGCTCGTGCCATGAGGGGATGATGCGTATGTTATGGTCTGCAAACATAAAAATCATAAACAATAATTAAAACAACAATGAAAAAACTTTTACTTTTATTTACTGTGCTGCTCTCTGCACTGGGGGCATGGGCACAGACGGCAATTAAGATTACGGATTTTGACGCAACAAAGTACTATCGTATTTATAGTACAACTCGCGGTGCTACTCATGCAATTGTACCTAACTCAAGCAACAAAGGTGCAATGGCTGTGTATGATGGTGCTACACTTGATCAGGTATGGCAGTTTATCCCTGGTGAAGGTGAAAATGAAGGCAAGTATTTGCTGAAGCACTACAAGACCAACGTTTATTTGGGTAAAGTTTGGGGTGGCAATGGTGTTACTGTGTATTCAGATGCTAGCAACGAAGATGTTGGTTACTATGAGATGATTCCTCATGCTACAGATGAGGCTTTGACGGCTTTCCGTCATTCAGGCAGTGATAACCCTCGTCATTGGTTGCACAACGAGTATCCTACGTTGAATGGTTGGAATGGTAATGGTCACGAATATTTCTTCTTGGAAGAGGTGGAAATCAAACAAGAAGTAACAGTTACATATACTTTTACTTTCAATGATGAAGTAAAGTATACACAGGAAATCATTGCAATGGTTGGTGGTGAATTCCCCAATATTACTATGCAATTTCCTTTGGGTGTCCAAGCAACAAAACCAGAAGGGATTGTTACTGTAGATAATGCTAATCAAACTATTAAGTTGACAATAGGTGAACTTCCCTTTGTTGTTTCTTCTGATTATGCCAGCGCTCATTGGTATGCATTGAAGATACGTGATGATGGGTTTACATACCTGAAGTATGATTCTGAAAAGGAGTATATTGTAGCTGATGATGCTTCTTATTCTGTTAAGAGCCTTCAGAATTATTTGTGGGCATTTATAGGTAATCCTTTTGACGGATTTAAAATCATCAATAAGGCTGCTGGTTCTGAAATGCTTCTTTCTGCTCCTTCTGCTCCTGCTGGTGATAAAGATAATTTAGCTCGCATGATTGCTAATACTGCAGGTAATGAGGTATGGACATTTGAGGTTCCTACACACGGAGGTGCTGCCCCCGATGCGTTCTATGTTCAGCATCCTACTGCAAAATCTTATGCATTCAATCGTCAGTCTCATGATAATACAAGAGTACTCTGCTACTGGACTGGTCGTGACACAGGTTCTGCTCTGAAGGTAGAGGAAGTGTATGACTTCTCTCAGTTTGGCGATTTGCTGTTCTCTGATGAGCAAATGCAGGAGGGCAAGATTTATCGTATCCAAAGTACAACTCGCAAAACGTTCACCGGTATCAATGGTTACACATGTGATATGCAGAACCAGGAATACGATGCAACTAATCCCGGTCAGCTTTGGAAGTATGTAAAGGATGGTGATAAGGCATATCTGCAGAATGTATATGCAGGTTTATATCCTCAGTATGTGAATGGTGGTGGAGACAAAACAACATCTATCGGAACAAGCAAGGACTATGCGTTTACATATTCCATTAATAATACAAATGTAGAGCATATTTGGAACATCTTCTTTGGAGGAAGACAGGTGAATATTGAAGGCAACGGTAATGTCAACTGGTGGGATGGTGAAAACGCTCACCACTACATCTATGAGGAAGAGGCAACCGACGAGGAACTGGCCACAATGTGCATGAACTGGTACAATGCCAATAAGTATGTTGCTCCAGAGGCTACTGCATCAAGTTATCAGAAGATAGCCATTGATGAAAATGCAACAGAAATAATATCTCCGAGCGAATTCGCTGCCCCCAGCGTTATCAACGAGGCTATTGACAACTTGGCTGCTGTTGAGAGTGAATTGAATGTAACTGTGAACAATGCGAACGATATTCATACCTTGTTTGCTACTTTGTCTGCATACGAACTAGCTAAAAGTGCTTTGACAGCTTACAAAAATGCAGTAACGAATCATGGCGAACTCCTCAGTATTGCATACACTCCAAAGGCAGAGTGGGGTACAATTATTCTTCCTATCAACTGGGCTAAGCCAGAGGGATGGACACGCTATTCTTGTGCAGCCACTGAGGGTAATGTTCTTTCTTTGACTGAGTATGCTGATGGTACAACTAAGAATTCTCCTATGATTATTCAGGTAGCAGAGGATAAGATAGGCACTACCTACCAGTTGATTGGCTATAGCAATGGTGCTGGTACTGAGAATGTAAAAAGAGGCTTGTTGACAGGTGTACTGGAAGATAATACTATAGTTCCTGATGGTAGTTATGTATTGGCTAGACAGAAGAGTACTGGTAAGATAGGTTTCTTCCCCGTAGCAGAAGGTGCTAATTATGGTTTGGAGAAATACAAGTGCTACTTGACATTGGCTTCTGCTTCTTCTCGTTACAATGCTTTGTTCTTTGATGGTACGGAGACTGCCATTGAGAGCGTAGAAGGTGAAGACGAGAATGCAAAAGCTGTGGTTTATGATCTCGCTGGCCGTCGCGTACAGAACGCTCAGAAGGGTGTATTCATTGTTAACGGTAAGGTAGTAATCAAGTAATAGAGTAAGAATACAGTTTTAGTTTTAGTTTATAGTGGGGTCTTCGGACTCCCTGTTCACCCCCTGCTCCTTTACCGTGAGGTACGGGACAGGGAGGATGAGCTAAATCTTAAATGAATATAAACGATAAAAACGATAAAGTTATGAAGAAAACATATATCACTCCCGAAGTTGAGGCTATTGAAGTTCAAATAGAGGCTATAATTGCATTGTCCACACAGGGTGATCAGATTACAGATGGTAACAAGGATGATTTTGAACCTCTCGGTCGTGAGGATAATACCCCCTCTCGTCCCGGCATTTGGGAACAGGCCTGGTAATCCCTTAAAGACATAAGGCAAAACTTACTATACAGAACCGTGGACACAAGTCCACGGTTCTTCTTTTGTGTGCCATAGTACACTAATTCAGCAGAGCATCAAAATTACACTCCCCGACAACGCACTTTTGTTCTCCTCGACGACACACCTTTGTCCTCAATGACAACGCACCTCTGTCCTCAATGACAACGCACCCTCGTCCTCAATGACAACACACCCTCGTCCTCAATGAGGACAAAATCACCCTCTCATTGCTCCATTGTGCCATCTCCCATTTTGTTCCCCTGAGACAGGGATGACGAGCGAAGTGGAGGAGGGGAGGGATAAAAACGATAACGATAACGAAGACGAAGACAAAAACTCTCGCCCACTTTGTCCCCCTGAGACAGGGGCGACGAGCGCGAAGCGCGGAGCAGGTGGATATAATCGCTAATCTGCTCATGGCTCACCGTTCAGTACTATCTACTCCCCTCTCTTGCAGAGGGGCCGGGGGAGAGTCTTTCTCCCTTCCCTATATATTATATAATAAGGTGTATTCCCCCTCCTTTCGGTTATTATTGTCCGTTTTACACTCTTTTTTCTTATTTTTCTTAAAAAATCTTTCCCATTCCTTTGCAGGTTTGCGGAAAAGTCATACCTTTGCACTCGCAAAACGGGAACACCTCCTACGAGCCAAGCTGGAGGATGTTTTTGTTGCGCTACGAAGAAAGAGTTCTTTGACAGATTTTCATAGACAGAAATTGTAGTACAGGCTCCGTGCATGTCTTATTGATGTGCTACGGAGGGTAAAAGAGAAAAACTTGTCGATTCCCTTTGCCAAGGTGTCAAACAAAAAAGATTATCGATATCTCTTAAATGAGAAAGATAAACGATATTTTACAATGAAGAGTTTGATC
>JAFOCV010000103.1 GCA_017381015.1 Bacteroidaceae bacterium
CAATGCTCGTACACGTAAGGGTAAGAAGAAGACCGTTGCTAACAAGAAAAAGGCTACTAAATAATAATTGATATGGCAAAGAAAACAGTTGCAGCAAAGAAAAGAAATGTAAAGGTTGACGCTTTAGGTCAGCTGCACGTTCACAGTTCCTTCAATAATATCATCGTGTCTTTGGCTAACAGCGAGGGTCAGGTAATTTCTTGGTCTTCTGCCGGCAAGATGGGTTTCCGTGGTAGTAAGAAGAATACTCCTTATGCTGCTCAGATGGCAGCTCAGGATTGCGCAAAGATTGCATTTGATTTGGGCTTGCGCAAGGTGAAGGCATACGTTAAGGGACCCGGTAATGGTCGTGAGTCTGCTATTCGTACCGTACATGGTGCAGGCATCGAGGTAATCGAGATTATCGACGTTACTCCACTTCCTCACAACGGTTGTCGTCCTCCTAAGAGAAGAAGAGTATAATTCACCAAGGACCTTATTTTAAGTTAAGTAAAGATTATGGCAAGATATATTGGACCTAAGTCAAGAATTGACCGCCGTTTCGGCGAGACTATTTTGGGATCTGAGAAAGTTCGTTCACGCAGAAACTTCCCTCCTGGTCAGCATGGCAACAACCGTCGTCGCAAGACTTCTGAGTACGGTGTGATGTTGGCTGAGAAGCAGAAGGCTAAGTATACCTACGGTGTATTGGAGAAGCAGTTCCGTAACATGTTTGAGAAGGCTGCTCGTACCAATGGTATCACTGGTGAGATTCTTTTGCAGAATTTGGAGTGCCGTCTTGACAACGTAGTATACCGTTTGGGTATTGCTCCCACTCGTCGTGCTGCACGTCAGTTGGTTAACCACAAGCACATCACCGTTGATGGCAAGGTAGTAGGTATTGCTAGCTATGCAGTAAAGCCCGGCCAGATTGTAGGTGTTCGTGAGCGTGCAAAGAGCCTCGAAGTTATTGCTGATGCTTTGGCAGGTTTCAACCACAGCAAGTACCCTTGGATCGAGTGGGACGAGGCTACCAAGTCTGGTAAGCTTCTTCACAAGCCCGAGCGTACAGATATTCCTGAGAATATCAAGGAGCAGTTGATCGTTGAGTTGTACTCTAAATAATAATTAAGGATGGCGATATTAGCATTTCAAAAACCTGATAAGGTATTAATGTTGGAAGCGGACGACAAGTACGGCAAGTTCGAGTTTCGTCCTCTTGAGGGTGGCTTCGGTACTACCGTTGGTAATGCTTTGCGCCGCATACTTCTTTCTTCACTAGATGGCTTTGCTATCAATACGGTGTCTATCCGTGGTGTTGAGCACGAGTTTGCTACAGTACCTGGTGTAAAGGAGGATGTTACCAACATTATACTTAACTTGAAGCAAGTTCGCTTCAAGCAGTTAGTAGATGAATTCGAGACAGAGAAAGTAAGCATCAAGGTTGAGGGCAAGACAGAGCTCAAGGCTGGAGATTTCAACAAGTATCTGACTGGATTTGAAGTGTTAAACCCTGACTTAGTTATTTGCCATCTTGATGCCAAGGCAACGATGCAGATGGAGATTAGTATTAATAAAGGTCGTGGTTACGTTCCCTCTGAGGAGAATCGCGAGTACTGCACCGATGTTAACGTAATTCCCATCGATTCAATTTACACTCCTATCAGAAATGTGAAATATGCAGTAGAGAACTACCGCGTAGAGCAGAAGACTGACTACGAGAAGCTCGTACTGGAAATCACAACTGATGGTTCCATTCACCCAAAGGATGCACTGAAGGAAGCTGCACGAATCCTTATTTATCACTTTATGTTGTTCTCTGACGACAAGATTACATTGGAGAACTGTGATGGTGATAGCAATGAGGAGTTTGATGAAGAGGTACTTCACATGCGTCAGTTGCTCAAGACCAAGCTTGTAGACATGGATCTAAGTGTTCGTGCTCTTAACTGCTTGAAGGCTGCTGATGTGGATACACTAGGAGACCTTGTTCAGTACAACAAGTCAGACCTACTTAAGTTCCGCAACTTTGGTAAGAAATCGCTCACTGAGCTTGATGATTTGCTAGAGAGTCTGAATCTGTCGTTTGGAACCGACATCTCAAGATACAAACTAGATAAAGATTAAAAAAACTTATGAGACATAATAAGAAATTCAATCACTTAAGTCGTACTGCATCACACAGAGCAGCTATGTTGAGCAACAAGGCAGTATCTCTGATCATGCACAAAAGAATCACTACGACTGTGGCTAAGGCCAAGGCTCTTAAGAAGTATGTAGAGCCTATGATCACCCGCTCAAAGGAAGATACAACAAATGCACGTCGTGTAGTGTTCAGCTATCTGCAGGACAAGCAGGCTATCACCGAGCTGTTCGGTACAATCAGTGCAAAGGTTGCTGATCGTCCTGGTGGTTATACCCGTATTATCAAGACTGGCAATCGTCCCAGCGATAATGCACCCATGTGCTTCATCGAGTTGGTAGACTTCAATGAGAACATGGCAAAGACTGCTAAGAAGGCTAAGCGCACTCGTCGCTCTGGCAAGAAGGCAGCAGAAGCTCCTGTTGCAGAAGCTCCCGCAGTAGAGGCTGCTGAGGAGACAGCAAGTGCCGAATAATTCTAAATTGCAATAATTAGGCGCCATTCCCTGCTAGAAGGGAGTGGCGCTTTTTTCGTTTACCCTTTTGTGGGAATGGAGATAACAAGATGCTACTCAGGTCATACATCCAGATTCCTTTTGGATAATTATTGTTGGGCAGTAAAAAAACAGGACGTATTTTTATTATTTGCGGTAATGAGAATGTCGTTTCATGCCTTGGCTTTCACGATAATAATGTGTACCTTTGCGTCGTGAAACAGTTACCAAACATATATTATAAAAACGTATTCAATTGCATTGGTGGCGCGTGACAAATGTATAGACGTATTTGTATTATATATAGGTAGGTAAATAAGTAGCGAAAGTATATCCAAATTCAATGTATTGTTTATGAAACATGTCTTTTCCTTATGCGTATTTGCAGTATTGTGTGTTCTACAGGTCAGTTGTGTGCACAACAAGGAGGAAGCACAAAGTGCTATTGAAAGCGAATAGACTTCCTGTCAGGCTAGTATAGATATGGAAGATTAAATGGCTTTTGGAACTTATTTTTGCTATTATTCTGTTGTTTCTGGTGGTATTTGCTTAAATATTTGTATCTTCGCTTGGAATTTTTCAAGAAATTGCGTTTATGAGGTATCCTATAGGTGTTCAGACATTCGAGAAGTTGCGTTCGGAGGGTTTTGTTTATGTAGACAAAACGGCTCTGGTGTATAAGATGGTGAATGAGAGTTCTTGTTACTTCCTCAGTCGTCCTCGTCGCTTTGGAAAGAGTTTGTTGCTTTCTACCTTGAAGGCATACTTCGAGGGAAAGAAGGAACTGTTTGAAGGACTTGCCATAGCGGATTTGGAAAAGGATTGGACGGAGTACCCTGTGATACATCTTGACTTGAATGCAAAGCCTTTTACCAAGTTGCAGGACCTGCATGACTTGCTTCATGACCAGTTGACGGTATATGAACGAGAGTATAATAGCGAAGCAGTAGATAAGAGTTCGGAGGGACGTTTTCGTCATTTGATTCGTTCTATCAAAGAAAAGACCGGCAAGAAGGTAGTTGTTCTCATCGACGAATATGACAAACCCATACTCCAGGCCATTGGCAATGAGGAGCTGCAGGACCAGTTCCGTAACACTCTGAAGGCTTTCTATGGAGTGCTGAAGAGCGCCGATGCCGACCTTCGCTTTACCATGCTCACTGGTGTGACCAAGTTTGGCAAGGTGAGCGTGTTTAGCGACTTGAACAATCTGAAGGATATCTCAATGAGTCCCCATTATGCAGAGGTATGCGGTATCACAGAAAAGGAACTACATGCCAACTTTGATGAAGTAATAGTAGAGCTGGCTGATGCTAATAACCAAACCAAGGAGCAAGCATACGAGAAATTGCGACGTATGTACGATGGATATCATTTCTGTGAAAATTCAGTAGGCATGTACAATCCCTTTAGTGTGCTTTTGACATTAAGCGATAATAGATATGACGACTATTGGTTTGCAACTGGTACACCAACGTATTTGGTAGAGTTATTGAAGAAGTCTGGTTTTGACCTTCAAGCATTGTCTAACTATGAAACGTCAGAAAGTGCTTTAAGTAGTATCCATCGTGCTGATATCAATCCTATACCTGTTCTTTTTCAGAGTGGTTATCTAACCATAAAAGGATATGACAAGGAGTTTGGTGTTTACAAACTGGATTATCCCAATGAAGAGGTTCGTCAAGGCTTCATTGAGTTCCTTCTACCGTATTATACATATTGCCAAACTTCTGCTCAGAAGACAATAGTCAGAGACTTTGTACTGAGCCTTCGAGGTGGCGATGTCAACAAGTTCATGAAACTGATGCAATCCCTCCTGGCAGATACTCCCTACGAGCTGATACGCGAGCTGGAAAATCACTATCAGAACGTGATGTACATCATTACCAAGTTGATGGGCTTTTATGTTCAGGCAGAGTATCGTACCAGTCGTGGTCGCATAGACTTGCTCATCGGAACTGATAAGTACATATATATTATAGAACTAAAGTTTGAGGGCAGTGCCGAAGAAGCCCTGCATCAAATACTTGCCAAAGACTACGCACTTCCCTTTGCTACCGATGGTAGAGAAATCATCCGCATCGGCGCCAATGTTAGCAAGGAGACTCGCAACATAGAGCAGTGGGTAGTTACTCGATGAGCGTTGAGCGATTAGCGAGTATTCAGAGTACAGAGATACGATTAACGACGAGAGACTAGAGATTAGCGAAAGATTTACTTTTTGTCAACAGATAGCACAAGAAACTGTTTTTTCTCACGCAAAGACGCAAAGGAACGCCAAGGGTTTTTTATTAACAACACGAGGGCTAGTCGCAGCTACGCACGATAGCCCACGGATGAAAACACGATGTTGGCTAGCGCCAAGGAGTGGGTTGTTTGCGATGAGCGAGTAAAAGGACATATATCATATACAAGCAGAGCAGTGGGGTGTGTGCCTCACTGCTCTTGCTGTTAGAATATGTTACTATTTGGGTAAACTTGTGTTTCAAATTCAGGGGAAAGCCTCCTTTTTCCTGAGGGAGCATGTCCCCACTTGGGGAAAGCCTTGTTTTTCTTGAGTGAGCACGTCCCCATTTGGGGAAAGCCTTGTTTTTCTTGAGTGAGCACGTCCCCATTTGGGGAAAGCCTCCCTTTACTCTAGGGAGCTTGTTAAAACGTTTTTTTTGCCTCCCTTTGCTCTAGGGAGCTTGTCAAAACGTTTTTTTTGCCTCCCTTTACTCTAGGGGACTTGTCAAAATGTTTTTTTTACCTCCCTTTACTCTAGGGAACTTGTCAAAATGTTTTTTTTACTTCCTTTTGCTCTAGGGGACTTGTCAAAATGTTTTTTTTGCCTCCCTTTGCTCTAGGGAGCTTGTCAAAATGTTTTTTTTGCCTCCCTTTGCTCTAGGGAGCTTGTCAAAAGAGTTTGGAAATTGTTTTAGGTTTATTTTCTCTCTGTGGTGCCACCGTTTTCACCTTCCTTTTGCCGTTTTTCGGGCGCCCCGACAATACTTCAATAATTATTTTTATGTTTTCGGGCGCCCCGACGATGCTTCAACAATTATTTTTGTGCTTTCGGGCGCCCCGACGGTGCTTCAATAATTATTTTTATGCTTTCGGGCGCCCCGACAATATTTCAATAATTATTTTTGTGCTTTCGGGCCTCCCGACAGTGTTTAAGTACTTTGTCTATCTCGGTGCTGCCACTGTTTTCTCCTTCCTTTTGCCGTTTTTCAGTCATTTACACCCCTGCAAGAGCGATTAACGATTAACGACGAGCGACGAGCGAATCTACAGAGTACAGATGAACGACG